>CAZAKO010000028.1:0-22574 GCA_964485745.1 uncultured bacterium
TCTTTCACGGAGATAGTATAATGATTTTTTTGGAGAATAAATAGTTGTATGAACTGTTCTGCAATACTGTAGAGTGATTTGCTAAATCGCCTGGTCAAAATGGCATTTCGACCTATGGTTTTATTCAAAACCTTGGAGAGGCTTTTTTGATCATTAGAACCAGATTCCAGCTTTGATTGTCGGGAAAAAGTAACCAATCAACAGGTTCTCACCGCCGTTAATCTGAAAAATTAGATTCTATCTGAAGCCTGAATTGGGAAAAGAATTTCGATAGCTCAGATATAAATACTCATTTCGGACATCATTCAGTTTTAATCGGGTTTTCTTAGATGGTTAAAGGTTCTGTTTTAGTGATTAGCGGTAAAATTTTGATCTTTGTATTTGCCATCTTTAACCTATTATGGTAAAAATTAAAATGAGAACAGATTTGAAGCAATTGGATTTCAATTCTATCGTTTTTGCTACTTTTAAAAGTGCATATTTACAATCCAATATTCAGCAGTAGATCATACAAATAACCCATGATGATCCCACCTAATAGGATAAAGAACACATATAGAAAAATAGCCCGTCGTTTCATAATTGTCGTGATCCCTGCCACGACCCAGGCACTTGTTCCCGGTCCGGTAATCAAAAATGCCAGCATTGATCCACTGCTGGCACCGGCTGACATTAGTGATTTGATCAGTGGAATTGAAGCTTCGCCACTGATATAGATAGGCAAACCAATCAGAGCGGCAAGCGGTACCGCAAAAATATTCTCGCTGCTAAACAGGCTAATTATCACCGAGGATGGAACTAATTTATTAATCAGGAAACCTACTGCTACAAAGATTGCATAAAAAAGTAAGATCTGTCTTATACCAATATTTAGTATTGCCTCAGATATCGCTTGCCATTTTATCTTCTTAAAAAATTTGAATAAAGTATTCAAGTCTATGTCAATTAGCGGAAACTGACCGTATACTATTGAATTAGAGAAACAATATGGTTGAGTTTTGGCTGGCGCTACGCAGCAAAGCTGAACCTCACAACAACCCTTTTCAGAGGTATTAGCTTTTTCGACAATTTTACTATCCAAGATTTCTGAGAAATTCTTCGTCCTGGCAGAACAGCTGCAGAAATCCTTCTTTGACAGTTTAGGCAACCTCGTCTGGTTGTTGAGAAAATCCGACTTTTTCTCGATTATATGAGTAATGTAGCCGGAGCCTACGCCAATAATTACCGAGGCGAGTGTCATTGCTACCGCAAAATTCAGGTTAATAATTCCAGCCAGCATGATAAAACCATCCGGGCTCATTAGCGGGGACGAGGTCAGAAAAGCCATGATTGGTCCCCAGGGTAAAGTCGTCGTAAGCATCGCAATTATTACCGCCATTGTACCACAGGCACAAAGTGGAGTAAATGCACCGACAATAACACTGGCAAGAATCGAAATACCAGACCGGCGAAGTAAAGTTTGTTTAAGTTTTTCTGGATTAATATAGGCTTTCATAATAGCTGCTACCAGGATTGCCATGCTTAGCGGAAACCAGTTATGTGTCAGGCTCCGGAAGACCTGAGTGATTGTTTCGGATAATAATTTTTCCATGATCACATCTCCATCGTTTTGATTCTTTTCAATGAACTCACCTATAAAGACGATGATTCATAAAAAAGGACGCAACGATGGAGATAATTAACCGCTTTGTGCAGACGACTGACAACAGCAGCAGGTAACTGGATGATAGTCTATTACCGTTCCGTATTTATCGAATTGAAAATGGCAACAACGCATCAAACTGTCTTTAAGCATCTGCCGCCCGCGCTGAACCCGGGATTTGACGCCCGACGTCGATAATCTCAATTTTCGGGCTAACTCAATCTGGGATATTCCCTCAAATTCAACCTGAAGAAGAGCTTGAGCATACTTTGCAGGTAAAGCCTCGATCATTTCCCTCAGACCCGAAGCAACTTCTTGCGTATAATCATTTTCTGCTACTTCATTTATTACCAATAGGGACTCTTTATCTTCAAGGTAAAATTCCGCAATGTCCTCTGGCTGAATTTTATTTTTACGATAATGATCAATAATCGTATTGCGGGCGATTCGATAAATCCAGCTGTGGATTTTTGAATCGTCTTTGAGAGTATCAATATTCGAATGAATTTTTAAGAAGATATCCTGCAAGATATCTTCTGCCAAAAAAGGATTGGAGATCCGCCGATTAATATAACTTTTTAGGCGATTACCAAAGGTCTCCCAGATTTTTTCAGTATTGATTGACATCTCTAATAAAACCAGTTAGATACATTTGTTTGTTTGATTTAAACTTGTGTCAATTTCATTATCAAATTTGTTTAACCAAACTTATTAAATGTTTCTTGAATTTAAAACTTTTTATCCGACCTAAATGGAGATCAGAATCCAGATACATTCCATTACATTAAAACGCTTGTTTAGTCTCACTTGAAAATGTAATTTCACTCACAAGAGTTGAGATTTATGAACATCCTAAAACATAGAAAATACTTCTTGATAATGGGCTTAATACTGACATTTTGTTTGGAACCGCTACTATCTGCTCTGGAATCATCAAATTTACCGATTATTGTAATTGATACTCATGGACAAAAAATCAGCGATTATCAGCGAGTTGTTGCGGATATGGGAATTATTTACAACGGAATCGGCAAACGCAATTATCTGATTGATGCTTTCAATGCTTATTCAGGTCAAATTGCGATCGAATATCGCGGAAGCAGTTCGATGAATTATCCCAAAAAGCAGTATCGGTTTGAAACGATTGATTCACTCGGGGGAAATCGAAATGTGGTGCTACTCGGATTTCCCACAGAAAATGATTGGATACTAAATGGACCTTACGAAGACCGGACGATGATTCGCAATGTCCTGATATATAATATATCCAATGAGATTGGGCGTTATGCCAGTCGTACCCAATATTGCGAATTGGTTTTGAATGGTGATTATCAAGGATTGTACATTTTGCTGGAGAAGGTTAAAAGGGATCAAAATCGGGTAAATATATCCAGGTTGAATCCCGAGGAAATTTCAGGAGTGAACCTGACGGGCGGTTATATCATCAAATTAGATAAATTTGATGGTGAAAACATTGGCTACTGGAATTCAGCGAAAGGTGTCACCTATCAATATCATTATCCCAAAGCAGACGAAATCGCCGCCGAACAAAAACAATATATCCAGAATTTTATGAATGATTTCGAAGCGCTTATATCAGGTAATAAATGGAACGATCCTCAGACTGGCTATGTGACGCTGATTGACGTACCCTCCTTTATTGACTATTTTGTTATTAGCGAATTTTCCCGCAATATAGATGCTTATCGGTTGAGCACCTATCTGTATAAGGACCGAGATGATATTGATCCACTGCTGCATGCCGGTCCGGTCTGGGATTTCAATTTGAGCTTTGGGAAAGCCTGGTACGTGCAAGATCGGGATATTTATATCGGCTGGGAAATTGATCACAATAAGCGATTACCCTTTGATGGTGGTAAAATCCCCTTCTGGTGGGAGAAGCTGGCACGTGAACCTAATTTTGCCCATCGGGTAGCCCAAAGATGGTTTGAGCTGCGATCTACGATTTTGGATAAAAATAATCTTTACCAACGGGTTGATAAACTCGCCAATGAAATTGTCGAAGCCCGCGAACGCAACTCGCAACGCTGGCCAGAAATGGGCAATTCTGACGATTACCAACAGGATATCAATTATTTAAAAAATTGGATTGACAATCGGGTTGACTGGATTGACACAAATATCAACTCGCTCTCCCAAATTAACCCTGATGATTTTGAAAGCATAATTACTCATTATCAATTACTCTGGAATTATCCCAATCCCTTTAATGAATCTACCTGGATTGGTTTTTATCTGCCCTACTCTACTCCGGTCAATCTTGAGCTATTTGATCTCCTGGGACACAAGATCAAAACGTTGTTGAAAGATTCAAGAGATCCTGGAACCTATTTAATTGATTTCGATGCAGCTGAATTACCTTCTGGAATATATCTATACAGTTTAAATACGGACCGCTATTATGTCGTCGAGAAAATGACGATATTGAGATAGGAAAGATTTACTTCAAATATAACATCGCCTTACTAACGACCTTCGCTGAGTTAGTAAAAAGTTGGTAATAGTACGTCCCAGCGGCAACCATAATACCGAAGTTGTTGGTTCCATCCCAGCGAATTTCATTTAAACCCATTGGCATTTCACCGGCATACAGGCTCTTGACCAAGTTGCCCCTAAGATCATAAATTGATAATTGAATATTTTGAGTCTGAGTTAGCATAATCGGAATCGTGGTGCTGTCATTAAAGGGGTTGGGGTAACTTTTTCCAATCAAAATCTCAGGAGTAACTTTTTCTATTATTGAATTACCAAGTGCAGTAAAAGTAATCCTCTGAAAATTGAATCCTCCCTTACTAAAATACACTTTAAGCTGATGTTTACCGCTTGATAGTTCGAGAACCTCGGTTTCGATTTCATTCCAGTTTTGCCACCCGCCGGTGGCTGGTACAGTGATATCATACACAATGATTTGATCATCCAATAAAAGTCGCAATTTCCCTGTTGAATTGGGTGAAGCAATTCTCAAACTGACTGCATATCTGCCAGTCCACAGTATCTCAATAGTGTATTTTACCCATTCGCCATCTTCGATCCAGCCAATATTGTAGTCGTTTGAGTTTGAACTTAATTCAATATCCACTCCGTCATTGCGGTAAGCATAGCCTAAATTCCAGGGCTGATCTTCAGCATAATTTGTTTTCTTATAATCATTATCAAAATAGGCAATGCCAATCGAACCCAAGTCATAATCTCCTGCCATGATTGTACCGGGCACAGTGTGAGTCTTGAAAGGCTTGGAAATTGTTCCATATTCCGGATCGGTAAGGGCAGCAATAACATCGGGGTGGAAAATACATTTATCAACATTCAGGTTTTCAGCCATTTCAAACAGCGCAGATTTAGCAAAATCAACCGAAGGCTTACTTGCATTGCCGCTCCAATAATCAATTATCTGTTGATAGCCGGTGGGAATTTGCGCCGACAGCGGGCTGGTGATGGTTGCGAATTTCTTATGTGCCCACCAATTCCAGCCGATATTTTGCGCTTCCATCAACTTCACTACTTCAAAATACCAGGAATTGGAATTTTCGCCGCTCTCCCCTAACCATAACGGAGTAATGTTCTGGTTTCGTAGATTGCGGTATTGCTGAATTGAGGATAAGTCCGTCTCATTCCAATATTTATGAAAAGCATAGACCATATAATTATCAAATTTAGGGGTCAACCCACTGAAGTCGGTAGCATACCAATTTCCCTCAATAAATAGAATATGATTCGGATCAACTTCACGAATGGCAGTTTTGATTTGAACATATAAATTTTTCAAGTCAGTATTAGTATATCCATCCGGCAGAACCGGTTCATTTAATAAATCATAACCAATAATCCACTCTTCGTTGGCATAATACTCAGCAATATGACGCCATATCTCAATCGTGCGCTGCTGGTTTGATGCTATCGTCCAGAGTTTGGCTGCGCCGTCGCTGTCGCTGATATTACCGGCGTTCTGACCTCCCGGGGCACAGTGCATATCGAGAATCAGATAAAGGTTATTACGTTTACACCAGACCAGCAAGGAGTCAATAATCCGGAAACCGTCATCAACGAGAATGCCCGGTGAATCAATCGGCGAAAAAAATTGGTAATGAAAGGGCAAACGAATTGAATTAAAACCCCATTCAGCGATTAATTCAATATCCCGCTCTGTTACATAATTTTTTCGATAAAGTTCAAAAAATTCAGTGGCATTTTCCTCGCCGATTAGTTCAACAATCTGGTTTCGGATCGAACTTGGAGAACCATATCCCGGATCATGGAGCATATAGCCCTCCGGCACCAGCCATCCGCCAAGTCCATATCCCCTGAGAATAAAAGGATTCCCGTTTGAATCTACAATATCGAAACCAAATGTTTTAAAAAAGCCAAAGGATGTCTGAAGCGAGAAAAAAGCTATTACAATTATTTGGATAATGTGTTTCTTCAATTCAATTATTCTTTTTCATGTTTTTGATAAACTCTGACGTAGTCTACTTCCATTTGTTGGGGAAATAAGGTGTTTTCATCGGGATTGCCAGGCCAATTGCCGCCAACCGCTACATTCAGGATCAAGTGAAAACGTTGATTGAAAGGAGCTGGATAATCATAGCCCTCAGTGTACCATTCAGTTTGAGTTTGATACAATAAACCATCTACATACCAACGCATCTGGGTTGATTCCCATTCTAATGTAAATACGTGATAATCAGAGGCAAATGTACCTTCACTTAGTGAAAAAGATGCACCAGTATGGACATTTGCCGGATAGTTCCCGCCGTAATGCAGCGTTCCATACACTTTTGCCGGATCACTGCCAATTAATTCCATGATATCAATTTCACCACTGGCAGCCCAGCCTCCATACACCCAGTCGGTTGGTAACAACCAGATGGCTGGCCAGAGACCTTTTCCGTAGGGCAATTTTGCCCTGATTTCGAACTTACCATATTTCCAGTCACCTTTGTTTTTAGTCCTAAGTCGGGCAGATGTGTACTCGCGGGTGCCTCCCGGTCCGGTGTAATTTTCCATCAATGCTCGAATCACTAAAACGGTATCTTCGATCCACGAATTTAGTGAGCGGTCGGTGTAGTATTGCAATTCATTGTTGCCGCCTCCGTCGGCATTGACCTCGTGCTCCCATTTATTCGGATCTATGTCATTGCCATTAAACTCATCTGACCAGACCAATACATAAACGCTGTCTGGTTTGTCCGTATTAGTAGGATTTGTCCCACAGTTTATAACGAATAAGAACAGGATTATGATAAAGGAGAATATTGATTTTTGATATTTTTGTTCCAAGTGTGTCTCCATCCTATCTTCTTTTTTCAATTTAATCAGTTTAATGTAATTTTTTTATTATCAATAACAAATCCTGGTTAGTTCAACCAATAAATCTTTATATAAGGAAACAACTTAACTTCTCAGTGCCGTCGTAAATTTAATCTTTGATCCAGAAACTCTGCTCCAAATCTTTGATCATCACTTGCAATTCGCCCGGTTCAACGGTCATTTTATGATCAATGCCGACAAAGGAAAATTGCTCTTTAGTTAGTGTAAACTCGACAGTTTTAGTTTCTCCCGCTTTGAGTGCAATCCGCTGAAAACCTTTTAATTCTTTAACCGGTCGGGTAACACTGGCAACCAAATCTCTAAGATATAGTTGAACTACCTCTACCCCATCTCGTTTACCGGTATTCTGGACCTGCACACTCACAACCAACTTACCATCTACTGGAATCGCTTCACTGCTCAGTTTGAGATTTGCATATTTGAAGGTAGTATAACTTAATCCAAAACCAAAAGGATACAGCGGAACCGATGGACAATCAATGTATTTTGAATTGAGGCTTTCGACTCCACCAGCCGGAGGACGACCGGTATTTTTATGATTATAGTAAATCGGTACCTGTCCGACGGTGTAAGGAAAAGAGGCAGTCAATTTTCCTGAAGGATTGTAATTGCCAAGTAAAACATCGGCAACCGCATTGCCGTGCTGGATTCCAAGCTGCCAGCTTTCAACGATCGCAGCAACCTGAGGTTCAACATCTGCTAAGGTCAATGGTCGTCCATTAATTAGAATCAATATTACCGGTTTTCCGCTTTCAGCCACGGCGCTTACCAGTTCCGGTTGAACTCCGGGCAAATTTAGATTAGAACGTGAATGTCCTTCACCACTCATATTCGCATGTTCACCCATAACCATAATGACGACATCAGCCTGACTAGCTGCTTGCTGTGCTTTTTTGAAACCTCCTTTATTATCACTATTAATTTCACAACCTTGAGCATAATCAATAACGATATTACCGCCCAGACGATTTTTCAATCCGTTGCGAATAGAAACGACATCCTCTCTTCTGCCCATACATTGCCAGCAACCAAGAAGTGACTGCTGATCGTCGGCAAGGGGACCAATCAAGGCAATTCGCTTGATTCTTTTTGAGTCTAAGGGCAGGATACTTTTTTCATTTTTTAAAAGAACAATAGACTCTCGTGCCAGTTCAAGAGCAGTTTGAATATGTTCGGGATTCAAGATGATTTCTTTATGCAGATTTTCATCAACGTAGGGATGGTCAAATAGACCAAGGCTAAACTTCATGCGGAGTATCCGACGCACGGCATCATTGATTAAATCAATCGAGAGTGTGCCATTTGTAACAAGGGGTTCAAGTGCCGGGGTATAGCAGCCACCTTGCATATCCATATCAACACCGGCATTAAGGCTTTTTACGGCTGCTTCCAATTTATCTGCAGCGATCCCATGCTGGATTACTTCGGTAATCGAGTTCCAATCACTGACTACCAATCCGTTGAAGTTCCATTCTCCTTTTAGAATACCACGAAGGGTGAATTCATTTGCCGATGCCGGGATACCACTGATTTCATTAAAGGCACTCATCACCGAACCGGCTCCTGCTCTGACAGCTGCTTCGAAAGGCGGAAAATAGATTTCGCGTAATGTACGTTCTGACAAATCAGCCGTGTTATAATCTCGACCTCCTTCAGCCGCCCCATAGGCTACGTAATGTTTTGGGCAAGCCATTAGGGTCAAAGGATCAGACAGATTTTCACCTTGGAAACCAAGTACTTGAGCCCTTGCCATCGCCGAACCTAAGAAAGGATCTTCACCGGCACCTTCGGCAATTCGACCCCAGCGTGGGTCACGGGCAATGTCTACCATCGGCGCAAAACTCCAACGGATGCCCTCTGATCCCGCCTCTTGCGCCGCAATCACAGACGCCTTCCGGATCAAAGCAGTGTCCCAGCTTGCCGATGAAGCTAAAGGAATCGGAAAAATCGTTCGATAACCATGAATTACATCCAGTCCGAAAATTAGCGGAATTCCCAGACGCGATTCGGTTACGGCAATCTTTTGTACCCGGTTGGTTTCTTTGGCTCCAATTACATTAAACAACGACCCAATTTCACCATTGCGGACCATCTCTTCATATCTCGCATTAGTTCCACTGAGTTGGGTCATTTGCCCGACTTTCTCGGCAAAGGTCATTTTTGCCAACAACTCATCAATCCTGACTTCAATTTGGGGCTCAATTGCCCATTGTCCCATAAGCATAATTGATAACAATCCGGTCACAAAAACAATTCGCGTAAATGACTTCATCTGATCCTCTTTCTTAGTGTTTATTTCATTAAAACCATTTTTTTTATATCCTGATAAACAGTCTGATCCGATTTTGCATTGATTTGATAAAAATAAATGCCGCTCGGAACCACGGCTTCCCACCGAATTAAATGGTAACCCTTGGTTTGTTTCTGATTTACCAAGGAAGCTACCGGCGAGCCCAATAGATCGAAAATTGTGATTGAGACCTCTGCCGACTCGGCTAATTGATATGCAATTGCTGTACTTGAATTGAAGGGATTAGGATAATTTTGATCCAACTTGAATTCCCGGATCATTGGTGAATCATTGAAATTTAGATCACTTTGAATCTGACTGATGATCAGCCCGTTCAGTAAGGCATTATCCTGATTGGCGCCGAAATGAATGTCCAGGATGCCATCGTTGACCTGAATATTTTTATTTTCGATCGTAAATGCCGTATGATTTCCAACTGCATTAAATAAATCCAGATTTTGGGCAATATAATTTCCTTCAAGATTGATATCAAAAACACGCTTTCCGGTTTCTTGAAAATAATTTTCAGCCATCATCAGGGTAACATCATATTTTCCCGCCGGCAATTGGACTTGATATTTGACCAATCCCCAGAGCTCGGTTTGGTAGATAACATCATCCTCGGTGCCGGCGATTGCCTGCCCCGGAGATTTTCCTTTGGTGCCCCCAATTTGCCCATAGTTTCGCTCATCCGTCCACTCCTGATCTCCCAGCCAACCGTTTGTTGCACTGCCACCGGCATTGATTCTGATGAGATAATTCCAGACCGGCGGCATCTGAAGGGCAATCACTTGCCCAATGAGATTATTGGCCGGAGCGGCACAATCCTTAATTCCCATTGATACTAATGTGTAATTTTGCTTTTCATCAATGCCACTGACCTTCAATTTCACTAAGCGCCGATCAGGCTGCAGGATTGCAGTATTAACAATAACTCCGCTGATGGTATAATTAGCGATATTTTCAGCACTCGCCTGAGTAATCTCTTCGGAAAACATGATGGTGACTATCTCAGATTCATATCGCGCCCAGACTACAAAAGGGGCATTTTTATCAACATATCCAACTTGGTTTTCGGCAGTCAAACATAGAATCATCAAGCCATCCTGAAAAACACAATTTTCCGGAATAAAATCGCAGTTGTTGCCATCCCAGGTATGAGTCGCCTTTTGCCAGCGGGACTGGTTCCAATCCTCGAAGTCGTCGCGCCATTGCAAACTAAAATTGTTATCAGTACCAATGCTGCCTGTGCCAGGAGTATAAGCGGCATAACTCACCCAGTCGTAATAGGCAAAAAACGGCAGCTGGCGGTCATCTAAATTGCCCACCCAGTTGGTATAGGCTGGCGGCCAGATATTCATCATGATTTTCTGCGAATTGCTGAGAGTCATTACGTGCTCACCAACCTGGCGATGAACTTCGATATTATCCACAAACCAGGCAACATAATCAGGCGTCCATTCAATTGCATAAGTGTGGAAATTCGCCGACGGATCAAACCCAACCCATTGATGATGAACATGATTGATCTGCCCGGGAGTTATCGCATTAAATTGGACGTCATCATGATAGCGACCAAGAATTTCAATATCTAATTCATTCCATTCCTGAATACCATCAGCACCCAATTCATGGTAGGTAAAAAAGGTTGAAGTTTGACCCGATCCATGAGAAGCTTTATAATTAACCTCAAAGCGGCCATAGAGGTATGCGGCAGATGTTCGAAGTTCAGCACCTTTATATTGTTTACCTAATACTAATTCATTAATCAAAATTAGGATGGTGATAAATCTGGAATAATAACTAAAATTCATTGATAGCCTATTGTACTTGTAATTTGCGACCGTAATTCAATTTATTATCAGTCGTTAAAATTGGAAAATTGGGACTGATAATTGGATAAGGTACACCGCTTTGCAGAGCAAACAGATCAATATCAGTCAACTTGATCTTTTCAAAGGCAACGGTGTTAATTTCAATTTTATCGGAGTATTTTGCCTGCAAGCTATCAACATAAGGATTGAGATATTCACTTATGGCTTTTAGATAATCTTTGCCAAAATTTCCCCGAAAGCCGTGTTCGGCAAGATATTGATTACGCCAGTATAGGGCAATCAAGTTATCCTGCCACATTGTGGTGTAATTATGGACGGCAGGTAATTTATCATAGCCGGCTTTGTACGCTTCATTATTAATGTACTTATCACGGATCAAATCGGCGATGGCAAATTTCAATTGCTCGGGAAATTCATTGTGGTTGATCTGCCTTTTACGAAAAACTAATGGATGAGATTGGACCTCCTGTTCAAAATCGGCAACAGTCCAGATTTGCCCTGCGAGGGTAAACAGTTGCTCATCGCGAAGCGCCTGATAAGTCTGAGTAGCACCTGTATCGAGTTCAACCTCCTGTCCTTTGCCCCAAAATTGCTGGTTGAATGCGGCCTGTTTTTCCTGCATCGTTTTAAGATAAAGTGGTGCCAGCAGCTCCGCCAACCGATAAAATGAGTGCTCGTTAAATTTTAGTATTTTACCATGCATAATATCTGCAACCTGCTCACGGTAGAGCTGATTAGCCTGCAGGGTTTTGATTTTTTTACTGGTGTTTTCCCAGCGTTGATTGATTTCATTCTCAGTAATCACCATCTCAACGGTCCAGCCGGCGACTTTCATCAATAAGTAACTACCATCATCACTTTCAACCGGATATAGAATTTCGTCCTTTCTTAGTGGTTTACTAAAAATTGCCTTGAATGTCGCTTCATTCAGGTCGTCATTAAAACCAATTTCACGAATGGGGATATTTGAATCTGGCAGAACCTCAGCCGCCAGTTGCTCAAAATTACATCCTTCGTTTTGAGATAAATGATAAAATTTTTCGGCAGTTTTTTCGTCAGGCAAGCGAAGGTACTGGATTCGATAAGTCCTCCCCGCTAATTGAAATGCCTGGTTTAATTCAGTGCTGTCAAGTCGTATACGGTCATAAGCTCGATCAGAGTAAAAATACTGGCGCATTGCCTGCTCTTTACGACCTCTGATGTAGTTCTGGAATTCAGAATTGTTGAATAATTCATTTTTGGTGCCGGCTTCCAGCGCCAATAATTTTTCGGCGATCAGTGAATTCAGAATAATTTTCCGATGAATGTAATTATCTCCCTTACAATATGGCGGTCGAATGGTATACTCAGCTCGCCGAATAAATTCATCCACGGTAATAATCCGATCACCAATGCGAACCAGGATACTTTCAAGTGGAGCAGCTGTTTTTCTTTTACTACAGCCAAATAATCCCGTTAATAAAAACAATAAAAGTGATAGGGATAAAGATTTCCATAGTTTCAATATATAATAAGATTTTATTTGATGATGAGTCATTTATACTAAACTCATTCGGGTGTGAACGTCGGAACTTTGAGAATCTGGCTTAAAATTGGATTCCAATGGTATAAGAATGTGAATTTCCTAATATTCCGATTGGCTTAAAGGCATAGTCCAGACTGATTGCCGAGTTGTGCAAAAAGTTTAGTTTTAGACCGCCGCCGAAAGTCATGCCAAATTCTGAATCTTCCAGAAATAGCGCCTTATAGCCACTCCTGAGTGCAAAAGTACCGATCCCGGGAAAGGTCAGTTGATATTCGGCGCCGACATTTACCGATTCGGCATTATTATTGGGATGCAGGGCGTCGGCTGCCAAGGTCAATTTTTGATTTCTCAATACGATTGGTTGAACTGATACCCCAATCCGGAAGATCAATGGCAGTTCCCATTCCTGCAGACTAAATTGACCTTTGACGGTACTGTAATTACCGGCTTCATCCGGTAAAATATCAATTGGGAAGAGAAGGTCCTGACCATTATACTGCATTTTAGTTCCGTAGTTTGAAATACTCATCCCGATCCGCATCCCATCATCAAATTTACCGGAACCGCTGAAAAAGCCGGTATTGACAATTACTCCCAGGTCTAAAGCCATGGCGTTGGCATTGGTATGCCAGATTTGCGAGTTGATGTACTTGGCTGAGGCTCCAAAGGCAAACCACTGTGCCAATTTACGCGAGTAGCTTAAGGTAAAGGCATAATCATTGGCAGTAAAAATTTCACCAGTACCTTCCTGATTTTCGAGCGTTGTCACTTCCATATCGCCATAGCCAAGGTGATCAATCCCAAAAGCAAAAGTACCAATCTGCGGCACAATATAGGCAGCACTTACGTACATTGAATTAATATCAATGATCCAGGGTTGGTACATAAAAGCCACTTCATTTTGATTTAGAAAAGCAAGTCCGGCAGGATTCCAATAAATCGAGGATAATCGCCCCACCATGCTGACAAAGGCTTCGCCCATAGCGTTGCCGTCACTGCCAATCCCAATTTCTAAAAAATTAGCTGCAGTTGTACCCACCCGATGCGGTTTTTGGGCATAGATTGCTGGATTGGTTAATATTAAAATCAACAATCCAACAATTAATATTTTGAAAGATTTAACCTTGTTCATCAGCTCACCTTCCATTCGCTTATTCTTCATAGATAATTTTCTTGTTATTTGATAATCGCGAATTTTCCAACTTTCTCATCCTTGGTTAAATTTGACTCCACATGATAGAGGTAGATACCGGCAGCAACCTCGAGGTTCTCTTTACTCAGCAAATTCCATTGTGCCGTGCCGTCATCGGCGCTATTATTAACCTTGATCACATCAATCAACACACCACTTACGGTAAAAATCTTGATTGTACACTGAGCTGGCAAATGGATAAATGATATTTGCCGACGTTGATTCAGATACCAGTTAGCTACTGAAGTCTCCATCGCGTTAGTTGCCACATAGGGATTCGGCACTACTTTGATATCCTTCATCGTTCGTTTTAGTTCAACCTTATCCAGTTCGCCAGCTGGTAAAATTCTAAAGGCAATTGTGTCAGTGGTAAAAAACGGTCGCCTAAAAGTGACATGATAAACATCACCAGCTTGGGGTAACTGACTGGCATCTCCGAAGGCATTCTGAAAGTCTAAGGCAAATACCGAACCGGCCCAGGTCCCATTAGTATTTAAAGGACCGGCATAAATGCGATCAGTCAAGATATCGAATTGTCCGTTTTGATCCAAGTCGTGAACGATTAAGTCGAGAGTTGCAAAAGAGTCCGGAAATGTCCGATTGACTACGTAGAAATAAAAATTTTCTTGATTTAATAAATTGTCTCTAATTCGTTCATTATCAACGCCATAAATTCGGGATGTGCTGCCTGCACCGGTAGAGCTAATTCCAGCGGTAAAGATGATATCATAATCCCACGGGAAAAATTTTGATTCGCGGCTGGTTGGGGTAACCCGAATTGGTGCCGAGCCAGTAACCCAACCTGAATTTGCATAATCATAAACTGCCGAATCTACCCCAATGTTGATACTCAAACTGATCCCATTAAAAACATCAGTTTTAATTGTCTTTTGAGAATTGATAAACCATTTCTTTAAAGTATCATCATAAACCAGATTTGTGCCAATGAATTTTTCTGAGTTTTCAAGATAAACTTCCAACGAATCAGTCGCATCAAATACTCTTATACTATTATTCCGAAACAGAATCCCATGGGGATAATTCTGGACAGTCTGCAGTGTATCAATTCCAAAAGTAACTTGATAAAGATGATCTGGTTTCAGACTTTTATTAGCCAGAATATTAGGAATAACAGTACCACAACCAATTAGGTTAGCGTTTTCAATTAATTCAACATCTTCAGGTACATAACCGGCTGCTTTCTGATGAGGAACGACAATCGCGACATTTTTATCAATGAACTTGATCTCTTCTGCCTCATCTAATTTGATGACTGCATTATTCTCGGATGGAGCGATCCCGGGACCGATATTCGGTGCTCCATAATCATAGGCGACAATGGCATAATAATATGTACGACCATTTTGGACGTTAGTGTCTTCGAAGTAATGTTGGATGCCAACATCTGATCCTAAGTAATAACCAACGCCATTCACCAAACCAAAATCGGTAAATCCGGTAATACCATCTTTTAAATCACAACGGAAAATTGGTTTTCCATAAGTTGGCGTACCATAGCCATCGGTTATCACCACCGGATCCGACATTTTTTTGTCGGTTGCCCGATACAATTTATATCCTTCAAAGTCATTGATATTACCCATAAAGGGATCGCGGGTTTTAGTATCGGCAATGTTATCCCAGGTCAAGATTACCTTACCATCACCGGCAGTAGCGGTTATCGTGGGCATTTTTGGCGGCTGGGCAAAGCGATAATCCTTTTCATAAATGACTTGAACAATTCGTTTTAATTCAAACAGAGAGGGAGCCAGGTGTTCCGGCGAGCTTAAGCCCTCTAACGGATCAAAAGAGTGCAGCTCCGACATCGAAATTCGTTCAGTCAAGCCTTGATACAGGGCAAAAGGACCGGAGGCGAAAGTTTCAACCAGATTGGAAATATTGCCCAAATACTCAATTAAAGTATCTGAGCCAATTACTTCCCACATGGATTTATCATTGCGAAACCATTTATTGTAGGGTGGCTGGTGAGGTTGAATCGGAAACAGCTGAAATGAGGTCAAACCAACCATATCCGATTCGCTGACATCGGTGAAGGCAAAGTTCGGTTCGCAGCCAACTCCCTCGACAAAATCCGGTTTATGGTTACATTCACCCTGATCTGGACCATAGTAATTCAACTCTGTTGGTCCAACGCCGTCCAGACCAACATCATCGCCGGCATATTCACCGGTTTCATTGACCCAGACTGGATTATTAGCCGTACCGATATTTATGGCATAGACGCCGTTACCATTGAGGTCTAAGCCATCTTCCCAATCCTGATCTTCATCCGCATCCCAGTGCTCATGCAGATCGTCTTCGGTATATCGGTAAAAATCAAGGAAATCGGCCAAATCGGTAATTCCGTCATAAGGACCAACCAGAACTTGCGCCGAATTATCGCGCATTTCATCTATTATGCCATCTTCGTCATTATCAATTCCATCAAATGCCAAACCGGGACTTTCAAGATAAGCAAAACCCATTGTGCCGGTTGGATAGCCTCCCTGTCCAATCCCGTCAATATCCCAGGAATAAGCTAAATCAATTTTTCGATCAAAGTAGCCCAATTCATCGTCCTCGCCCCCGCCCGCAACGTTGTCACCAATCGCATTATCCACCCAATAGCCAAACGCGACTTCGGGCAGATCATAATTCGAAATATTGGCAATGTTATATTCCCAAAACAGCGCATCTTGTGCTTGAGGATTTTTCCACTGAAAGCCGCGCTGCATTACCCGGATTCCGAGTCCGCCCCAGGGACAGCCGCGCTGAACGGTTACATCTGGTCGTTTATCGCCAATTTTGATACCTGGTCGTGGATAATATTTTACCCGATCTTCGGGACCAAGATATTCCTGATCCTGGGCATCGTTAGCCACAAAATAGGTCTCCAAATCGGCATAGATTACGCCCCGTCCAAAACGACCATCCCATTCTCCTTGCCATTTTAAAAGATCACCGGTAGCCGGCCAACCTTGCGGCGGCCAGGAAAGTGAATCGTTACTCATCGCGGGATATTCGCTGTTGATATTAAAATAACCAAAAACCGGATAAAGTCCCCATTCAATTTGACCGGTTGGATCGGTATCCATTTCTTCGCGATATTGGGTTTGGAGAAAATATAAGGTATCGAGTTCTTGCTGGGCATCGAGTGCAATTCGCTCAGCAAGATCGGTTACTGGAATTGTATCCTGGGTGATAAAAACCTGGGCACCAATTAACAATCCAATGCCATCTAACATTTTTGTTCCCTCGTAGGTGTTCGGCCATTTGGATACTTCCACCTTGGGCCAATCCGATAACTGAGAGGTATTTCTGAAATATAAAAGGATCCTGTTTCCATCCATATATCCTTCCCGCATAGCGGTCGGATCACCTGCCGGATCATCCGGCCCATCATAGCGCCGGCCCTGCCCAAAAATCATGCTATTCATTGAGAGAAGTATGACAATCCATGTCAATTTTTTAAAATTCGTTCTCATTTAGACTTGACCTCCTCAGCGATCAATTTACAGATGCAATTCATGGATATTAAAAATTAATCCCAAGCCCAACTTTAATCAGACGCGGGGCAGAATACATACTCGGATTATGAATCCGATCATAGTAATCATTAAACTCACTGTGATGACTTGCCAGATCAATTTCCCGCACAATTGCCGTATATGCCCTTCCCGTTTGACCATTTACCCAGACTTCATTCAGACGATCGAAGAGATTATAGACCGATAAGGTCAGTTGCAGATTGAGTCTTTTAGATATTTTCAGATTATAATATCCATTAAAATCAAAACTGTATTGAGCCGGCATCCAGGAATTATTCGGCAATAAATTCACCCGAAAAAGAATCGTATTACTGACCGGTGACCAGGAATAGGGTGTTCCGGAGTTAAAATATCCAATTAAATTGGCGCCATACTTAGGTGCATTATAACCGACACTAACATTCAACGTATGGCGTTGATCCCAGGACATCGGAATCATTTGGGCAATCGGGTCAATGTTATTTCCAGCTCGATTGTAGGTCATCGTCGGATTGTCGGCATTACCGCGCGTATACTGCAGCGTATAGTTTATCCCGGTCGAAAAACTGTGCACATTCCATTTGTATTTTAGTTCCAGCCCCCGGGCATTACCATAATCTTTATTGGTATAAAGACCATATTCGATCTGGTTGTAAGTACTGACAACTTTGGTACTCAGCAAATCGTAGATATCACGGTAGAAAAGGGCAACTTCTAAATCCATCCCGGTCATTAATTCCTGCCAGAGACCAACTTCATAAGTGACTGTTTTTTGAGCCCTAATGGTTGGATTCCCAAGTATTGTCGAGTAATCTGTCGGTGCAATCCGATAGGAATTGCCAACATACAAGGCATAAGATGGTGGCATCTGGAAAAAGTGTCCGTAGCTAAAATGTAAAACTGCCGCACTGCCTAATTGATATGATAAACCCAGCCGAGGACTGAGTTGAGTTTTCGGTTTGGCATAAACATACCGCGACATTTTCTCCGAATCGTCAAACTGAATCCGATTATCCGGATTACGCCATTGAGTCGGATATTGCTTATTGGGATCAAAATAATCATAACGTAATCCTAAGTTGATTACCATATTGTCAAATTCCATTTTATCCTGGAGATAGACTGAATATTCGATTGAGGTAACATTAATCGAATCGGTATAGATAGTCGTATCACTTAAGGTGACCGCCTTATAATTTGGAAAGATTACTTTATATTTTTCATTAATTACCTCAAAATAGTATTCGCCTTCGATATCCAATCCCTTATATAAATTCTGAATCTGCCGCTCCTGGCTGTCAATCAAATGCTGGGTAGCCTGAATTCCGGTTTTAAGACTGTGATGTTTATTCAGCTGCCAGGTAATATCGAATTTTAGATTCTGATCAATTTGGGTTCTTTCGGTATGGTGTTTTTGTTGTCCACCGGTATAGAATCCCGGACCATCGCTTTGACTATAGACATCATGAATATAGCATGAATCTTCAGGATCTTGGTATAAATAATCACCATAATAGTTGTCTATATAGCTCAATTTCAATTCATAAAACAGAGAATGGCTCAGCATGTGATTCAGATTAAAGGCTAACATATTCGAGTTCCGGTACTGAGTAGCTAAACCATCGGGATTATATTTATAGGTATGATTATAATTGTGCCATTCATCGTTATTCAAAGTTGCCATCATAGAGATTCTTATTTTTTTAAAAATATCTGCGGATAATTTGCCCATAAATGATTGATTAAGGCTGCGGTTCATTGGTACATAGGCACTATCGCCATTGTATTCGGTATACCACGATGCCGGATCATCAGCGCTGTAATAACTGAAATCATTGACATTGAATAAGCGGTATCCGTTCAGGTGATTTTTATTATCCTGATAGCGATAGTTTGCTAAAAAGAAAATTCTATCCCTCCAAATGGGACCGTTGAGATTTAGCTTATAATCCTGATTTCGGGTAATCTGAGAGCGATCTAAACCAATAAAAATATTGTTATGGTTCGTATAATAATTGCCCAAATCACCGGAAATTGAACCATGGAATTGATTGCTTCCTACTCGGGTTACAGCATTGACAATTCCGCTCATGGCTTTTCCATATTCGGCATTAAAAGTACCGGTGATGACTTCCAGGTCCTGGATGGCTTCGGGTTCAAGGTCCACCGAACGTCCCGCGCCGCCAAATCCTTCATCTACCTGAATGCCATCAATCATATAGGAGACTTCGGTCGTTCTGCCTCCCCGGAAATGTCCTTTGACCACTCCGGCTTGCATTGATACAACATCCGAAACACTTTCTATCGGTAAAACCTCTATTTCGTCGGCAGATACATTTTTTACGGTGCTGGTCTGATCCTTACGGATTGCGACTTTCTGGGCTGTAACGACAACTGTTTCTCCCTCAATTACGGTAGATTCCAGCTTGATTTCCAAATATTCGGTACGATTGACCGAGATTTGTACCTCGCGCACAATCACTGGCTTATAGCCGATCATCTGAGCTTTTACGGTATATTCTCCAGGGCGCAGATTAATGATAAAGAAATCACCATTTTCATCCGCCGCGGCTCCATAGGTTGTTCCTTCCAGAATAATGTTAGTCCCTGGTAGTGAAAGTCCGGTTTTGAGATCGGTAACCTTACCGGATAATTTGCCGGTAGTCTGTCCGACTGTCGGAATTATCCAAAATTGAATCAGCAAGATCAATAAAATCTGGAAAATTTTGTTGACTTTAAATATTGCCATAAAATTTCCCTTCATACGGTTTTTTAATGATAACGGTTAGTTACAAAAAATTATCAATCAGATTCGGATCGTCTGTTCTATCCAAAAAATCGAGATAGCGGGGTACGGTAAACTACTCCGTACCCTACTATCACAAAACGTCAAATTATTTCAGCAATAACATCTTTTTAGTTTGACTATACGCTCCGGCATGAATTTGGTAAAAATAGATACCTGATGGCAGATCCAGTGCATCCCAAGTTACCTGATATTCTCCCGAATTCTGGAAACGATTGACCAGGCTGGCGACTTTCTGCCCTAACATATTATAAACCTCAAGAGTAACATAACCAGATTGCGGAATAGTATAATCAATCCGAGTGTTCAGATTAAATGGATTGGGATAATTTTGACTCAGTTTATAAGATGTCAATAATCTCTCATCTTTTGGGTCAATTGCAGTATAAACATCGGTGGTATCTCCAATCCAGGTATATCCCCATTGAGTGGGATACTGCCAGGCATGATCATCATTCTTTTTTGACCAGGCAAGGTTACCTTCCCAGACTCCATCATTATCATGAAAATACAATTCAATCGGAATCTTCATTCCCCTTTTAGGATGAAACCGTTTATCGCTTGCGCCAGCGATTTGATCTAATGGTATTTGAGCTTCAATCGTATAATCAGCCCCACTGTAATCAGTAAAGAAGTACAGTTCATCTGCCGGTGTCCAGATTGTGTTACCGACAAATTCATTCACAATCCCAACTTCGTGGATTTGCAGTTTATAATCCGGTTCGTTACCCCGCTCAATAAAAGCATGTGGACCTTCTCGGTTATCATACAATCCGATGAAAAATTCAAAGGCATCCTGATCCCACCAGTTACCTGTACCATAATTATAGACATTGTCAAAAACATCGGCAGCCACGTAGAGATTATCATCATCAATCGCTAAAAAGACCGTCGCCATAAGATCGGTACTATCGGTAACCGTTCCGAGAGCTACATTATCGGTCTCCGGTTTTAACACCCAGGGTTTAATATTACTATTGTACCATTCGTTTAAATCACCATCAACCGCGAAACTTGTCGGGATGTCCAGTGAAATAGTCGGGATTCCTTTTGCGAATCCAACAACAGCCGATGAAAACGCTGGCTCACTGGCATTGCCCGCCGCATCAAGGCAAACTACGGCATAATAGTTGGTCACTTGTTTATCAATTAATGGATAGAAGAGATATTGCAATGCTTGTCCAACATCACCCAATACACCTTTGGCAATTACCTCGACTCCTTTAGCATCCAAATCGGAGAATTGGCGGGGACTGGCATAAACAGTATAGGTCTCCCCAACTTCACCCGGTACATCAGTCCAATAAATCAGGTTATAACCATCAGGTGAAGGGGCAGCATTGACATTTGTCGGCGCTGCCGGTGAAATGACATCAATAATCGGATTCCCTGTCCAGAAATAATCCAAATAAACAACCTTGCCGGTGATTCCGGATGCTTCTGCCATCAATCCGATTACGGTAACAGCGCTGGTATCAAATGCGGTGGTTGCATCCTGATAAACCATCTCACTCAATTTTAACGAATAATCATGCCATGCATTATCGGCTGTTGGGGTAAAAACAGTCCCGACTTTCCCGGTACCACCTTCAAACTGAATTCGCATGGCGCCAACCCCCTCTTCTGTCTTCATTCCAAATTTTACATTATCTGTCGCCCAGATTGCGCGCATATCGTAGGGTTGCGCTACATTAAAGCCGATCCCGGTCCAGCCATTACCGTATTCATCACCCTGGATCCATTTCAGGGCGTTGGTGTTATTAGTACCGGCACCTTCTTCAATAGCGAAACTTGACTGACCCCACGTCCAGGCAGAAAGGTTAGTGCTGAGCGTTTTACCGTTAAAAAACACAATTGGAGCCGCTACCAAACCCGAGAGTGCCAAATAATCAAAACCGACTAACACCGAGTCTGCCGGAAGGTTTGCTGCTCCGGAACCGGAAGTAACCGCCTCTAAATTATAACCGATAAGTTTATTCTTATCAAGAGTACGGTTGTTATATGTACCTCCGCCCCAATTGGATGGAAACAGAACCAATCCGGTCGAATCCGGGATAGTATTACCATCAGTCACCCGTTCAACCATGGGAATTTTTAATTCATACCAGTTGCGGACATGATCAAGAATGGTGACGTTTTCATACATATATTCCTCGGCGGCATCGCCGGGTGAGGGCTGATCAAACAGACATGCTCGAAAAACCATATATTCCGGATGGGTTGCCGCTTCATAGATTTTGATCCAGATTACCAGTGTATCTCTGGCGCTCCAGTCCATTGGTGGATCGCCTGCCGGTACCCTAAACTGAGCACTGGCAAAACTGCCCCAGGTGTGAAACGAACCGATATTAAATTTGGCAGTCAGTGAGCCGGTACCTTCAACGTAATCGGTTTTATTGTTCGTGAAT
>CAZAKO010000029.1:0-22012 GCA_964485745.1 uncultured bacterium
GTATAGCCGGACATCGGAGCCAGTAAAACTGGATTTGAGATGTTGAGATTACCAATTTTCATATTGAAATATAAATAGGATTCCGGAGATGCGCTAATACTGACCCAAATACCTCCGAGGTTTTCAAAACCTCGGAGGTATAATATACTGCAGGAAAAGCATTGACATTCTCACTGAAAATCTGCAAATTCAGCCGGTTTTTTTGAAGGAGTAATAAGTAATGTCAAAAGTATGTGATATATGTGGTAAGCGCCCAGTTTATGGAAATAACATCAGTCACGCCCACAACAAAACCAGGCGTCGCTGGGAGCCGAATTTGCAGAAAACCAAGGTTATCATTGACGGCACCGTGCGAACGGTTAAGGTTTGTATGAAATGCTTAAAAAAAGGTAATTTGCAGAAGGCGATTTAAGAGACTAATTCAAATAAATGAAAAAATCGAGCCCCTGCCAGACAGGGGCTCTTTTTATCGGACGTGGGGAGGGGCTAATTATTTCACACTTCGCATGCGGCGGATAATGGCTGGTACATTGAAATCATTTTGATCAGTTACTTTATCCATCCCATTCATTTCATTATCTTCGAGTGAAAATATCGGTTTGGCTTCTGGCTGCGATTCATTACGGTTGTCGTCCCATTTATTATTGACTTGGGCAATCTCTTCGGCAAATATCTCTTCTCTTGCTGGAATAATCACCGATTCACTGGTGCGATGAGCCGGCCGGTTCTCTTTGCCGATTCCGGTGGCAATTACCGTAATCATGATTTCATCGGTCAGGTTTTCATCAATGACGGCGCCGATAATGATGTCGGCATCACTACCCGCCTCTTCGGTGATGATTTTGCAGGCTTCATCAACTTCAAATAGGTTCAGGTCTTCGCCGCCGGTGACATTGATCAGGAGACCATTTGCACCCCGAATATTCATATCATTCAGGAGTGGACTCGAAATTGCCTGCTGTGCCGCTAATATGGCGCGTTCTTCACCGGTTGCCAAGCCAGTACCCATAATGGCGTCACCCATATTTTTCATAATGGTTTTGACATCGGCAAAATCAAGATTGATTATGCCGTGCCGATTGATCAAATCGGAGATTCCCTTAGTTGCCTGATAGAGCACGCTGTCAGCCGTTTGAAAGGCTTGCCGAATTGAGGTCTTGCGGTCTACGATACTCAACAACCGTTGATTTGGAATCACAATTAAGGTATCAACATTTTCACGCAATTCCCGGATGCCCTCATCCGCCCGTTGCATTCGTTTTTGCCCTTCAAAATGAAAGGGTTTAGTTACAATTCCGACAGTCAGACTGCCCTGCTCTTTGGCAATTTTGGCGATTATCGGAGAGGCTCCGGTACCGGTACCGCCGCCCATCCCGCAAGTTACAAAAACCATGTCGGCACCCTTGAGGGCATTAATTGTCGGCTGGCGATCGGCTTCAATTGCCATTCGACCAATCTCTTTAATTGCCCCGGCTCCCAATCCACGCGTTAAATCTTTCCCAATCTGAATTTTAATTGGTGCCAGATTGGCGTCAAGATCCTGAGCATCGGTATTAATTGCTATGAAATCCACACCGGTTAATTTGGATTCGATCATCCGGTTGATGGCATTCCCGCCACCGCCGCCGACTCCAACCACTTTCAATTTTGCGCTTTGATTGGCTAAGTCATCAAATTCGAAATACATATTACCTCCCACAGTTGTTATTTTTGTTAATTTTGTTGTTAAAGGTCATGCTAGCTCTGCTGCCAAGTCTACATATAATTTTCGGTTAACTTTCTGATCTTCTCCCAGGTCCGCGACAGCCATCCCGGAGTTGCTGTTTTCGTCAACCGGGAGGTTTTAGTATCCTGGATGGCATACTTGAGTATGCCAATTGCGGCGGAGAAGGCAGGTTTATTTAATACATCCTCGTATCCTTTGAAATCCACCGGATTACCAACACGGGCGGGGATTTTAAAGATTGATTCCGCCAATTCCTCACTGCCTTTAATCATTGCACCACCGCCAGTCAGCACGACTGCCGGAATATTGATCAACGGAATATCGGCTTTGCGGGCTTCCATATAGGCTTCCCGCAGGATTTCTTCCATCCGCGGCTCGATGTATTCAGCCAGTTTGACAATTGGTACCTCGCGTGGTGGCCGTCCGTTCTTGCTTTCGATTTTGAAAAAAGCTTCTTTATCAGCCGATTGAATGAATGCAATCCCATGTGCCTTTTTAATCTTTTCAGCAGTATCCAGGGGTATCCGCAGCAGGTAGGCAACATCGTTAGTGACCAGTTGCGTACCAAAATTCACAACGCCAGTATGACGGATACCACCTTCATAAAAGACGATAATGTCCGCGGTGCCGCTGCCGATGTCAATTAATACCACTCCCATCTCTTTTTCGCTCTCGGATAACACCGCATGGGAGGACGCCAGCGAATGCAAAACAAAGCCGTCAACCGATAATTCGGCATTTTTATAACAGCGTAACAGATTTGAAGCGGCGGTAATACTGTAAGTAGTGAGGTGGACTTTAATTTCAAGCCGTCTACCTAATAGGTTGAGTGGATTGCGAATCCCGCTCTGTTCATCTACAATGAATTGCTGCGGCATAACATGCAAAATCTGACGATCTACCGGCAGCGGAACAGCCTTGGTATGTTCGATAACCCGCTCGATATCTTCTTTTTCAATTTCGCGTGCCTCGCCCAGACCGGTGCGAGCATCCCGGGAGATGGCAATTGTTCCCTGGGCATTCATGCTGCGAACATGATCGCCACTGATGCTGGCATAACAGCTGGTGACAGTCACATCAGCCATCTTTTCGGCAGCACTAATTACCTGATTGATTGTCTCCGAAGCCTCTTCAATACTGACAATAATCCCTTTTTTTATTCCTCGGGATTCGTAAATGCCATAGCCCTTGATTACCGGCATTCCGGATTCCGCATCAATCTCGGCAATCAGGGCACAGGCTTTACTCGTTCCCAGATCAACCGCAGTGATTATTTTACCTCTGTTTTTCATTATTTTTTCCTATGAGCGTCGTTCCTTAACCACAACTTGCTTCTCCCATCTTAAATCCAGATATTGGTAGTCGCACAATTCGCGTTTACCTTTCAACCGATTTTGGAAGTTAGCCAGGATATTAAACTGGTCTGCCAAATCGCGATTACCGAGAAAAATCGGGGTACCGTTCTTGATAGTGTAGAGAATATAATTTTTACCATTCCAGGCATGAATTTCGGATATTGATGAAAAAAGATCGGGAGAATTCAGTAGGGTAGAATGGATGTTTTTAACGATTGTCAAGATTTCCGGATTGGTAATATTGACGCCCGGTTGATAGGGAAGAGAATCATTCTCGAATCCAGAGATAACCGGTAAATTTGGAACCACGGTTGTCTGAGTCGGCGGGAGCAGAATACCCTCTGCATCAATAAGAAATAATTCTTTATGACTGAGGTAGCAGATAGGAATTCGTTCATTGATCCGAATTACCAACTTATGCGGAAAATCGCGGCTAACGGCAGCCGCCCTGATATACGGATTTTGTTCCAATCTTGCCTGGATTGCCGATAGGTCAAGGTTGTTGATTGAGGTATCGGTTTGGATTGCTGCAATCTGAGTTATGGTCTCGTCCGCAAGGATCGAATTGCCGGTTATTTCAATCTCGGTAAGGTTAAACAGTTCAGTATAATTACACCACGTAACTGAACTATAAACCAGTAGCACCAGGATTGCTAATCCGCCTGTTAGTTCTGTCAGGTGCAGAATCCGTTTTAATAAAGTCTTAGGCTTTTGTTCAGCTGATTTATTCATAATCTGATTTTCGCAAAAAATCTGTTTGGCATAGCAGAGACTTCAGGGTTCCCCGAATTGACCATATCTTGATCTGTTTCAGGCAATCTGCCATCCGAAACAGCTGAGCCAGCGAAGCTGATGGTTGCCCCCCACGAGCAGGAGAACCCTGAAGTCAGTTTTTTGTTGAGGTGAATTAATTTAGATTTTTTCATTGATTAGATTTTTTAAAGATTGATGAAGTTTAAAGACATCACCGGCGCCCAGGGTAATGATCATGTCGCCCTTTTGATAAAGCGATTTAATCAATTCTGGTGCAGTAGCTTTTTCTTCGATTAAATGGATATGCGGATGTCCGGCGGCTTTAAGCACCTCATAAATCAGTTTGGTCGAGACGCCTTCGATCGGTTTCTCCCGGGCAGGGTAGATATTCAGCAGCACGACGACATCCGCCAATTGCAGTGCTTGGGCAAATTCCCGGTAGAATGCCTGGGTGCGGCTGTAGAGATGCGGCTGGAAAATGGCAATTATGCGTCGTCGCCAGCCGGATTTCGCCGCTTTCAGAGTAGCTTCGATTTCGCGGTAATGATGAGCATAATCGTCCACGAGCATCAATTCCGCCGATTGATGAAGGATATCGAACCGCCGTTTAACTCCCCCAAAGGTTTTCAAGGCAGAGGCACAAGTCTGGATATCGATCCCATACTCCAAGCCGATGGCGATTGCCGCTAAGGCATTTTTTACATTGTGGGCTCCGGTCAGAGGTAAGTGAATCAAACCCAGTTTTTTCCCTGAAACCATAATATCGAATTCACTGGCAGACTCGCTTAACCGGATATTGGCAGCCTGAATCTCACAGTTATGTTCGATGCTGTACTTTGCAAAATTAACAGTTACTTGAGGTAAGATGGATTGAATGTTCTGATCATCATCGGTTAAAATTAACTTCCCATAAAATGGCAACCGGTTGACAAATTTGACGAAACTGTCCCGGATGCTATCCAGATTCCCGTAGGTATCCAAATGCTCGGGATCAACGCTTGTCAGGACAATATGTGTCGGGTATAATTGATGAAAGGAGTGGTCGAATTCATCTGCTTCGACAATGATGGTGTCGCCATTACCATTGTGGATTGTGGAGTTTAACTCTTTAAGAACACCGCCGGCAATGATTATCGGATCGCGACCGGCTGATAGGAATAAGTGACCAATTAGTGAAGTTGTTGTGGTTTTGCCATGCGTGCCGGCAATCGCGATACTGTTCGGGCGGGCACGTAAAATTTCTCCCAGGATTTTTGCCCGTTTAATTACGGGGATTCCCTGATTCCGGGCAGCTTGCAGTTCAGGATTAGTGGATTCGACGGCGGCGCTATAGATTACCGCATCACAACCAGTCACATTTGCGGCGCGATGGCCGATATGCACTTTTATGCCTTGCTGTTCCACTCGAGTGATATTATCGGAGTAATTAGCGTCTGAGCCGGAGATTGTATATCCCCAGTCGCTGAGCAGTTCGGCAATTCCGCTCATGCCGATGCCACCGATTCCAATCAGGTGGAAATGTTTAATCTTCCCAAACATTATCTTCAACATACTTCAAAATATCATCTACAATTAAAGTGGCAGATTCAGGTCGGGCCAAACTTTTAGCACTTTGAGCCATTTTGGTCAATTTCGCTTGATCTGCAAGTAAAGAATTCACATGTCCTTCGAGTAATTTTGAATCGAGGTCTTTTTGCAGTACCACCAGCGCAGCCCCCTCTTTTTCCATGATCCGGGCATTGATTTCCTGATGATTCCCTGCGGCAGTCGGCAGCGGCACCAAAATCGAAGGTTTACCATAGAGGCACAATTCAGCCAGGGACAGGGCTCCAGAGCGACTGATAATGATGTCGGCTGCCGAATAAGCAATACCCATTTCATGAATAAACGGGGTTACCTTAACGTAAGGATTATCCAAAAACCGGTTTTTTATTTCCTCGTAATCTTTTTGACCAGTCTGCCACAGAAATTGACATTGTGGTTTGTTGGTATAATTTTCAAGATGGGTAATCCAGTAACGATTTAGAGCCTGTGAGCCTTGGCTGCCGCCAAAAATGAAGACTGTTTTCAAATTGGAGTGCAATTCAAAAAAGCGAATAGCCTGTTCGCGGCTGACCCATTCCAGTGACCTCCGCAAAGGCGTTCCAAACCAGATTGAATTTGGAATATACTGGCTGGTATTTTCGAATGATGAATAAATGCGTTTGGCATGTTTAGCCAGCATGCGCGTTGTGACCCCAGGGAATACATTTTGTTCATGCAGGAAGATTGGAATTTTACGCATGGCTGCAATCCGCAGTGGAGGACCTGCGGTATAACCTCCGGTTCCAATTGCAATATCCGGTTTGAACTGTTTGATGATTAACCAGGACTGAATCAGACTTACCAAAAGCCTGACCGGGAACATCAGATTTACCAGAATATCCTTAAACCTAAACCCACGCTGGAAGCCACGTACCCAAATTTTTCGAAACGGCCAGTTCTGATTTTGCAGGACTGATGATTCCAAACCGCGGCTGGTTCCGATAAAAAGAAATTCAAGATTGCCGATTTGATTGCTCCTAGAACTAAGTTCCTCGATTAAGGCGATTGCCGGGAAGAGGTGCCCGCCGGTACCACCGCCGGTAACCAGCACTCGCAAGGTTTTTGGAGTTTCTTCTTTAAGCATGAACTGTCACTAATCTAATAGGTTCTTGAGTGTCAATCATGTGCCTGGAAATATTCAGGATAATTCCAAGACAGGCGAAATTGTAGAGCATCGTTGAACCACCGTAGCTAATAAAAGGCAGCGGAAGACCGGTTACCGGCAGAATGCCACAAACGACCCCGACGTTGACCAGCTGATAAACAAACATACTCAGCGAAAGTCCAAGTCCGAGCAGATTGCCGAATACATTCGGGGCTCGGAAAGCAATGTGGAACCCTCTGATAAATAGCAAGAGGAAGAGAATCAGTAGCAACATCGTACCAATAAAACCAAATTCTTCGCCGGTAACCGCGAACACAAAATCGGTATGTGGTTCGGGGAGAAACAGATTTTTTTCAATGCTGCCACCCAGACCACGTCCCCATAAACCGCCGTTACCGAGTGTGATTAATGATTGACGAATCTGGTAACCGGCACCCTGAGTATCCTCGACGTTGCCGATTGCAGTTAAAATTCGTTTTAGTTTGTAAGGCGACAATAAAACGCTAATTACAGCGATAACTCCAAGTAGACCGGTGAATGGAGCAAGATGTAAAATTTTTGCCCCACCAATGAACATCAGGGTTATAGATAGAACAATGATTACTGCGGCAGTACTAAAATCTGGTTCGACAATTATCAATAAAACTATCAATAACAGTAATGATGCCGGAGGAATAAATCCTTTTTTGAAATTGCCAATATTATCTGCATGACGGTCATAAAATGAAGCCAGGTAGATAATAAATGCAAATTTTGCCAATTCCGAAGGTTGAAATCGCAACGGACCAATCTGCAGCCAGCGGGCGGTTGGTGAAGTGCCGTGGATCAGGTGAACAATCAGGGTGGTAGCCAATAACAAGATCGCGGCAATCGTAACCCAGATGGCGGCAGATTTAAGATGATTGTAGTTTAATTTCAGGAAAAATAAACCAATAATCAACCCGGCGATTATCCTGATAAAATGGCCTCGCATATAATGACCGGGATCATTGAATCGGGCAGCCGCCAGAGAAGAGCTGGCACTGTATTGAATCACAAATCCAATCCCAATCAAGATGACAATCAGGTAAAAATAAAATTGATCAATGGATTGTGAATATTTAACCTTCATCTACCTTCTGCTGGCGTAAAGAATGAACAATTTCTTTGAATACCTTACCCCGATGTTCGAAGTTCTCGAACATGTCGAAACTGGCACAGGCGGGCGACAATAAAACCACGTCACCCGGTTGGGCTAACCGATGGGCTTGTAATACGGCATCCTGCATTGATTTGGTAAAAATATGAGGTATATCCTTTTTAATTACCTGCTGGATTTTAGTTGCCGCTTCACCGATAAGAATTGCTTTTTTAGTGTTTTTCTGCAAATAGGGTAATAATTGGCTGAAGTCGGAATCCTTATCGCGCCCGCCGAGAATAATAATTACCGGCTGACTAAAGCTCTTGAGGGCATACTTCACCGAATCAACATTAGTCGCCTTGGAGTCGTTATAGTAAGCAACCTCAGCGATGGTCGCCACAAATTCGAGACGATGCTCAATACCGGTAAACTGACGCAGGACCTGCCGCACCTGGTCAGTCGGAATATCGAGACCGGAGATTGCATTTAGGGAGGCAAGAATATTCAATAAATTGTGCTCACCAAGCAGGGCAATATCCGCTCTATGCATCAATATTTTCCCAGCATGGGTGTAAATGTTTTGGGCATCAGCAGTGAAAAGCATGGCGGGATTGGGTGTTAAACCGAAGGGCAGCTTCCGCGGACGGGGTGGCAGATTCTGCTTTAACAGGGCATCATCGGCGAAATATACAAAGCTGTCATCCTCCTGCTGGTTGCGGGTGATATTAAGTTTGGCTTTTAGGTATTGATGAATATCATGTTCGTAACGATCCATGTGATCGTCGGTGACATTCAATACCACGGCGACATCGGGTCGGAAATGAATAATCCGTTCTAATTGAAAACTGCTTACCTCAAGTACAAATACTCTTGGTTTATGACTGACCTGGTCTGCATCTGGAAGGAGTGAACTAAAAGAAATTCCGATATTACCGCCGCAGAAAACTGCGTATTGGGTATCTTTGAGTAATTCATGGATGAGCGTGGTAGTGGTAGTTTTGCCATTCGAACCGGTTACAGCGATCAGTTTTGCTTCCGGCATTAACCAATAAGCCATTTCGATCTCACTGACGATCGGAATACCTTTTGTTTCGATTTCACGCACAATTGGGGCAGTATTGGGAATTCCGGGACTTAGTACAACGAGGTCTGATTGGGTAACCTTTTCACTGTGTTGCCCCAGTTCGAGAGCGACCTTGTGCTTATGCAGTTCTTGCCTGACCGTCTCGGGGATTTCGATTTTTGCTAAGTCTGATAATAATACCTGAGCGCCCCGCTGAGCGAGCAATTGAGCCGCCGCGAGTCCACTGCGCCGGGCACCGAGAACAGTCACCTTGTGGTTTTTTAGATTGATTGGTAACGTTTTAAGATTAATCATAGAATTTTAAAACTACTTAGACTTAAAATTGCCAGCAGGATACCGATGATCCAGAACCGGATGACGACCTTGCTTTCGTCCCAGCCCTTCATTTCGAAATGATGATGCAGCGGTGCCATCAGAAAAACTCGTTTGCCGGTGCCGGTTTTTATTCGGGTGTAACGGAAATAGCAAACCTGAATGACGACTGACAGAGTCTCGGCAAAAAAGATTCCGCCCAGTACCAGAAATAGAATTTCTTTTTTTAACAGAATTGCAATTGTCCCGAGGGCACTACCCATACCCAGCGAACCAGTGTCACCCATAAACACCTGAGCAGGCTTGCTGTTATACCAGAGAAAACCTAAAATCCCGCCGGCGAATGCCATACAGTATACGGTTAATTCACCACTTCCTTGGATATAAATTGTATTCAAGTAATGGCTAAAATCTACCCGTCCAGTAACATAGGCAATGACCGCCAAGGCAAGTGCCACGATACCCATCAATCCGGCAGCTAAACCATCCAGACCATCGGTGAGATTAACTGAATTTGAGGCAAAGGTGACAAATAGAATGACGAATGGGATATATAAAAATCCAAGGTTTAATTCGAGGTTTTTAAAAAAAGGAACGGAGATAAGTCCCTGAAGTGCAGCTAATTCTGGGGTAAAGAAGAGATAGCAGCCGATAATCATCCCCAGACTAATTTGTCCGATTAACTTGTAGCGGGCAATCAGTCCTTTTTTTATTTTTTTGACGACTTTGAGGTAATCGTCAACAAAACCGATTATCCCCATCCAAATTGTGGCAATCAGAATTAATATCGTATAGATATTTTTCAAATTTGCCCAGAGTAGTACCGGGATTATAACCGAAATCAGAATGATGATTCCGCCCATCGTAGGAGTGCCCTTTTTGGCTAAATGTGACGTTGGACCATTTTCCCGGATAATTTCGCCGACCTGATGCTTTTTGAGTAAACGGAGGATCAGCGGGCCGATAATGAAGCTAATCAAAAGTGCGGTAATGGCTGCCATCGCCGCCCGAAAGGTGATATATTGGAACAAATTAAATCCACTGACATACTTTTTTAGGGGAAATAGGAGGTGATAAAACATTAACTAATAATTCCTTCGATAATGTCTTCAAGACGATTAGCCCGGGAACCTTTGAATAGAATTGTATCAGTCTTTAAAGTGTCCTTTTTTAATCCTGCTAATAACTCATGTTTATCCCGGAAGGAACGAACCTGCTGGTTACTACCTTTGAGTGCCTCTTTGGCAGCCAGCTCAGCTAAAGGTCCATAGGTATAGAAACAATCAATTGGCGCTGCGGTTACTTTTTTCCCGATTTCACGGTGACTGACTTCAGAAATTGTGCCCAGTTCCCGCATGTCGCCAAAGACGAAAATACGCCGCCCGGGGACGTTCATTTGCGCAAAGGTTTCGATTGCCGCTGCGGTGCTGGTGGGATTGGCATTATAGGCATCATTAATTATTCGGCAATTGCGATATTGTTTTACCACAAATCGCTGATTAACCGCTGCAAAGCTTTCCAGGGCAGATTTAATGTCAGACCAGGTAATGTCATAGGTACGAGCGACGGCAGCTGCCGCTAAGGCATTTTGAACCATCGGCTTTCCGGGGACTTTCAGGTGAATTATGACCTCTTCATTTACTTGAAGAGTCCCACAGGCATTCTGGTCATAAGTGATGATTTTACCACGGTAATCGGCATCCTGTCGGTCTAATCCGTAAGTTACGATTTTCGTAGCTGGCTTGAGCGTGGCAAGCATTTCGTCATTCTGATTAATAAAACTGATACCATTGACCGGCAGTGAATCAAACAGCTCCTTTTTGGCTTTTAGCACTCCGGCTAAATCCTTAAAAAATTCGATATGACCATATCCAATATTGGTAATTAATCCGGCAGTTGGTTGACATATCCGACACAGGAAATTAATCTCGCCAAAATGATTGCTCCCCAATTCCAAGAGACTGAAAGTGTGTTCAGCGGTCAGACTTAAGAGGGTCAGAGGAAGTCCAAGCTGATTGTTGAAATTGCCGCTGGTGCTATGCAGGGAATAGCGTTTTTGGAGAATTGCCTGACACATCGCCCGGGTTGTCGTTTTGCCGTTTGTACCAGTGATCGCAAGCACCGGGATTTTATACTCACATCGCCAATGGAGCGCCAATTGCTGCAGGGCTGTTTCGGGAGACTCCACAATCCAGAGGGGTAAGCTGGAATCGGTATTTTGATCAGCCCACTCCTGCGAGACAACACATAAAGCCGCACCCTGCCTAATTGCTGAGTTTAGGTAATGGTGACCATCAACTTTTTCACCTTTAAATGCGAAAAACATTGAACCAGTCGTCACTTTGCGGCTGTCAATGGTTACGCTACTAATCGCTGAGTTGAAATTTCTCAGGGTACCTAAACCGATCTGGTTAATAAAACCGGCAGTTATCATCTCTTTTTCCCGAAATAGTTTTCGACTATCTCAATGTCATAAAATGGATACCTGATCCCTTTAATTTCCTGGTAATTTTCATGACCCTTGCCAAGTATGGCAATCACATCCTTTGGAGTGCCTTGTTTTAATCCAAATTCAATGGCGGTTTTGCGGTCGGTGATTTTATAATAACCGTAATTATTAGGGAAACCTTCCACGATTTCCTGGATGATTGCCTCGGGCTCTTCATAACGGGGATTATCGGTGGTGACAATGACCATATCCGACAAAGAAGCTGTGGCACTCGCCATGAGCGGTCGTTTAGTTCGATCACGATTGCCACCACAACCGAAAATTGTAATCAGCCTCCCGTCGCTGGGAACGATGTCGCGCAAGGTTTTTAGCACATTGATAATTGCATCGGGAGTATGAGCATAATCAACGAATGTTCGTGGGAATCCGTTCTGGCGAATTTCCTGCAGGCGTCCAGGTACCCCGGCTACGTTGGCGATTGCTTTCGTGATAATTGCCGGTTGAATTCCCATTTGCAGTGCTCCAGCGGTTGCGGCTAAAATATTACTTAAGTTATGTTTTCCCGAGAGTGAACTTTTAATTGGGATGGTTTGTGAACCAGCTGCAATGTTACCGGATATTCCATTAATATATTGGACATCCGGCTGCCAGCAAAAATCGGCTGGCTTGCCGATTGAGTAGGTCAGTAATCTTGCCGCACCACTATTTTTAAACTGTTCGCTGTAGGAATCATCGAGGTTGACCAGGCGGAAACCAGTTGGAATTATCAGTGGGAAGAGTCGTAATTTGGCCGAAACGTAATTTTCCATCGTAAGGTGGAAATCTAAATGATCCTGGGATATATTAGTAAAAATACCACCCTTGAATGAAATTCCCTCAATCCGGTCGAGAGCCAGTGCATGCGATGAAACTTCCATGACTACGGTAGTTATATTTTTATACACCATCTGCGAAAATATTTGTTGTAGTTGCATGGAGTCAGGAGTAGTGAGGGTCAAAGGATAAAACGAATCCTCGATATAATATCCCAGAGTTCCGATGGAACCGCTGACGATTTTGGCTTGTTTTAAAATTGACTTCAGGAGATAAACCGTTGTCGTTTTACCGTTGGTACCAGTAACCCCAATAACAGTTAATTTAGCGGTAGGATTGTCGTAGTAATTGGCAACGATTCGGGCTAATGCCTTACGACTGTTGGCGACCATTAATTGGGGAACGGGACACTGTTTTTGAAATTTCTCACAGACAATCACAGCCGCACCATTTTCAACTGCTTGAGGGATAAATTGATGTCCGTCTGCCTGCTGCCCCTGAATGGCGATAAACAGATCACCGGGTTTGATCTGCTGTGAGTTGTTAGAGATGTGATTTATTTTGGATGGCAAATCTCCGCAAGATTGATAGGTAATTCCCCGTAAAATATTTCTGATTGATTTAGTCAAGGATCATACCCCGTGGTTGAAGGTTCAAAACGCAGCGAGTATCGGCTGTAATGACCGAATTTTTCTCAGGAAATTGAGAAATGACAATACCGGTTCCATTAACTGTCACATCTACACCCAAATTTTGGAGAATTGCAACTGCCTGTCGCAATGTTCGACCGCGTAGATCGGGCATTAAACTTGAATATTGATAAGTTGCAAGATTAATTCGATTTCGGTTAGATGAGATAATTGCTTTTCGAATGTCCTGGTCTGAGTTTGAATTACTGGCGTAGTTCAAGGGCGATGTTGGGATTTGATCACTGGGGAAAAACAGATCGTCAGACAGGTTCACAATCCGGGCAAAGATTTCTCTTACAACCGGCGCTGCCACACTACCGCCGGTGTGATGATAACCTTTGGGATTATCCAAAACGACTGCGCAAAGTAATTGCGGATTGTCAACGGGGAAAAAGCCCACAAAGATTGCGTCATATTCACTCTTACTATAACCTTCAGGAGTCACTTTTTGAGCGGTACCGGTCTTGCCGGCGATTGCCATTCCATTAATATCGGCTTTGATGCCGGTTCCACTTTGAACGGTCAAACGTAATAGCTCTTTCATTAATGCCATTATCGGAGGTGAGGCGATCCGTCGGATATATTGTGGATTGGCTTCGAACAGACCCATTCCTTCCTTGGTCTCAATTCGTTTTACTATTTGCGGTTTCAATAAATAACCGCCGTTGGCAATTGCGGCATAGGCATAAGCCAGCTGCAGGGCAGTGCAACAGATTCCCTGACCAATGGCAACTTGAGCCAGAGTTAATTCGGTCCACTTTTTGAGTGGGTGAATAACACCCGCTACCTCGCCCGGAAATTGGATGTCAGTCTTAGCCCCAAAGCCATATCGCCGGGCATAATCGAAAACCTGGTCGGCACCGATTTTTTGGGCTACCTTGATTGTACCGATATTGCTGCTTTTTTCAATGACTTCGGCAAAGGTGAGATATTCGTATTTATTATGATCATGAATGATCCGTTTACCAACTTCAATTTCCCCTTTATTACAATAGATTATATCTTCGGGATGGACCTTATGATTATCGAGAGCTGCGGTGGCAGTTACAATTTTAAACGTTGAACCGGGCTCGAAAATATCAGTTACTAAGTTATTTTTTTGGGTTGATATCGGGTAATTATCGGGAGTGTTGGGATTAAAAGCCGGGAGCGAAGCCATGGCTAAAATTTCACCACTTATTGGATTGATGATTATACCCATCGCCTTGTCAGTATGATGTCTTTCAAAGGCGTTACGAAGTTCTTCAAATAAAATTGTCTGATATTCAATATCTATCGTCAGTACGACATCATTACCATTAATCGTCTCCTGAAATGGCAGGTCAGGACGATTATTAAGGCGACCCCAACCGTCTTTTAAAGCAATCTGCCAACCAGGTGTACCGCAGATGTAAGGTTCCAGTTCCAGCTCCAAACCAATAATGCCCCGGTTATCAACGTTAGTTACTCCAATCAGTGGTCCGGCAATTTCGCCAAACGGGTAATTGCGTCGGATTTTTCGTTCGATCGCAAAACCCGGAAAAAATTGATATTTATCCAGAAAATTTTCCATTTCTTGATGGGGAATATTGCGCTCTAAGTAAAGGAAAGACTTATCGGATTTCAACAAGTTTAAATATTGAGTGTAATTCGGTTTTAGGAGTTTACTTAAGGCTTGGGCATAGCGCTCTTTATCCTTAATTAAATAGGGATGAACACCAAGGTCATAGTTGACAAGGTCAACGGTCAAAGCCTTTCGATTGCGATCAAAAATAGTTCCCCGAATTGGCGGTATAATTTTCTGGAAGTCAGCCTGATCGTTGCATAACTGTTGATATTTGGATGTATGAATCACCTGAATTGTGAAGAATTTCGCTAACACTATTAACCAAAAAATAAAAAAGGCTAACGATAGCAATACGGTTCTTTTTTTAATTTGGATAATCGGGTCCGCCATGATCTCAATCCTTACGCGAAGAAATAATGACTGCCAGTGATTCAGGGGTTGGAGTCCACATGTCCATTTCCGAAGAAGCAATTTGTTTAATTCGATCGGCGCGAGCCAATCGGTCTATTTCTATCGCAACCAGCCGATTTTGGGTTAAGAGTTTCGCCTCTTCCCGTTTTAATTTTTCTAAATCCTTAAATAGGAGGTTGGTGTAATTGAAAATCCAAATATAGAACACCATGAAGCAAACAAGGACCAGAAAGAGCGAAAACATAACCAGTTTTCGTTTTTTATTTTTACTGACTTTTCTCCTGACCATAAATACCCTATAATTTTTCGACTGCCCGCAGCTTGGCACTTCGTGCTCTGGGATTTAACTCAATTTCAGCCGGTCTTGGTCTGATTGGTTTAGCTGTTAATATCCGGACTGACGCCTGATGGTTACATTGGCAGATCGGGAAATCTGGCGGGCAAATACAATCTGTAGCGAAAAGCTTAAATTGTTGCTTGACAATCCGATCTTCAAGACTATGATAGCTGATAATTACTAATCGCCCTCCGGTATTTAACATCTCAATTGCATCGCAAATTGCTTTCTGGAGTACTTCTAATTCACGGTTGACTGCAATTCGCAACGCCTGGAAAATGCGACTCAAAGTCTTGATGAGCTGAGCCGAAGGAACTATCTGGCGAATGATTTCAGCTAGCTGCGTGGTAGTGTTAATGTTTTTAGTTTGGCGTGCGGCGATGATTGCTTTTGCTAATGAACGGGATCGCCGCTCTTCACCGAAATCTCGAAAGATAGTTTCTAAGGTAACTTGCTCAGCAGAATTTATTATTGTAAATGCCGACTGAGGTTGGTCAGCTGAGAACCGCATATCCAGAGGACCTTCGAATGTATAAGAGAAGCCACGCTGGGGATTATCCAGAGCGAAGGAAGAAAGACCGAGGTCGAGTAAAATCCCGTGGACTTTAGGGAATCCGGCCCGAAAACAGACCGCCTTGATAAATTCGAAATTGCTCTCAATAAACCGATGGGATTGGGAAATCGTTAAATTTTGCTGACAATATTCGAGGGCCGTGAGATCCGCGTCAATTCCGATGAGATATGCATTCTTGCTTAATCGGGTTGATAATTCGGCAAAATGACCACCACATCCAACTGTTGCGTCAACATAAATGCCATCAGGTTGATTAAGCAGGTATTCTAAGGTTTTTTGTAGTAGAACTGGCACATGAATTGTGGTCATTAAACCAATCCATTGGATATGGATTAGAAAGCGTCTGTTAAATCCTCAAAATAATCATCATCCAAGGAAATTTGTGACTCGGCATGATTATTTAGAACTTCTGGATCCCATAATTCTAAATAGTTTAAAGCACCGATAATGATGACTTCTTTTTTAATTGCGGCAAATCCAAGTAGTTGCTGGGGGACGATTATCCGTCCCTGCTTGTCACATTTCAACCAGACTGATTTCCGTAACCAGGTACGAATAAAGGCGCGGTTCTTTTTCTTGAATTGCGGCAAATTATGCAGTTTTTCGGTCAGGAGTTCCCACTCCGGTGCAGGATAAGCTACCAGACAAGGATCAAGACCTTTAGTAACAACGAAGGTATAATCGGTATTTTCTTCCGGTAGCCAACGACGAAATTTGGCAGGGATACTCAGACGATTTTTCTCGTCTAAAAGGTGTTTGGATTCGCCGGCAAAAGAGTTAATCATGATGATATAAATTTTTGGGTTTTTTTGGGAATTATCCCCACATCTACCCACTATAATAGAATAAAAAAGTTGGATTGTCAAGCATTTTTTTTTAAAAAATGCTTCGATTTTTAGCGATATTTAATAAGGAGATGAAATTAGCGATGGATTAGGGTTGAGCGCACGATTCCATCTTTGGTAATGATTAAGCGGGTGGGAATTCCAGCTGTGCCAAACGGACCAAGTTCTCTATTATTCAGATATAGTCGGACTTTTGAGGGGCGTCCGATTCGGATGTCGAACTTTTCGCGAGCTTTCCATTCCCGGCTGATATTAGGAATGTAATTGGCTTCCGAAGCATCTGCTCCGTCGGTAATCACCCGCACCCAACAGGTATCGGAAGTAGTCATTGAGAGGGTTAATAAGGGTTGTGGAATTTCGGGAGTAATTATTGGAGCAGTTTGTTCCACATTTTCCTCTTCGGCAATTGTTACCGTATCGGTAGTTTGATCCGACAGCGGTATTTGTTGAATTGCTGGTGGTACGGCGGGCAGATTCTGTTTTTCTTCCTCGATAAGTACCTGTTTTAAGATTGAAATCAGGAAAATTAGAATGACCAGAATAGTGGTGATTGCCGCGATGTTATGCTTTTTGGCGACTGGGGCAATATAGTTTTTGTGTGTCACCGCGATGTTATCTTCTGGCGTCAGAGTCGGAGAAATTGGCGTTTCAAAAGATTCTCCGGTATACTCTTCATATTGTTTAATGATTTTTTGGGGGTCGAGGTTGATTTCCTGGGCATAAGCTTTTAAAAATAAGCGTACATAGGTCTGGGGCAGTTTGGAAAAATTGCCGCTTTCGAAGGCTTTTAAGGTATTCTTGTTGATTTTAGTTTTGTCGGCTATTTGATCGAGGGTTATCCCCTGCGATTCCCGGTGTTTTTTTAATTCCTCGTAAAACATAATTGATATCCTGTTCAACTATTTGATTCTGATCTAAATATTGGAAATATTGAGCTAAATTACAATATAAAGTTTATCGGATTGAAGATAATCTTTCAGTCACTGTTTGGTAGAATTGGGCAACGGGAAATCCGACTACATTATAAAAACAACCTTCAATCTTCTCGATAAAAATAGCGCTAAAGTCCTGAATTCCATAGGAACCGGCTTTATCAAAAGGTTGATATTGATCAATGTAATGTCGAATCAGTTCATCGGTTAATTTGCGAAAAGTGACCTCGGTCCGGACTGCTTCGGTAACGTACTTGTGGTTAAATGAGTTTAAGACACAATAGCCGGTAAAAACCTGGTGCGTAATTCCGCTCAGAAGTCGCAGCATTCGGATTGCCTCATCTCTGTTCGTTGGTTTACCCAACCGCTGCCCGGCTTTTATGACAACTGTATCAGCGCCTATAATCCAAGCATTTTCAAACAATCGTGCAACTTCTTCCGCTTTATAATAGGCATGGGATTGAACCAACTGATCCGGCGGTAGTTTATCATTGACCGGTTCCGTGTAATTGGACGGTTGGATAATAAATTCAATATCGAGCATTTTTAGAATGTGAGCCCGCCGTGGTGATCTTGAAGCAAGCACAACTGGTTTTCCGTACCAGTTTAGGAATTGACGATTCATCCGGTCTTGACCATTTTGCCAATAAATTGATTTTTTACGTTTGTTTCTAATGATATTGCCTTGATTTTATAGAGGTAGATGCCTTTTGCAACCCGGTCACCAAAATCGTCGTTGCCATCCCAATGGATATAGTTAAAGCCAGGTAGCCAAACCTCATCATGCGAGATGGTCTTAATTTTCAATCCCCGAACGGTGTAAATAGTGCATTCGATTCGAGCACTATGGGTTATGTAAAAAGTGATATCGGTTGTACCCTTGAAGGGATTAGGAAAATTGACAACCTGTTGAAGTTGAAAATCGGCGGATGCGAGGAGGTTGAATTTACTCGATTCAGTCGCCGGATTGTTGGCATTATCCCAGGCAGTGATACTGATTTTGTGGATTCTGGGAGATAATTCCGGTAATGGGTAGATAACTTTTCCAGAAGTATCGCTGTCGGTATCATATGAAAAATATTCGGTAATTTTATATGAATTTGACTGCTCATCATCAATGACCATGACAATATCATGCCCCATTTTCCCGGCAATATTGATTCCCAAAGGATCATTGAGGCTGATAGCTAACTGAGATTGCGGAGGAATAAGGTCACTTGACCGAAAATCGCGGTCATCCAAGCCAATTACAATTTGTGGTCCGATTGTGTCCGAAACCGATTCGGAACCGGAATAATATAGGGGCTGATGATAGCCACCGACTTCACTACCAGTGGCAGAATCCCAGCCGTGAATGGTAATCTTCCCTTTATTATTGGCATAATTGATATCCTTTGGAATGAAGAACCGGCTGCTGAATTGACCGCTGGAGATGTTCACTTTGCCATTATAAAGAAGTTCGCCGGGAAGTTGGTATGATAATGATTGCTGAATTTTATTAGAGTCAATATAATAACGGGTCACATATCGTTCGCTGTCATAAAGTTTGAGGATTCCTTCTCCCGCAAAATGAGAATTAGTTGGATTACTGACATAGCCTTCAACAGTGATATTGGAAAGAGTTTTTAAGGTATCGCTGGTTAGAGGTTCAATTACGACATCTTCATATGGAAGCGCCAGATAGAGTGCCGGATCGGCAAATAAGGTATATTTTTCATTATTCTCAGTATCTCCACCTCCGGTTGAGGATACGATTTGCATCACTGAACCGATCCTGATGCGGGAGTAATTGGCATTTGTAAACAGACACTGAATCCAGTCATTAATAAAATAGGCGTTCCATCGGCCATAAGTTGCTCTGGTCGGAGCAAGGGCACCAATTCCGCCATCACCCGGTTCCAGAATCAAGGCTTCCGGCATACAAATAATGGTAATATCGTCAAACTGACCCCAGCTACAGGTAGCGGCAATCCAGAAAGGTAGTTTCATGCCGGTTTTGATATTTCCCATGTCGCGGGTCATTTCGAGGATGTATTCCTGAGTCCAGACAGTTGGACTGCCGTGACCGAAGTAGTTGATTAAAGTTGTTCCTTTTTGAATTTGAGCGAAAAGTGCTGTCGAAGCGTCTGGTTTCTTGACACCATAAGTCGTAGCGTCCTGAATTTCAGGATATTCTAACAGGTAGATTTTTTTAACATCAAAGGTGGCGGGAAGATATTTAAAGATATAATTTTCAGTATCTTCAGTATGGTATTTTTCATTGGTATTAGGTCTTTCAGGGTCATCGGCGACAAGCGTAATTCGACTGCGCCATTCACCATAAATTGGTTCCAGAACATAACTTCGGATTTTATCAATGACTGCCTGAGCTTCTGCCGCCGTTCGGGCTGGAATTCGCCCAATGGCTAAGTCCATTTTCTGATCGGCTCCGTTAACATAGGTGAATCGGGAGTCGGCGGTATAGGAATTAAAGCCATTATCCGAACCGCTGGCAGACTCAACTTGATAGGTCAAGACAACATCACCTACATTGGATTCAATGTGGCGGTAATCGAAGGTTCCGTCTCCAAGCAGCAGCACGTATTCGGGCGGGATAATCCAATTTTCTAAGGCATATTTAAGGAATAGACGAATTGCATTCGGGTCAACGATGTCGGCGTTAAATTCCCTTAAGATCTGATCCTGAAAAACTACAAGTGTGCTGAGACGGTCTTTTTCACGAACTTCTTCACGATGCATTTTAGCCAGCAAATTGGCTTGATTCTGGAATTCTTCAGTAGTGATAATGATGTATTGTGCCGCGTTGGTTTCGTTGCGCAGTGCATTCCAGTAAGGATTATCAATTGCCTCGATTTGCTCAGGGGTTTTAAAATGAGTTGCCGCAGCTATCAGGAAGTGAGAGCGTTTACCTTTGTCATTTTGCTGACGGAATGTTAGCGAATTATTCGCAGATGGTTGGATTTTATTTTGGATCTTAACCTCACTCCATTGAGTAATATCCAGCAGGATGGGATCGTTGAGATTAAGGCCACTCAACTGGTATTCAACAATTCCGGAAACAGGTGGTCCCCAGAAGTCTATGCTTTGACCGAGTGGTCGCAGAGGGGCCTTGAATTTTATTTCAATATAGTCGAGGTAAGCTGTTGCCGAATTAACGTTGGAGGTGTATCCGATCTTGATCATGTTGTTAGCATTGGGCTCAAGCGATACATTGGTTGAGTTTGGAGTCACAGAGAAATTTCTGCCAGACCAGCTAAGCAGTGCAGTTGGCGAACTGCCTATAGATAATTTGTAATTATGCGTAACTTCATTAGTAGCACCACGGGTTACAACTACTAAGTCAGCGGAATATTTGGTTCCGGCGGGATCATCACGGCTAAGCGGCGGTAATTGAAAAATTTCTGAGACGGATGAACCCGAGCCGTTAAATTTTTTCCCATACCAGTCTTTACCCGAACGCAGGAAATTAACTAATTCGGCTTCATGACGGATAAGAGTTTCAGTTTTTTTAAGAACCGTATCAGGCGCAGCTGCTGAGCTGGCGCTAATCACCATGTTTTTAGGTGCACCTGGATGGTCAGCGATTAATAACCAGTAATAATTATCAAAGGAATAAACATTACGGCGGAAGATCAATTCGCCGGTACTGGTGGCATCAACGCCACTGGTTGCCCGACCGTAAAAAAGAATTATATCCATTGAATTGAAAAGCCCATCCTGGTCATTATCTATTAAGCGGGAGTTTTCGATTAAGTTTTCCGGTACTTCCAAACCGGGAGTATTGTCAATTTCCCGACCGCTTGTTGAATTGGAATAGAGGAAAATCCGATTAACATCAATTTCGTTTTCAGCCAATCCTAAGTCTTTTAATTGCTGATAATTAATTGTGTAAATTCCATCATTCCTAACGGTAATTTTATACCATTTACCCTGAGGAAGAGTTGATGGTTTCCTGAAGCGTTGAACGGATTTAGTGTACCATTGGGAAGCGTATTTTGAATTAATAAAGACTTGATCAAATCGTTTATCCTGCTTTGGAATGAAAGCAGATTTATGATTTTCAATCGTTGATTTTTTAGCATAGCGGATTACCACAATCGCTGACCGAAGAATCTGAATACGATTGCTACTCAGGCATTTGATCGGGAAGATTACCAGATCTCCCGCCGGATTAAACCGAAAATAACCAATATCCACAAAATCGGGGGATCTCTTTTGATTAATCGTTTGGACATCTTCAGGTCGGAGGATGGCAGGCAGTTGAACCTCCTCATATCTTGCTCTGATCAGCTGAATCGTCGGTCTGAGTGGTGCGGGAAGCGCCACGGTGAAAGCCCAAAAGGGAATTGCAAAATTAGCCGAAAGCGAGACCGAATT
>CAZAKO010000030.1:0-15939 GCA_964485745.1 uncultured bacterium
CCAGCAACTGCCGATCCCTTTGGACCAGGCGGCTAACATGCAATTTTCGACCGCAGCTCCAATATCGTAAGCCGACCATTGTTTGCTAAGCTGCCGATTGACCAATATCATCAAGTAAGCCACCGGATGACGATTTGCTTTGGGATTTCCATGCGGTTGAATGTAGCCTGCCCATCTCAGCAGCGGAAAGATTGCCGCTACCTGTGATTTATCCGTTACGAGTAAATATTCCAATGGTTGCAGATTCATGGCTGAGGGAGCCAGACGAGCGGTGTCTACGCAATCAATTAAATCCTCTTCAGAAATAAAATCCTGCTTAAATTGGCGGATGGAACGCCGGGTTTTAATTAATTTAAGGAAATTCATTCTGAGATATTAAAATGAGTGCCGTTGCGAATTTCGAGATTTGTTTTACGCAGTTTTGCCGTTAGAATTTTTGCCAAGTTGCGCATCACAATAAAACCGATATGCTCATTCTTTTCCAGAAAGCGATGAAAGTCGAGATATTCAGTATAGACAAAATCGGAATCTTCTTCCGCAACAATTGACGCCGACCGAGCAAATCCATCCATCAGCGCAAATTCACCATAAATATCATAATCATGGAGAGTGGCAATTTTTTCCTTTTCACCCGGCGAAATACTTGAATATACCAGAACTGCGACCCTGCCTCGATTGACAACATATAACTGATTGGATTTTTCGCCCTCTTTAAGCAATACCTCATTCTGTCTGGCATGCTTGGTACGAAAGAGAGTGGCGAGACTCTCGATTTCTGGATCGGTCAACCCATTGCACAGCTCACAACGACGTAAAACTTCCGCTACCTTCATAATTTCTCCTATTTAGGTATTAAGCTGAATTCTCAGCGAGATAGAGCGTGTTGGCAACTAACATCGCCCTGGTCATCGGACCGACTCCACCCGGAACCGGTGTAATTGCCGCAACCAAATCTCTGACATCCTCAAAATTGACATCGCCGACAAGCCGATAACCTTTTGGGATACTCGAATCCGCCACCCGACTGATGCCGACATCAATAATAACGGCACCCTCTTTGACAAAATGACGATCAATAAATTCAGGCTTTCCCAGAGCCGCAATTAAAATATCAGCCTGGCGGGCAATTGCTGCCAAATTCTGGGTTCGCGAATGACAAACGGTTACTGTTGCATCACCCAGCTCAGATTTTTGCATCAGCAGATTTGCAATCGGTTTCCCGACAATATTACTGCGACCAATGACCACCACATGTTTGCCTTGGGGACTAATATTTGAATATTTCAGCAGCATTAGAATGCCATGTGGGGTACAGGGGAGCGGACCTTTGACCCCCAAAACCATTTTTCCCAGATTTAACGGATGAATCCCATCGGCATCTTTATCAGGATCAATGGCGCGAATGACCTGCATTTCATCCAGCTGCGGCGGCAGGGGCAACTGCACCAGAATCCCATGAAATTCCGGTCTGGAATTTAAGTCCTCAATAATTTTGAGGACGCTATCTAAATCGCTGTCCCCCGGCAGATAAAAAGTTTCCGAAAAAAGTTCATATTTCGCAAAAGTTTTAGCTTTCATCCTTACATAAGCTTGCGAGGAGGGATCATCTCCAACCAATACGACAGCCAGTCCGGGTATTACGCCTTTGCTTTTCAATTTTTGAATTCTGGGCTGCAGGGATTCCAGCACTTGCCGCGCAATAACATCGCCATCAATGATAATCGGTTTACTCATTTGGCATAGCTTACACTACGATGTTCACGGACAACAACAACCTTGATCTGACCGGGATAATTCAGATCGGTCTGGATTTTAGCCGCAATTTCTTCGGCTAAATTGTCGGCGTCCATATCGCCAACGATTTCATTTTCGACAATGACCCGCACTTCCCGACCGGCTTGAATCGCATAGGTTTTGGAAACGCCGTCAAAGGAGTTGGCGATTTCTTCCAACTTCGCCAGGCGCTGGATATAACTTTCCAAAGTATCACCCCGGGCACCGCGCCGAGAACCGCTGATTTGATCGGCAGCCTGAACAATCACCGAAATCGGATGGGTCATCTCGATCTCTTCGTGATGCGATCCGATAGCATTGATTACAATTTCATTTTCCTTGAATTTCTTGGCAATATCCACACCGATCAGGGCGTGGGTTCCGGTTACATTCCGGTCAACCGCTTTACCAATATCGTGCAGTAAGCCGGCTCTTTTAGCAATTTCACCATTCATCCCTAATTCCGCCGCCATCAATCCGGAGAGCCAGGCAACCTCAATTGAATGTTTCAGGACATTCTGACCGTAAGAAGTGCGATATTTGAGTTTGCCTAAAATTTTCATTAGCTCCGGTGGAAATTGAGGCAGGTTGACCTCATCAATTGCCTCCTCGGCTGCCCGGATAATTGATTCTTCAACCTCCTGCGTTGATTTTTTTATCATCTCCTCGATGCGAGCCGGATGAATCCGTCCATCCTGCACTAATTTCTCTAAGGCAATTCGGGCGATTTCCCGCCGGATTGGATCAAAACCGGAAAGGACCACCGCTTCCGGAGTATCATCTACAATAATCTCAACTCCCGTCAGCGACTCAAAATGACGGATGTTGCGGCCTTCTCGCCCGATAATCCGTCCTTTCATATTGTCATTGGGCAAATTGACTACCGATACCGTTGTCTCGGCGGTATGGTCAGCGGCCGAGCGTTGAATTGCCGAGACGATGATATTTTTCGATTCCCGATTTGCCTCAGCAATCGCCGTATCGCGAATTTCCTTGACCTTTTTCGCAATCCCAACTTTAGCCTTTTCCACCAAGCTATTCATTAAACTATCTAAAGCTTCTTTGCGGGTCATCCCGGCTATACGTTCCAGCCGCTCGGTCTGTTTTTCAATTATGCCCTGAATTTCCAACTCTTTTTTATTGAGCTGACCTTGATATAATTTTAAGTCGTTTTCTCTTTTATCCAGTTCTTCTGTTTTCTTATCGGCAAACTCCATCTTACGCTCGAGGTAGAATTCGCGTTTGACCAACTTTTTTTCGATCTCACGAATCTCGCGCAGTTTGTTATGCGATTCATCCTCAGCCCGGTGTTTGATCTGGATTGCCTCATCTTTGGCTTCCAGGCGGCTTTCCCGCAGGATTTCTTCAGCCTCTTTTTTAGCATTCTGAACTATTTGAGAAATGGTAGACTGAGTCCGTTTTAGTTTCTGAATGTAAAAAAGCAAGCTTACAGCAGCACCAATTGCTGCGGCAACAAGAGCAACAATCACGTGTATTACTGACATATCAACTCCTAATTTTAAAAAACTTCACTTTCCAACTGTTTTCAGTGGTCTAAAATTAACCGGGAAAATGGGAGGATATTTTAGGCTTTATAAAAGATGGTTTACTTTTCTTCGCTCAGCTTGTCGTCAATGAGATCAACTAAAAACATCGTCTTCTCATCAACTTGATTAATCAATTCATCCTTTTCTTTGCGGCTGGTGAAAAGTTCATCAGTGATATTCATGGCAGCCAATATGGCAACTCGTAAAGGTGATTGAACAGTTGTCAACGAATTTTCAACTTCTTCCATTTTTTCATTGACATAATTGGCGACACTGACAATATAAGATGGTTCCGCTTTGGCTTTTACGGTATATTCCTGTCCATATATTGTGACGCGCACTAAACTGTCGTTTTGTTCTTCCATCTTTTCTTAGCTATTCAATAACGTTACTCCCGGTTAAAATGACCGAAAGGTTAAAAATCCTTTAAAAGTTCCAGCAACCCTTCAATTTTTGTCCGGAGCTGCTGCCTCTTTTTTTGATCTAACATTTTTTCCAGAGATGTTCCTTCGATTAACTCTGTTTTTATTTTTCTATTCTCCTCTTGAAGTGTGGTTACGAACGCCAGCAAATTTCTTAATCGCTCTTCAAGCATATTCAAATTTGCCGGGTCCATAAAAATCCCTACTACCTTAGTTTAGCATCCAGCTGACTCTGCAGGGTCTGGTAGATGATTTTCATTCTTTGATCAATTTCCATATCTTGTAGAGTCCTGTCTTCAGCCTGAAATACTAAATTAAATGTAACACTTTTTTGACCTTTGTCAATATTTTTTCCTTGATAAAGGTCATAGAAAAGAACTTCCCGCAGATATTCTCCCCCATTTTCCCGGATTAATTGCTCTATTGCTCCGACCTTTATCTGACTGCTTACCAAGAGCGAAATATCACGCTGAATGCCGGGGTAAATCGGTATTTCATGATACGGCGGATGAGGTGTCATAAATTCTTTAAGTGTGGTAATGTCACCTTCCAAAACAAAGACTGGGATTTCTATGTCTCCCAACTTTTGCAGATAATTATGACTCAATTTACCGAGATATGCCAGCTGGCGGTCCTGGACCTGTACCATCATGAGAGTTTCAAAATGCTCATGCTCCACGACTTTAAACTCAACTTCTTTTATTCCAAAAGCATTACAAATTTCCTGGATAATTCCTTTGAGAATAAAAATATCTGCCTGTCGTCGCTCGTAATTCCAGTACCGATCCTCGATAAAACCGGTCAATAACACGGCAAATTTTTGATATTCATCCGCATGCGTTTCAGAGGATTGATTGTAATGTTGGACAAAACCTAATTCAAAAAGCGGCAAGTCAAAATTTTGCCTGGAAATATTACGTTTAGCCGTCTGGAGCAAACCGGGAATCAAGGAAGTCCGCAGATAAGCCAATTCCTGATTCAAGGGATTCTTAATTTTAATCACTCGATAATTTTGAATACCAAATCGGGTCTGCTCTTCATTGACAAGAGAATTATTCAGCACCTCAAATAAACCAAAGGTAGCCAACATCAGGCGCAACTTTTCAACCAGATCAAAATCGCCGGTACTTTCGACTCCCGGCTGAATGCGGATCACCCGGGCATTCGGAATCAGGTGCATGCCGTAAATCCGAACAACCTCCTCGATTAAATCCACTTCCCGCTCCAGGTCAGGACGCCAGCTTGGAACCAGCAAAGAGACCGATTGATCCGAATGGGAAATTATTTGACATCCCAATTGCCTAAATTTTTCGACGATCCAATCAGGATCAATTACAGTTCCGGATAACGCATTGACGCGCTGAAACCGGACCTTGATTTCCGGCTGATGAAGCGAGTGAGGATAACAATCCCCAATCCCTTTGCAAATTGAACCACCGGCTAATTGAGTAATCAGCTCGGCAAGGCGATTTAAAGCATAGATCGCTCCCTCTGGATCGGCTCCCCGTTCAAAACGGTAGGAGGCTTCAGTTTGCAGACCGAGTTTCTTCGAACCTTTGCGGATAGTCACCGGATCAAAATAAGCGCTCTCAATCAGAATGTCAGTCGTAGTATCGCTAATCTCCGAATTTTCCAAGCCCATGATTCCGGCAATTGCCACCGGTTTGGCAGCATCACAGATCAACAAAACCTCCGCAGATAACTCCCGCTTGATTCCATCCAGAGTTACCACCTCCTCACCGTCTCGAGCACTGCGCACAACGATTTTCTTGCCCTCAATTCGATGATAATCAAAAGTATGCAGCGGATGACCGGTCTCTAGTAAAACAAAGTTAGCCGCATCTACCACATTATTAATCGAACGCAGACCCACACTGATTAAATAATCCGCTAACCAGCCAGGTGACGGCCCAATTTTTACTCCCTGAACAATCCGTGCGGCATAGCGGGGACAGCCGACTTCATTGACAATCTCGATGTCAATATAATCTTGAACGGCGGCATCGGATTCCCTAATCTTCACTTCTGGAATGCATAATTTTCCACCAGTCAATAAGGTAATTTCGCGGGCAACACCGATATGCGAGGCACAATCCGGTCGGTTAGGAGTTAAGTCAATATCAATGCTGGCACCCTTGCCATTTAAATACTCTTTCAGTTCAATTCCAAGGGGAGCATCTGCTCCTAAAATCATGATTCCAGAATGATCGTCAGATAGTCCCAGTTCATCCTCAGCACACAACATTCCGGCAGAGGCTACACCCCGAATTTTAACCGGTTTTAAGGTCATTCCATTCGGTAAAGTAGTGCCAATTCGGGCTAACGGCACTTTCTGACCTACATCAACATTGGGTGCTCCGCAAACAACCTCCAATCTCTCCGAGCCGGTATAAATTCGGCAAATATTGAGATGATCGGCGTGCGGATGGGGAAAAATCTCTTCAATTTGGGCAATAATGACGCCGCTGATGCCATCGATTCGATTATTGATAAGCGTACTTTCCAGACCCAGATAGGTCAATTTTTCAGCTAACTCCTTAGGACCAAAAGGAATTTCTGTATATTGGGCTAACCACTTAGTATTGACTATCATTTGTTACTTATCAATTTTTTATCAGAGCTTATTAAAATTGTTTCAGAAAGCGGAGATCGCCCTCGAAAAGTAAGCGAATATCATGAATTCCATATTTCAACATGGCTATTCGATCCGGTCCCATCCCGAAGGCATAACCGGTATATTTTTCGGGATCAATTCCACAGGCAATAAATACATTAGGATCAACCATTCCACAACCCATAATCTCCAACCAGCCAGTTTGTTTGCAGAGGCGGCAACCCCGACCACCGCAGATAATACAGGAAATGTCAACTTCGGCGCTGGGTTCGGTAAACGGAAAAAAACTGGGACGAAATCGGGATTTGACATTTTCCCCATAGAACTTCTTGACAAAGATTTCGATTGTCGCTTTCATTTCGGCAAAGGTCACCCCCTCGTCTACATAAAGACCTTCGACTTGATGAAATACACAGTAGCTCCGGGGATTGATCGCCTCATTCCGATAGACTCTTCCGGGAGCCAGAACCCGGATTGGTGGTTTGCGTTTCATCATGGTGCGGATTTGAACCGGTGAAGTATGCGTTCTCAATAAAATTTCATCTTCGATAAAAAAGGTATCTTGCATATCTCTGGCGGGATGATTATCGGGAAAATTCAACGCCCGAAAGTTATTGAAATCGGTTTCGACCTCAGGTCCAAACTCAATCCCAAAACCCATGCCACGAAAGATTTCACAAATCCGGTTCATCGTCTGAGTAACCGGATGGAGATGGCCGCGATTAAAAGGCATTCCCGGAAGAGTGGGATCAAATTCTTTACTCTGCTTTTGTGATTCAAGCAGGCGCGCCTTGAGTTGCTGAACTACCTCTTCAGCTTCTTTCTTCAATTCGTTAAGTCGCTTGCCGACTTCCCGCTTAAGTTCAGGAGCAAGTAAGCCGAATTCCTGGAAGAGAGCCGCAATAATCCCTTTTTTTCCCGAAAATTTTAATCGGAAATCTTCGATAGATTGTAAATCCAGGCGAACTTGCGCTAAGTCTGCTTGTAGACTATTGTGAACCTCTTGAATGCGTTCTAAGAGGTTCATAGCCTAAGCCTTTGCCATTTCAACCAATTTGGAAAATCCCTGGGGATCTTTGACAGCAATTTCGGCTAAGGATTTGCGATCAAGCATTACTCCCTTGACCTTTAGACCATGAATGAATTCATTATATGAAAGATCATAGGGTCGGACTGCTGCATTGATCCGGGCGATCCACAAACCGCGAAAATCGCGTTTTTTAGCGCGCCGATCACGATAAGCATACTGCAGAGCTTTTTCAACAGCATCTTTGGCATTAACGTAAAGTTTACTGCGCGAGGCACGATAGCCCTTAGCCATTTTGACTATTTTACGGTGCTTTCTATGATGTGGTACTGGACTATTTGCTCTAGGCATAATTCTACTCCTAACTAACTATCATCTTTTTAACTCGGCTTTTATCCGCAGCGGATATGGTTCCCGGCTGTCCTAAATTCCGTTTACGTTTGGGTGACTTTTTCGTCAAGATGTGCGAAAAACAGGCTTTATTGCGCTTGATCTTGCCGGTACCTGTCAGTTTAAATCGTTTTGCGGCGGATTTTCTGGTTTTCATTTTTGGCATAACGTTCTCTAATCTCCTATTTTGAAGTCAGATAAGTGACAATTGTTCTTCCTTCGGCAGAAGGGGCTTTATCAATCGTAGCAACATCCGATACTTTCTCTATAATTTTATTGACCAATTCAACTCCAGACTCCTGATGAGCAAGTTCTCGACCCCGAAACATCAGGGTTACCTTGACCTTGAAACCATCCGCTAAAAATTTGCGAATATGATCAATTTTCATATCAAAGTCATGCTCACCAATATGTGGTCGAAAGCGAACCTCTTTGATTTTGATTACATGTTGCTTCTTTTTACTCTCACGGTCTTTCATTTGTTGTTTGTATCTAAATTTGCCATAATCCATGATCTTGCAGACGGGCGGATTGGCAGTTGGCGAAATTTCCACAAGATCTAAGTTATATTCTTCGGCATTTCGAAAAGCTTCTTTTAGTGGTACAATTCCAATTTGTTTTCCATCAGGGCTAATCAGCCGCACCGATATGGCTCTGATTTTTTCATTAATCCGTAGCTGTTTGTCTATGATTTACTCTCCTCTGTTGTTATTCATTGATTCCAATAATTGATTAAGTGCTTCCTCCCATGATACAGTACCTTGCGGTCCAGTGATTCGTTGCCTAATTGAAACGGTCTTATTCTGGGCTTCTCGTTCACCAATAATGAACATATATGGGATTTTGATTAACTCGGCTTCCCGAATCTTAGCACTCATGGTATCACTTTTATTATTTAATTCGACTCGTAGTTGATGGCTTTTAAGTAGATTGAAAAAATCCTGAGCTATTTCATTCTGTTTTTCCGAAATGGGAATTACAATTGCCTGAACGGGTGCCAACCAGAGCGGAAAATCACCGACGGTATTTTCGATTAATACGCCCACAAATCGTTCCAGCGATCCCATTATAGCCCGGTGAATCATGTAAGGACGCTGCTTCTCATTCGCACTGGAAATATACTCCATCTCAAAACGTTCCGAAAGATTAAAATCAAATTGGATCGTGGTGCACTGCCAGCTGCGACCTAAGGCATCCCTGATTTTTATGTCAATTTTAGGACCATAAAAAGCACCGCCACCTACATCCAATTTATAGGGAACATTTAATTTTTCAAGGGCCTTTTTCAATGCCACCGTAGCCTCTTCCCACATTGCCACGCTGCCGACATACTTTTCTTTTGGGATCGTGGCAACATAAATATCAAATTCCCGAAAACCGAAGGATCGAATAAAATCAAAGGAAAACTGAACCAATTTTTCGATCTCATCATCTAATTGTTCCGGAGTGCAGATAATGTGGGCATCATCCTGAGTAAAACCCCGTACTCGCATTAAACCGTGCAGAACTCCGGATAATTCATAGCGATAGACCGTCCCTAATTCGGCATAACGGATTGGTAAATCCCGATAGCTGCGAGTCTTGGATTTATAAATCTGAATGTGAAAGGGACAATTCATCGGCTTGATATAATATTCATCCCCCTCAACCTTCATCGAATCAAACATGGATTCACGATAGAATCCCAAGTGTCCGCTGGTCTGCCACAGATTGGCACGCCCGATATGGGGAGTTTGCACTAATTGATAGTCGCGCTTTAAATGCTCCTTAATCCAATAATCGGTAATGGTCTTCAAAAGGGTTGCACCTTTGGGATACCAGATTACTAAACCCGGTCCGACCTGCTCGTTAATATCAAACAACTCCAAAGCCTTGCCAATCTTGCGGTGATCCCGACGTTTAGCTTCCGCCAAATAGTCCAAATATTTTTTTAATTCCTTGGCTGAGAAAAACGAGGTACCATAGATTCGGGTAAGCATCTTATTGCGCGAGTCACCGCGCCAATAGGCACCAGCCGTATTAAGCAGTTTAAACGCCTTGATCTTGCCGGTTGAAGGCACATGCGGTCCGCGGCAGAGATCGCTAAAATCACCCTGAGTATAGACCGAAAGAATCTCCTCGGGAGAAATGGATTCGATAATTTCGACCTTATAGATCTCACCCATTTCAGAAAACCGGCGAGTCAGTTCTGTCCGTTTAAATTCCTGACGACGGATCGGTAGATCCTGTTCTACCAGCTGCCGCATCCGCTCTTCGATCTTCTCAAGGTCTTCATCAGTAAAGGGTGGATCGGCATCAAAATCATAATAGAACCGATTCTCGATCGCCGGTCCGATGGTAACTTTTACTTTCGGATAGAGTTGTTTTACCGCCTGAGCCATTAAATGAGACGTACTATGCAGCAAAATTTCATGAGCTTCCGGAGACTTATAGGTAATTAGCTCTAATTCAGTATCTTGATTGATCGGGATATATAAATCAATCAGCTGACCGTTCACTTTGGCAGCAAGAGAATTCTGAAAAAGCCCATCGCTCAGGGATTTAGCTATGTCACCGGCAGTTGTGCCAGCGGCTACAGTCAACTGCGTACCATCGGGTAGTGTCACTGTTATCTGCGCTTTGGGGCTCAAAATTGCTTTCCTTTTCTCTCTTGTTCGTCAAAATGACCTCTAAATTTAATAAGGTATTTAATCGTGGGCGATACTGGACTTGAACCAGTGACCCCCTGCATGTCAAGCAGGTACTCTAGCCACCTGAGCTAATCGCCCAAGACCAAATTCTAAAAGTAAAAAAAACATTTTAATCTAATTTAAAATATCAATCTCAACTTCGGGATGTTGATTCTCGATTATAAATACTTCAAAAAACGGGAATTAATTTAAATAATGTTTCATAGACAGGCAACGGAAAAACAGCGGATTCATTTACCAAGAATAGAGATTCATTAAGGCTATTTTAGCAATAATTTTAATAACTTGACTCCCAAAAAAGTCTTAGTTGTTATTAAAAAACTCCGCAACAATATTAATCAAATCATCGAGTTTAGTCACTGACAGAGCCGGGACCGGCAGTGACTGTTTGAAAAATTTACCATAGGATTTACGATCAATCCGTTCATCTAAATTAATGACTACACCCCGATCTCCTTTTGAACGGATTAAACGACCGATCCCCTGCCGGAATTTGATGATCGTTTCGGGCACATAGTAATCATTAAACGGATTAGCACCGGATTGACCAACCTTTTCGACATTAGCCTCGATAATTGGTTCAGAGGGAACCGGAAAAGGTAATTTAGAGATGACTAAAACCTCAAGTAAATCTCCAACAACATCAATACCTTCCCAAAAACTATCGGTTCCGAGAAGAATAGAACCTTTCAATTTGCGAAATTGCTCTAAAATCGAGGTACGCGAACCGCCCATCCCCTGAGCTAATAGAGTCACCCCACTATTTATAAGCTCAGGTTGCAGTGCCCGATAAACATTGCCCAGCGTGTTATAAGAGGTAAAAAGTGCCAAAATACTCTTATGAAAGGTTTTCGCTAAGGCTAATAAAACCACCGCACTTTCACCGGCATCTCCCGTCTCAGTGGCTGAACCATGAAAGGTAATAAATTTCATCTGTTCATGATAATTAAAAGGCGAGCCGACCGATTCAACAACAACCCGATCTGGCTCAATTTTACCAACCCCTGTACGCTGGATCAAATAGTCAAAGGAATTAGCAATTTGTAAAGTTGCCGAGGTCAGGATAACCGCCTGTTTACCCCGTAGCACTTTCTCGTAAATTGTTTCAGACATATCCAGTGGAGTGAAAGCAAATTCGACACCGTTTTCATTATTATGGGGATTAATTTCATACCAGAAAACCAATTCCTCTCTATTTCCGGTCGTGACCTCTTTCAATGTTACTAAGTACTCCTCAGAACTATTGATAATATTAGTTAACCTGAGTCTGAGGTCATCAAATCCCTTAGGATAATCACTAACCAGTTCGTCAACTTTTAAAACAATCTCTTTTAGACCATTAATAAACGAGGACAATTCATAAATGAAGGTATTAGTTTCGGTCGTCATATCCGGAAATACTTCCTGGAAAACTTTATAGCGTTTTTTTAAAGTAAAACCATTCTTTCTCTGGAGGTTTTTTAAAGAACAATTGTAGACAGTTTTAAAAAAAAGTGTCCCCCCAATTTTTAAATCGTTAATATGATCAATAATCTTCTGGATATTTGGAGCAATGTCGGCACTTTTATGATACTGACTAATCAATTGGCTGAGATCTACAATCAGACCTCGTTCCGGAGTTGAAAGGGTAAGGACGCTATTCAGCATTGAAGTTAAAATTGGCAAATTGATTTTAGCTGAAAAATAATTATAGGAATTCTTTTCTAAATTATGAGCCTCATCAATGACCAGTACCGAATATTCCGGCAAGACAGTATTTTCCGCAGCGGCATCGGATAAAAGCAGGGAATGATTCACAACTAAAACATTAGCCGAACTGGCATGATAGCGAACTCGACCCAAATAGCAACCATCATACTTTTGACAAATATTGCTGGTGCAGTAACCCGGCGCTGAACAGATTTCATTCCAGATGGCATAGTTACTATTCAATTTAAATCCATTGTTTTCGGAAATGTCGCCGGTTTTAGTATGTTTGAGCCAGATGATAATTGGGATAATAGATGAACGGTTAGCGATCGGAATTTGATTACCAAAATCCGCAATAAAATTATTCCAGCGAGTTAAACAGATATAATTGGATCGCCCTTTTAATAATACAGATTTAAATCTTAACCCAAGGTTTCTAATGACAAAAGGTATCTCTTTATAAAAAAGCTGTTCCTGGAGAGTCTTGGTATTACAGGCAATCACCACGCGCTGCTTTTGAGCCGCATTCGTTTGAAGCCAGAGAATTGCCGGAATTAAATAGGCTAAGGATTTCCCAACCCCGGTTCCGGCTTCGATGACCGCCGTTTTACCCTCGATGAGAGATTCCATTACTAAGTTTGCCATCTGCTGCTGTTGAGGTCGGAGTTCAAAGTTTGGCAGTTGATGCGACAAAATACTGTTGCGCCCAAAATATTGCTGAATCCCCCCTCTATTATATTTAAGATTCTTATCTTCAGGATGATGTTCACCGATGATATTAATCGGTGCCTGCCAGTCAATTTGTGAGCCTCGAACTGACTTGATACTTTTTTGTAATAATAACCGTTTAGCGGCATTCTGATAAAGCATTTTATTGGGATCGTGAGTATCTCTCAAAATCATATTAATGGTCTGAAGAGTCTCCAAATCATATTTCAAAACCTCTTCAATTAGATAAATAAAAATTTTACCGGTATTGAGTGCATCTAATTCAGCCCGATGAGCGCCTTCAGTATTCAGACCACAATATGCAGCGACGGTCGAGAGGCGATGATTATGGAGATAAAAATAGAAAGCCTGAGCCAGGAGTGAGGTATCATAGAGAACATTCTTAATCCGCACCCGCTGGTAATTAGCATTTCGCTTTAAATAGGATTTTAAAAATCCTAAATCAAAGCCAAGATTATGACCGACTAATGGTAAATCACTGAGGAAATCAAGCACAGCAGCAATTTGCGATTCAAAGGGAGCAGCTCCCTTGACCATTTGGGTATTGATTCCGGTCAAAGTTTCAATTTCACTGCTAATCGCAAAACCCGGATCGCACAGGAAGGTTAACTTGTCAGTTACTTTGCCTTCGACAAAGAGGACAGCCGAAAATTCAATGATGGAATCAAGATTAGGATTTAACCCGGTCGTTTCTAAATCCAGGGCAATAAATTTAACAAGGTCTAAATCTGCAAATATTTCCCTCATTAGATTTTCAATAACCGGCAAAAACTTTGATTACATCCAAGAGAAGTGAGGGTTTATTCTTAACCGCCAATTTAAAAATCTTGGTCAGAGTCACCTCATCCGGTTTTAACTTCGTCAGCCAATTAGCCATTTCATCAAAATATTCATCGGGTAAAGTCTGAATCCACTCTTTGATGCGATAGAATCGGCGATACTCCTTGCCAACAGTTTTATCCCAAGCTAATTGATACTCCTTTAAAGTCGAAATGGTTGGATCATTTTTGTGAATAGCTTGACCCGCAATTTCACCAGCCAGCTTGCCTGAATGTAATGCCGCAAGTATCCCCCCTCCAGAAACCGGATTCGTTTGTCGGGCTGCATCACCGACAATCAATAGTCCATCCCGGGCAATGGTTTTTAGCGAGCAGGCGACCGGTACGCCACCGGCAATCGTGGCGACAGGAACAACATCCGGATAAATCTCTTTTAGAAATTTATTTAATAGCTGCAACGGCGATTCGGTTTTTATCTTATTTCCGATAACTCCCAATCCGATATTCGCACTGCGGGAACTCTTGGGAAATACCCACACATAACCGCCAGGAGCCCATCTTTCAGATACATATATATCAATTCTGTTAGGTGGTAATTGAATATTGCCTGCTAAAATCTGAACACAGGATTCAACATCTTGTAAAGCAGACTGAGTCCGAATTCCGGCAAAACGAGCAATGCGGGATTCAATCCCATCGGCGGCGATGACAATTCTGGCTTTTACAATCCTTTCTTCGCCAATGTATTTTACCCTAACCTTTGCATAATCTCTCGGATTAAATTCGACACTCTGGACATAAGCTTTAGTAAAAATCTCGGCACCTGCACTGGCGGCCTGAATTGCTAAATCGCTATCAAAAATTCTCCTATTTAAAACAACACCCTTTATCGGAAGATGCACCTCAACCGGAATACCAGCAGGCGAAATGAATCGAACACGATCAATGATAGTCGCAAACCAATTCTCATCCACTTCGACATATTTTTTCAGATCATCCATCGCAGTGGCTTCGGCGCAACGGACTGGAATCCCAATTTCACGGTCTTTTTCAAATAGTGCTACCGCAACTCCCGACATCGCCGCCCATTTTGCAGCTGTAGATCCCGCCGGACCGCCACCAACTACAATGATGTCGTATTTATCCCGCATACACTTATCCCTGACCTTCATCCAGAGCAAGTGCTGCCAGCGGACAAATAACCACGCATTTGCCACACGAGGTACAAATCCTCTGATTAACGGTTAAAACCTGTTCGGATAATTCCAGACAATCTGCGGGACAAACTCCCACGCAGGTTCCACATAAATCACACCGATCTATGTCAATTTTAATCATACCTATTCCTCGTCAATATGAAAAGTCGGATAGTTCAAATTGAAGCGGTACACGTAATAAATTTTACAGAGGTAAAAATTAATCAGAATTACGATAAAGAATAGGGGAAATTCACAGCAGAGCATCAACGCTAAAAACAGGATTGGATAGCGAATGGTGCGCAGAATCCAGGCCACAGTCGGTTTATAAATTGTGACGAGAAATAATGGAATCGTCAGCAAAATTGGCAGTGAGATAATTGGATCTTGAAAATACAGGCTCAAGCCAAAACTGATAATTAGAAATCCAAAAGATATGAGTGTCGTCGTGCGGTTTTTTAGTCTGACCGAAATGGTTACCTTAGCACTATTTTGATCCCCTGCCCGATCAGGAATAGTAGTCAGAATAGCGATCGAAGTCCAAGCCAACAAATAAGAAATCGAATATTTTAAAGCCACCCATTGGAAATTATTCGCCATCACCCAGCCACTTACGAAAAGACTTAAGCCACTGATGTAGTTAACTAATATCCCAAGAATTGGCTTATCCTTCCACTGAAAAGGTTGGTAATTATAAAAATATCCACCAAAGACCAAACCAATACATATTAATACCAGTACTTTATAGTTGATAATTAGAAGACTTATTAATGAAAAAATAATTGAAAAAATAGCAATTTTTCGGGCTATGCTTGAATCAACATATTGCTCCGAGATTAAAAATAATTTCTTATTAATCTTATCGCTTTCAATATCCTGAAGTTGATTTAAGATAAATGTTGCTCCGGTAGTCAAAGTGATACAGAAAAATGCCAGGAGATTACGCCAATTTACCTGAAACGACCACCAGACCGGATCACCATTAAAAAACCTACCAGCCACGAGTCCGGATAAAGTAATGATCCAGATTGGAAAAAAAAGCGTTGGACGAAAAATAAAAAAATAATCCAGCGGCTTGAGATA
>CAZAKO010000030.1:16039-20664 GCA_964485745.1 uncultured bacterium
TTGGAAAAAAAAGCGTTGGACGAAAAATAAAAAAATAATCCAGCGGCTTGAGATATTTCACGGGGATTTTGAGCATGCTTACTCCGGTTCCTTTTTGTTATCGTCAAAATCCACATATTCTCCAGTGAAACAGGCAGTACAAAAATGATTAGCCGGCAGTGAAGTTGATTGGATCAGACCTTCAACACTAATATAACCTAAGCTGTCCACTTCAAGATGAGTGCGGATCTCTTCAATATTTTTATTATTAGCAATTAATTCCTGCTTGGAAGGAAAATCCATCCCATAAAAGCAGGGATGCTTAACCGGTGGTGAACCAATTCGGATATGAATTTCTGCCGGCTGGGTGGTTTCACGGATCATCCGGACTAATTTTTTCAGGGTAGTTCCACGCACAATCGAATCGTCCACAATGACGACTTTTCTCTGATTTAATACTCCACCGATCGGATTAAATTTAATTTTTACCCCAAAATCGCGCATTTCCTGGGTTGGATAGATAAAGGTTCTGCCAATATAATGATTACGAATCAAACCGATTTCGTATTTAGCGGATGAACGCTGAGCATAACCTAAGGCAATGGTATTGCTGGAATCGGGTATCGAAATAATGATATCGGCATCTTCGACGGGTTTCTCTAAGGCTAAATTCTTGCCTATCTTCCGGCGCGTCTTATCAACATATTCCCCAAAAATCCGGCTGTCGGGACGCGAAAAATAAACATACTCAAAAATGCAATGACGCGGCTGCGGATCACCAATTTTGTAACTTCGTTCTTCATTTCCATCCAAGTAAATCATCTCACCCGGATTGACATCGCGAATATAATTGGCGCCAATCAGGTCCAGGGCACAAGTTTCCGAAGCGAATATCAGGGTATCATCCAATTTGCCAATACACAAAGGGCGAATTCCACATTTATCCCGCGCAATAATCATTTTATCGTTAATTAAAATTATCAGGGAATAAGCCCCCTGTAAATTGCGCAGGGCATCGAGCATTTTGCCCTCCACCGTTTTCTCACGCGAATGGGCAAATAGATGGATAATACACTCCGTATCCGAGGTCGTCTGAAAAATGGCGCCTTTTTCTTCCAATTCCTTCGTAATCGAAGCCATATTGATTAGATTACCATTATGGGCAATGGCAATTTGATAGCATTTATAATTAAAAACTAATGGCTGAACATTTGTATAATTTTTTTCCCCGCAAGTTGAATAACGATTATGACCTATGGCTACTCTACCTTTTAGCCGATTCAATTTATTCTTGCTGGAAAAAACTTCTGAAACGAGGCCAACTCCTTTTTCGGTAGTCATCTTCGAATCATGAAAGGACACAATTCCAACTCCCTCCTGCCCGCGGTGCTGTAAAGCATACAAGCCCAGATAAGCCAAAGTTGAAGCTTCTTCGTTATTATAAATTCCAACAATACCACACATTCGAAAATCACTCCAAAATTTTAATGTGATTAGAATAGATCCAGCCGCGTTTGCCAATCATCACCTCCAAACGGTAGCTGCCCGGAGGAACGGCTACTTGCAGTTCGCTGGCTAAACCCTTTTGATATACTTCACCATCCCGCATCAGGCGACAATGTGCTTCCCGCGGAATTACTGCTCGAATCACCGGTTTCTGCATTATTCCCGACTCACCCATCTGTAAAGTCCGTTCACCATCTTCAGCCCAGAAACGAAATCCGCGAGCATCGCCCCGGCGATAATTGGAGATAAAGGTACGCCCCTGACGAATTAAGTCGAAAATGGTAGTCTCCGTTTCAGCATCATTATTTTTGATTAAATCCTCCCGACACAGCAAATGTGTCCGAATTGATTTGAACATAATCTTATAATCAAAGACTGCTTTGGTATACAATCCTAAAATTTTTATTTTCGCTGCATGAACATCTACCGAACCGATACCGGTAACTTTGCGTTCCAGATTCGCTTTATCCCACCAGACAAGCAGTCGCCGCGAAGGAAAGGTCGAAAAGCTGCGGGGATGGATGACATTCCAGTATTTGTTGCGGACTGTTGTCAATTCTAACCAATGCGACATCATATTCCAAATTTCGATTACCTCAATTTCGGGATAGTCTAAGTTGCCCCAGGGAATCGGTGGAAATTTTGCCAGTGAATGCTGTGGATCACGCTGTTCAAAGGGATGAGCCGCAATTCCCAGCGCACCCTTCGCTTTAACTTCCTGGATATATTGCTGATGTTCGAGATCAACGGGCAGAGTCTCATCCAATCCAAAAATCAGATAATGATGCTGGTCATTTTTATCATTCATTTCATAACCAACACTGACAAACAGATTATCATACCAACCGGTATATCCCGCATGCTTCCCAGCCAGAGTCATATGATCCGAAAATAGCAGATAATCAAGTCCAGTGGCTTGGGCATTCCGGATAATTTCGGGATAGGAACCACTCCCATCTGAATAGTTCGTATGAATATGGATACAACCGACATATTCTTTAAAATCCCGGCTCACGCAGCAATCCTTATAAACATAATCGCCAATGCTATCCCTGCACTATCTGCCAGTAAATCGCGTAAACTGAAATAACCTTCTGGTTTATAAGCATCACTGATTTCCTTTCCCAAGCCCAGCGAAATTGTAATCAATCCGGAATTTACTGTTGATTGATTTTCATCCAGTTGGACAATTTTATGCTGGATATAATAACCGGTGGTCGTAAACATAAAGGCACTACTCAGATGTTTCAACTTATCCATGCCAAACCAGGGATCTTTCTGGTGTGTTTTTAAAGGTTGAATAATCTCCTGACTCCAGCAAGAGCAGGAAATTATCAGAATAAAGGTAAAGACAATTTTTTTCATCAGACAATCCCAAGCCCTCTCAGGAATACCAATAGAATTAACACGGGAGTTACAAATCGAATAATGAAAGACCAGCTGGAAATAAAATATTTTGAAATAGTCTCAGCTCCAGTTAACAAATGTGGAACAGATTTCTTTACTCCCCAGAACCATCCGACAAAAAGCGCGATACAAATACCACCGAAAGGTAAGAAGATATTAGAAGAAATAAAATCAACAAAATTAAAGCAGGATAAATTCATTACCGTTAAATTCTCCCAACCACAAAAAGACATTGCACTGGGAATTCCGATGATAAATACCACTAACCCAAAAATCAGGGCTGCCTTCTTCCGCGATAGCTGAAATTCATCAACGACAAATGTCACAATAACTTCTAATAAGGAAATAGTTGAAGTTAAGGCTGCCAAAGACAGTAAAATGAAAAAAATTATGCGAAATAGATAGCCCCCGGGAATAGAATTGAAAACCACCGGCAGAATATTAAAAATCAGTGATGAACCCTGCTCGGGTTGCATCCCCATTGCAAAGACTGCCGGGAATATCATAAAACCTGCCAGAATTGCTACCAGCGTATCCAGGATTACAATACTCAGGGCACTGACGGGAATATTATCCCGCTTCGACATATAGCTGCCATAGGTCAAGAGCGCTCCCATTCCTAAACTCAGTGAAAAAAAAGCCTGACCTAACGTGATTAGAAAGGTTTTACGCGAAATTGTCGAAAAATCAGCTTTGACCAAATAATCAATCCCCGCCTTAGCACCACTTAGGGTAATTCCGCGAATTACCAGCACAATAATCAGCAGAAATAGAGCCGGCATTAGAAACTTGCTTGCCCTTTCAATCCCCTTTACTACTCCGGCATAAATTATCGAAATGGTGAACACCATAAAAAACGCGTAGTAAGCTATTGTCCAGGTTGGTTTGGAGGACAATGCGTTAAATAGCTCACCCGCCATTCCCGGCTCACTTAAATTACGAAAACTGCCCTTAATAGACTCAACTACATATCCCAGACACCAACCGGCAATGACATTATAATATGACAGGATTAAAAATCCGGTAATAACGCCCAGACCGCCAACCATTATCCAGAAAGGATTATTATGGGACAATTCCCGAAAACTACCCACCGGATTTTTTTGCGCAGTTCGACCAATCAAGATTTCGGCAATTACTACCGGCAGACCGACGAGCAGAACACAAATCAAATATAACAGAATAAAAGCAGCACCGCCATTTTCACCAACTAAATACGGAAATTTCCAGATATTGCCCAAACCAATTGCCGACCCGGCTGCAGCGAGGATAAATCCGATTCGACTACCCCAATGTTCACGCTGATTGTCCATATCATCTCCTGCAATTAAATAGCAGATTTAACTCTACTCCGTTTGGTTTTAGAGCGGCAGTTAACTCAACTTTTTCATCGGGAAAATAAAATAAATGAGCGTCAACATAGGCGTCTAACATACATATCAGATAGAAACCCATGCTCCACCAGGCATACTTGTTACGTTTTTCCCGTGGACGCCAGGTGTTCATTCGCAGCTTGTAATTGGTAATAGCATAAATTGTATCTCTTTTCTGCAATTGTGATAGGTTTTTCCAAGTTTGCAAACCAACTGCTGCTTTGGTATCCTTAATATGCTGATAAATGAAATTGTATTCAAGCATCTGGTAAAGGTGGTAAGCCTCCAAAGATACATATACTATCGCTTTCACTGGTTTATGTACATAAAGCTGCCCCCAGCCCGGAACGATTGCCGAAC
>CAZAKO010000031.1:0-1647 GCA_964485745.1 uncultured bacterium
ATCAGCTATCAGGGCGATGGCGATTTGGCGGCAATCGGGACGGCTGAAATTATCCATGCCGCTAACCGCGGTGAAGGATTTACGGTGTTTTTTGTCAACAATGCGATTTACGGTATGACCGGTGGTCAGATGGCACCGACTACCCTGGTTGGTCAGAAGACAATGACGACCCCGCGCGGGCGTACGACCGAGAATGAAGGCTACCCCATTCGGATGAGTGAAATCATCGCGACTCTCGAGGCGCCGGTTTTTGTGGAACGGGTGATGCTGGCTGATACCAAATCCACCCTGCACGCCCGTCAGGTAGTGCGGAAGGCGCTGAAATTACAAATCGAGAAAAATGCTTTTGCCTTTGTCGAGGTACTCTCTGCCTGTCCTTCGCAACTAAAGATGTCGCCCAGTCGCTCCAAACTGTGGGTCAAAGAGGTGCTGGAAAAATACTTTACGGTGGGAATGAAAAAGGACATTTCGGCGGAATTTGAAAAGCGCGATTTATCCCGCAAGAGTGTGGCGGATGCTGAATTACATAATATCCTTGATCTGGAAGCCACGCCGGTGGAGCTGCGGGAAGCCGCACCCTATTTTGCTAAACCGGTTTATGAGGAGGTCAAGATTGCCGGATTTGGCGGGCAGGGTGTGCTGAGTCTGGGAACCGTTCTGTCGGAAATGGGCATGCGGCATAATTATCAGGTCACCTGGCTGCCTTCATATGGTCCGGAGATGCGCGGCGGCACGGCTAACTGCAGCGTTAAAATCTCGCGTAAAAAGATTGGTTCGCCACTGGTTGCTAATCCGACAATCCTGATTGCAATGAATCGTCCCTCACTGGATAAATTTGAAAACGATGTCGTTTCCGGCGGCTTGATTATTTACGATAGTTCGCTGATTGATCGCCAGCCGGTGCGGGATGATGTGGAAGTTATTGCCATCCCGGCGACGAAAATGGCTGATGAGCTGGGCAACACCAAAGCTGCCAATATGGTCATTGCCGGAGCATTGATTGAGGATAAAGACCTGATGTCCCAGCAGTTGGTCCTGAACTCGCTGGGCGATATCCTAAAACGCAAGAATCTGGTGGAATTAAATCAGAATGCGATTCTCAAAGGGGCTGAGTTTATCAAACTCCATCATTTGAAAAATAAATAACACTTACTTCGTGATACGCTTTTCCTCTATCGTCCATATCTTCCCATCAGTTGCCCTTCAACCAGGATGTGTCCTTCCATTGCTCTGAGTAATTCCCGTTTGGTTGCACCGGCTGGCAGGTTTAGCATCGTATCCAAGGCATAAATTTTAAAATAGTAACGATGGGTTCCGCGGGGTGGACAGGGACCGCCGTAGCCGATTCGCCTAAAATCCGTCATGCCCTGGAGAATGTTACACATAACAGATTTGTGCGGCGGTACATTTTCGGGGAATGCGGTTACATTGTCTGGAATATTATAAACGACCCAGTGGACCCAGGTCCCGATCGGGGCATCGGGGTCATCACAAATTAAGGCGAAGCTTTGGGTTCCTTCGGGAACTTCTGACCAATTCAGTGGAGGGGAGATATCTTTGCCGTCACATGTGTATCGGGCGGGAATCATTGCCCCGTCCTTAAATGCACTACTGGTTAACTTAATAGTCATGACGTTTCCTTCCTTT
>CAZAKO010000031.1:1747-16148 GCA_964485745.1 uncultured bacterium
GACCTGACCAGCAGCCACCGGAAGTTAAGTGGAAGAAGATTTATTCGGAACACTTCAATATTATCGTGCCAGAAGAGTTAATCTCCGAAGGTCAGCGAGTTGCCAATACACTCGAATATGTCCGCAGTCCACTGCAGAGGACGATGCGAGTTCGGATGAAGCGCTGGCCCATAGTGCTTTCGAACCGCGGCGCAATTGCCAATGGCTATGTGGCGTATCTGCCAAGGAAAAGCGAGTGGTATGCTGTTCCACCTCAAAATGAATCCAGCGGGATTATTGACTGGTATCAGTTATTAGCGATTCACGAAGGGCGCCACATGGCGCAGCTGGATGCTTTCGATCAGGGCTTTAATCATCTGGCGGGGATTTTAATGGGTGAAATAGGACTGGCAGGATTTTCGATATGGGGCACGCCGCTCTGGTTTATCGAGGGTGATGCGGTCGGAATGGAGACCGCTCTGAGTAGTGGTGGGCGTGGTCGCCAGCCAATGTTTGACGTGGGGATTCGGACGTTGCTGCTTTCCGGACGGCGCTATTCCTACTATAAAGCCTATTTAGGCTCCTATAAAGATTACTATCCAAACTATTATCATCTGGGTTATCACTTAGTCACTTATCGCCGTCGGCAAGATGGACCGGAGGTCTGGTCTTCTGTCATGCGGCGCGCCTCAAAATATTCCTTTTGGCCTTATTCCTTTAGTCGTTCAATGAGAAAAATTACCGGTGATAATACCAGGCAGACTTACAATAAGACAATGGACGAATTGGAGCAACTCTGGCGGAATCAAATTGAGGGAGTTACAATCACTCCGGCGATGACAATTAATCACTGGAAGAACAGAATCTGGACAAATTATACTTTTCCCGATAAACAGAGCGATGGTAGTATCATTGCTTTGAAGAGTGGCATGGCGGATCCCTATACCCTGGTGCAGGTCTATCTCGATGGTCGGGAGAAGAAACTGCTGCAGATCGGGGCAACCGGGCGCATCTCGGTCAACGGCGGCAAGGTTGCCTGGGCTGAGACCAATCCTGATCCAAGTTGGGCGGGTCAGAGCTTTTCCGATATAGTGGTCTATGATTTGAAGACAAAGAAGCGCAGACAAATGACGAAAAAGGGCAAATATTTTTCGCCGGCAATGGCTCCGGATGGACAGCGAATTGCGGCGGTAAAGTTTAATCCGGAGCGGCAATGTTCGCTGGTAATCCTTGATGCTGAAAACGGGATGGAACTGCAGCAACCTGCTAATCCCGAGAATTATTTAATCAAAAACCCATCATGGTCTGAAGATGGACAGCGGATCGTCTATACCCGGGGGAAATACAATCAGCGGGCGCTGACGGTATTAGATCTGACAACTGGTATGGAACGGGATATTATTCCCTTTTGCAGTGAGGATCTTACCTATCCGGTCTTTTTTGGAGATTATTTACTTTATGATTCACCCTGGTCGGGAATAGATAATATTTATGCGGTTGAAATCCAATCCGGTCGGCTCTATCAGGTCACCTCACGCAAATTTGGAGCTTTTTATCCTGCTGTTGATGATAATGGTACGCTGCTGTTCTGCGATTATCAAATTGAAGGGCTGAATATTGTCCAAATACAGCTGGATACGAATAGCTGGATTCCGCTGGAAAAAATAGAGCCTCGTCGGGTGGAGTATTATCAGCCGCTGATTGCTCAGGAGCAGGGAGGAAATATTTTGGAGCCGGAAAAAATCCCGGCTAAGAATTACCCAGTTGAAGATTACAATCCCCTGCGGAATAGTATCAACATTCACAGCTGGTACCTGTTGCCGCTGCCGCCTTATGTATTTTATGGGTTTCTATCTAATGATCTCCTGAATACGATGCAGCTGGATGCTCAGGTGACGCACCATCTGGGTGAAAATACAAATGCCTTGAATCTGAATGTCAGTTATGCCGGGCGTCGCCCGATTCTTGATGCCGGAGTCGGATTTGGTGAGCGGGTAGCCGATTACACGGTAGCAGGCAAAGATACCACCGATGTCTGGGATGAAGTTTCGTGTGGGATTGGCTTCCGGATTCCCATTGATCGTTCTACCGGACCGTGGTCGAAGAATAAAGAATGTGGTGTATTTTTGAAATACATCAACTTGATGGGTAAAAATTTCAGAGAACTAGGTACACCGGACAATGGGAAGTTAGTTACTTTTACCGGTTCATTTGATTACTTCTCCTATCTGACCGCAGCTTTTCGTGATCTGTATCCCCGCTGGGGTTCGAAATTTTCCATCTATTATATGACAAAAATATTAGGCGATGATTATTACGATTGGTTTCTATCCAGTGCGTTTAAACAATATTTACCAGGTTTATTTAAACATCATAGTCTCAGGGGCAGCCTGGCTGTTGAGTATCAGTTTGCGCAGAATTATCTGTTTCCAACCCGCCTACAATTTGTCAGAGGCTACCGGCAGCGATATTATCAGCTTTTCCTGATTGGTTCGCTGGATTATGCCCTGCCGCTCTGCTATCCCGATTTAGCGTTGGGTTCACTGCTTTATTTCAAGCGGCTGAGAGCCAATCTTTTTTATGATTATGGCATAGGTCGCAATGCAGACAACAATCTTTTTCGCTCTGCCGGACTGGAGTTTTATCTTGATCTGACACCATTGACTTTGGTCTATTTAGAGCTTGGCATGGGGATTCGTTACTCATATCGAATTGAGAATAAAGACAGCCTGATCGAATTTATACTGGCTGATATTTTGTTCTAATGAATTCAGGTAAGCGGCTACTGATCGGATTTTTACTGATTATCGGGGAAATCTCCGCCCAGATTGACTTATCTGGTGCGGGAGCACCCGGAGATTTATTGACAATTCCAACCGTGTCGGAAATAAAATCCCGCTTTTTCTGGTTCGGACTGACCCAATCAATTGCCGACTATTCTTACGAATTTGCTGACAACGAATTATTTTTTGTGATAAACGGTGGAATAGATTTTAAAAACCGATTGCGTTTATCGGCGATTTCCGCTTATCGGCGCAGTCATGAAGATCGGCTAATCGAACTGTTTGGTGTGCAAGCCCGGAGCAGTCTGGGTATTATGCGCCTGATGTCAACATTTCGTCTAATGAGCTTTCCGCGGAAAAATGTTTCAGCGGGTCTATCGGCGGGTGTCTGGCGGCTGCCGATTCCCCGTTATTGGGATCAAACGGATAGTTATTGCTGGTTCAAATTTCTGGAAATGATTTTAGATAAAAAGGTGAATTTGAACAATACTTGCATCCAAATTCGGATGGTTCAAATGCCGGGCGATGTTAAAGTCGTCCCGGAACGACGGTTTCTTTTTCATTACACCGTGGGCTACCGTAAATATATTAATAAAAAGTTTGCGTTACTTGAGGAATTTTCCTTAGATCAGGACTTGCCGAAATATTTTAACAATAACGGCAAAGCTAGCGTCCAGAATTGGCAATCCCTCGCGTTCGGAATTATTTATCGGTTGACGCCGCATTTGAGGGTGCGAACGGGAATCCTGTTTGGATTTCGGAACAGCATTATTTTATGGCCAAAGTCGCGCAGTACCTTCGACCTGGCAAAAGAATCGGTGCAAATCATTTGGAATAAATAGGAGTGGTTCTAAGGAGCTTGTAACATCCGATTTACCGTACAATCTAATGATGATATGGTAATTACAAGACAGGATGTTGAATGAGTCAAATACAAAAGCAGAAAGTTGCTATCTTAAAAATTGGCGGCATGCACTGTGCGATGTGTGTCAAGACAATCGAGCGTTCACTATCGGCGCTGAATGGGGTGCAGGATGTTTCGGTTAATCTGGCATCGGAAAAAGCGCAGGTCTACTATGATAGTCAGATTGTCGGGCTAACTGAGTTTAAAAAGGCTATTGAATCGGCAGGCTATCAATATCTGGGCAGTGAAGATGATGATGGCGACTTAGTAAAGAAGTCAGCCGTTATTAAAAATCTCCGGATGCTGAAAAACCGGTTCATCATTGGTTTTATCGTCGGCATTTCCCTGATGCTACCGATGGTGCTATCAATCCATTTACCGCTATTCTGGCCTTATTTGTTATTTATAAGCGTAACCCCCGTCTTTTTATATATTAGTTATCCGATATTTAGAGCTGCCTATCAGGCATTACGTCATAAATCGCTAACGATGGACGTGATGTATGCGCTGGGAATGGGTGTCGCTTATGTTGCGAGTGTTTTGGCAACCTTTGGCATCATCCTTTCACGGGAATTCATGTTTTACGATACGGCATTGCTGTTGGCGACGTTCCTGACCTTGGGACGATTTCTGGAAGTTAGAGCTAAGCGGCGAACTGCGGCGTCCATCGAAAAGCTAATGGCTTTGCAACCGGCAGTGGCGACGGTTGTACGGGATGACAAGGAAGTCGAGTTACCTGTGGCTGAAGTAATTGTCGGCGATCTGATTGTCATCAAACCCGGTGGTAGAATTCCGGTTGATGGAATTGTTGAATCCGGAGCGAGTTATGTGGATGAAGCGCTGCTGACTGGTGAGTCAATTCCGGCGTTTAAGACAAAGAATTCGAAGGTTATCGCCGGCACGATTAACCAAGACGGAGCATTTGTTTTCAGGGCGGAGAAAGTAGGTCGGGAGACGGTGTTAGCTCAGATTATCCGAATGGTCGAGCAGGCGCAAGGCTCAAAGCCGCCGGTTCAGCGCATTGCCGATAAAGCCGTCAGCTATTTCATTCCGACGGTTCTCATGGTGGCAATTATTTCATTTATTGTCTGGTATTTCATCATTGGCAGCACTTTTTTATTTGCGCTGACTACTTTGATTGCCATACTGGTGATCGCCTGCCCCTGTGCGCTGGGTCTGGCAACACCTACCGCCGTGACGGTTGGAATCGGGCGCGGTGCCGAACTTGGTGTTTTAATTAAAGATGGTGCGGTTCTGGAAACTGCCGGCAAACTAACTACTGTGATTTTCGATAAGACCGGCACATTGACCGCTGGCAAACCTGCCGTTGTAGGGGTAAAGTCATACATTTCGGACGAAAGACAGATGCTGCAATATGCGGCAAGTTTAGAATCGAAATCCCAGCATCCCTTGGCAAAAGCGATTAGCAAGTATGCAGCTGAGCAATCAATTATACCAGTTGAGGTTGAGGATTTTAAAAATGTCGGTGGGAAAGGAATTGTCGGGAGGATCAAAGGAGCGTCATTAATTGTCGGAAATAGGGCGCTTTTATTAGACAATAAAGTCACTATTCCGGATGATGTTTTACGAGATATTGAACAATTCGAGCAGGCTGGTAATACAGTTATAAATGTGGCAATAAACCATCAGGTGGCAGGATTGATTTGCATTGCCGATCCGGTAAGGGAATCTGCGGCTGCAGTAATCAAGGCATTAAAGAAGCAAGGATTCAAAGTCGGACTATTAACCGGTGACAACTCCCGTACGGCTGCTGCGGTTGCCCGGAGTTTGGCGATCGATTTGGTGCGGGCAAATATTCTGCCGCAGGATAAGGCAAAGGAAATTCAGAATTTGCAGATAGATGGTCAGGTTGTTGCCTTCGTCGGCGATGGAATCAATGACGCACCGGCGCTGGCACGGGCTGACATCGGCATTGCCATGGGGCGAGGAACAGATATAGCTATTGAAAGTGGCGATGTAGTTTTGATGCATGAGGATCTGTCGGGAGTCATCACGGCAATAGATTTGAGTCGCAAGGTATTGCGCAGAATTAAGCAGAATCTGTTCTGGGCATTTGCCTATAATACGGCTTTGATTCCGGTGGCGGCTGGTATTTTATACCCGCTGTTGGGAATTGTTTTTCGACCGGAACTGGGCGGTCTGGCGATGGCCCTGAGTTCGGTCACGGTGATTTCACTGTCGCTGATGCTGAAACGCTATAAGCCGGGATTTAATTGATAATAAAATTATAGAATGGGGACTTTATGCAATATCGCAGGTTAGGTAATTCGGAGATTGAGGTTTCGGAAATCGGTTTGGGCTGCTGGACATTAGGCGGCTTGAATTGGGTGAACGGAGTTCCCAACGGCTGGGCGAATGTGGACGAAGGCGAGGCTATCCGGGCAATTCACTATGCCTTAGATCAAGGTGTTACTCATTTTGATAACGCCGATGTTTACGGTAATGGTCGGGCAGAGCGAATGTTAGCTAAGGGTTTAGATAATCGCAGTAAAGATGTCATCATTGCGACCAAGGTTGGCTGGTTTCCGGGGACGGCGGCGCATGCTTACGAACCCCAGCATATCCGGCAGCAGCTGGAACAATCACTCGTTAACCTCCAACGGGAATATGTGGACATCTACTATTTTCATCATGGCGATTTTGGCAAAAACGATTATTATTTAGACGATGCGGTTGAGATGGTCTATCGCTTGAGAGACGAGGGTAAAATTCGAATAATCGGGCAATCGGCTTATTCCGATGAGGATTTTCTGCGGCTGGTGCCGAAGGTCCGTCCGACGGTGATCCAAAGCTGGGCAAATGCCATAGATGATCATTTTATTGTTGATGGAAGCCCAGTTGCCAACCTGCTAAGGGATTGGAGTATGTCCTTTGTGGCTTTCAGTCCCCTGGCAAAGGGATTATTATTGAATAAATACAGCGCTAAAAATCCACCCCGATTCAAGGCTGGTGACCACCGCCAGACTGCCGCTGATTTCAAGCTGGAGAACATTATGAAAGTTGAGCAGAAAATGGCTAAAGTCGTAGCCCGATTCGGGAGTGAAGCAAAGCAGCTCAGCCGATTTGCGTTGCAATATCTGCTAAGTTTTCCGGTTGTTGGATCGGTAATCCCGGGGTTTCGCAATCGGCAACAGGTTGAGGCTAATCTCTGGGGCGCCGATCTGCCACTGAGTATCGAGGATATTAAGTTTATTCAGGATGTATTCAGGGGATAAATCGCCGGAATGGTTTGGAATGAGATTTCCCGCAGAAGAGACTGAGAGAAAATTCCGGTAATAAATCTTTCCGTTCCTTCAAGCATAATAGCCTAAGGCAAACGGTCAACCGCTTCGTCCTGTACTTCCAGCGGTGAATCTCCGGATGGGTTTTCTAGATCAGCATTAAGGGAATCATCCACTTCAAGAAGAAATTGATTTATCCCGGCTGCACCAGGAGTCTCGGATGAGATTGAGTCAATAGTTGCCTGCAGATTTTCGATTTTTTCTCCATGCAGGCTTTCGTATTGGACTGAGTCTATATAAGCGGTTTTGTACAGCCAGGACAGCAACCATTTGCGGCGGTGTTCGGTGAATTTGGAACCATCATAGGGCGAGTGCCGGCGCGGGCTGGGGATGATTGAGACTAAGCGACTGGCTTCGTCAATACTAAGTTTGGCGGCTGATTTACTAAAGTAATACTGCGAGGCGGCTTCCACACCGTAAATTCCGTTGCCGAATTCGATGACATTAAGATAAAGTTCGAGGATGCGTTTTTTCGACAACTGTCGCTCCATTTTGAAAGCGGTAATCAGTTCCCGGATTTTGCGTGGGATAGATTTTTTGGTCGAAAGATAGAGGTTTTTAGCCAACTGCTGGGTTATTGTTGAACCGCCAATAGCGTATTTCTTTCGCCGCATATTTTTCTCTAAGGCTAATTTAATAGCTTCTACATCAAAACCATTATGCTGATAGAAGCGCACGTCTTCCGCCAAGATCACGGCGTGAATGATGTTTGGCGAAATCTGACTGAGTTGCACCCACTGCCACCGGATTTGGACTTTTTTCCCGGTCTTCTGGTATTCTTCATTACGCTGACGGATCAAGGCAGTTGTATTTGGATTTTTACGGATGAATTCCGAGCCGCTCGGTGCCGTGAGAAACAATCCGAATAGGACCACAAGTGGAACCAATATAACGAACAAGACAATTTTTAATATCAGTTTGAGCATAAAATCGGCTTGAGTTTAGTGAAAAAAGAATGAAAGGGAAAAGGAATTTTATTTGTGGTTATTTTAAGTGGATTTTACCGATAAAATGTACCCGCTGTTTATGATTTAAAATATTGGGAGATTTTGCATCCGTTTTCACTCTAGTTCGGTTACGAAGCAGAAAGTATATGCTTCTTTCAAATTATTACCATGCAGGTCGAGAGCGGAAGTCTGAATGGTCACCGTATATTTTGTATTTACCTTGTAACTCGTCGATGGAATAAAAGTGATAGCATTTTTGGGCTCGTCATAATCCGAGTATCGTGTTCCACGCTTGATTGTACCGGCTATAGCGGGATTGATAGTAAATGCGTTTCTCATGGATGATAAAGTCATATAGGTATTGAAATAGATTGTGATTTCGTTATTAGACGTACTACATGAGACAAAAATCTCGCCGTTTTGCGGATAGGTATTGGTAATCTCGATCGGCGCGGTCTCGAAGGAGAAACTGAAGGGTTCGCCCAGCGGAACACCGTCAAGATCCAGAGCCGATTCGGCAATGCTGATTTCATATAAGGCTTCAGTCTGTAGAGGTCCGCCGGAATATATACGCAGTTTATTGCCATCGGTCCAGAGAAAAATAGCCTCCATGGCAGGCGTAATCGTCAGAGCGTTTTCAACCGAACTTTGATTCATTCGTTTCGGAAAGGTCAGGTAAATCGAGGCGTTATCGAGTGGATTGACATAAATATCGCCGTGTTCTGGTTGAGTCATAATCGAATTTAGCGACAGCGCCGACTGGATCGTACTGAAACTGAATATTACCGGAAAATCAAGGTTATTACCCCCGGTGTCTTTGGCCGCTGTTGATAAGGTGACTGTATAGGTTGTATCAGTGTAGCAATCCTTGCGGGCCATGCGATAAGTAAATGATTCGACCTGACTGTAGGTAGAAATGGTTGCACCCTGATAAAGAACATAGCTGTTGTCTGAGTAAGCCATGTAATTTCGTTCATCCCAGAAGTAGATCGGGGTAACATCTTCCATATAGGTGCCCCAGTAAAATACACCTTCGCAAGGCGGATCAATCGAAAGCGCCGCCTCGACACTTTCCCGATCCATCGGTTTGGTGAAGTGGAAAGAGACCGAGAGCCGGGAGTAGCGGCGGTCAAACACAATTTCAGCCTGATCGGCGGGATAGTGGGCGGAAACCAGGTCGGGTAATTTAGAAAGTGTAATTTCCCCAATGTAAGTTACCCCACCGGCATTGACGAAGACATTTTGAATCCAGTAGGTGCCATAATTATCAGCTTTTACGGTGATTACATAATTACCAACCTGAAGATTGTCAATCCGAAAACTGCCGTCAGCCGGATTAATGTAGGCTGAATCAATCGGCACTACCTGACGAACTATAACTTTGGCATTGCTGTCGAACTGAGTCACCAGCCCGACAATCGAGCCGGTATTTGAATTAGGATCGCCGTTTTCGTAAATAATTTTTTCGGTACAACCGGCTAAAATGCCAGCTGCGATTAGCAGTAAAATGTACCTTTTCATATTGTCCTCCGTTGCTAAAGATTATTAGTTTCCATTATGCTTGGGTTTGATATTATCCTAAAGCGTGTATTTAATCGAGATCAGATTACCTAAATTCCCTTCCTCGCCGCTGAGAAAATAAGGTCCCCTTCGCAGAAAATTGAGATTGTAGGAAAAGTCAACTTCCAGACGTTTATATTTTAGTCCAATCCCGGCGGTAGCCGCAAAAGGGGCTTGGGTTTGATCAGTTTTATTTTCTGAATTGTTATTTTTCGTGATATTTATCGACCGCTGAATTTTCTTTTGGAAACCAAAACGAAGGGCTAACCAATCCACGGGTTTGGATTCGAATCCACCGAAAATAAACGGCAGATCGAGATTAATGGTAGTTTTATCTTGTTGGATGAAACTCAATATCGTATGCGAGTAAACTGCACTTAAGCCGAGCACGATCAAGTCGTGTTCGTCAATTAAATAACTGGTGCCGCAACCCACCCAAATATTTCCGGCGATTCCATCACTGTGATTAATGTTATTTTTTTCTAATTCCAATTGGGCGGTAATGAAAGGAGTAATGAGTAAAGTTTCGCTTACGTTGCGGAATCTGCGATAACTAAGGTTAAGATGATGATTGTATATCGTTTGAGCGTCATTACTACCGGCTTTATTATAATAGGTAGTTAGTTGATAGCCAAACGCCAAATCACGGTTGGTGGTAGATTGACCTATGTCCAGACGACTGCGAGTGTTGGAGATTTTACTATTGTTGTCTCCCGAAGTGGTTTTGTATAAATCTGCATGGTGTTCGAAGTGCATCCCGATTGCTCCATCTTTCGTAGGCTTGCCATAGAGCAGGTCTAATTTGCTATCGGTATTTCCCGTGCTTGATGGGTAAGTCAGGAAAGAATTACGACTAACCGTCTCACTCCAGTAAGTACCAATCTTGCCATTCCGGGATTTACCGCAGGTGATGATTCCTCCGACGCTTTTATCGAAACCGTAGTTGGGTGGATAGTAGCTCAGGAGTTCGGAATTTCCACCCAACTCGAAATTGGCAAGATTCGCATTGCTGCAAATTGTCGCAGGAAAAATCCAGAGATTGGCATCGTCTCTGATAATCATTGTGACATCCCCCATGGTTCTGGTTCGGGTGAGAGAGGCAAAGCCATTCTCGGCGAACACAACCAGGATTGAGAATACCATTAGGATAGAAAAACAGATTTTTCTTTCTCTCATCTTAGCCTTTTGGTTAACTGTTATTTTTTGATCTCTTTCTAAAATTATAGAGGAGTCTGGTATTTATGAATAGGTACTATCTTGTCAAGAGCATCTTTTTGATTTGGCTAAAGTCTCCGGCAACTAATTTATAGAAGTAAATCCCACTGGCGACATCATTGCCGTTCTGGTCTGTGCCATCCCATTTCAAAGTGTAATGACCGGCTGGTTTAGGGCTGTCTAATAGGGTCGTTACTCTTTGACCCAGGAGGTTGTAGATTTCGAGCCTGACGTTGGAATTTTGCGGTAATTCGAACCGGATGGTCGTTTCGGGATTGAAGGGATTGGGATAATTCTGGGAAAGTGTGAATTTAACGGGATTCGAAGAAACCTCATTTTCAACTCCGGAAACGGTTCCGCGAATGTACAGTCCATCACCTGCAGCAAGATAAGATATGGACGGATTCTTAGTGGAAAATTCAAGCTGATAAGCGGTCAGGTTTTCCAGGCCGTCATTTTGAAATTCCCAGGTTTCACCCAGGTCTTTACTAATCAATACTCCTGAGCCCCAATGGAGCAAATACACTGTACTATCTTCGGCATGCCAAATAAATTGAATAGGAATTGTAAAAATATGGTAGTCGTTATAGTATTGGGTTTGGTTGAAATTCAATGAAACCGAATTCCACTCATTTCCGAGATTAGTTGAACGCCATATCTGATTTGATTCATCCATTCCATATAAAACGATGCTGTCAATCACAATCCAGTTAAAAGAATATGCAATGTTGGGTAAAGCTATTTGATATTTCACGCTGTCTGTGATTGGATCGATACCCAGGATTTTGGGGGAGATTGAATCAAATTCAGAGCCCCTTTGAGTTATCCAGATGCATTGATTTATTGTGTCAATTTGGTTCAGTAATGTCTGATCGTACATATTACCAGCCCACTTTTTGAATAACCATTGCCATTCATCATTGGATTCTAATGAAACATCGATGTTATGAATTCCGACTAAGTAATCTATTGAGCGATCGAAATAACTAAGAAAGATATGTAATGCATTTTTTGGATCGGGATCTAGATCAACTGAACTGCTATATCCACCATAATGTATGATTTTTGGATCATCATCATATTGCGGATATAAAGTTGTCCAGGAATTACCGGCGTCTAAAGAATGGTGTAGTAATGGTCCAGCGGCATAAAGATAATTCGGATTAGATGGAGCCTTTTTTAACAGACCCGGTGAGATATATACTTCAGGAGTCTGCAATTTCCAGGTCCAGCCGCCATCGTCGCTAACTAATAGACCATTATAACGAGTAGCGGCGATAATTCGTTCGATTTCATTTTCTCCTGGGATTACCTGGATCCCGATCACCTGGTTTTTATATATCCCCTTATCACTTTTTTGCCAGGATGTACCATTATCATATGTCTTGAAGATACCACCATAAGTTGCAACGATTATCTCGCCAGAAGCGAGATGGTTGAGGTCAATCGAGGAAATGGCTCCTCCGAATGACCCAATTTTCATTTGGGAATTATTAGAGAAATTATAACGGATTAGCTTTCCCCACTCCGTACCAATGAAGGCATAAATCCCGCTTATTTCCAATGCCGTTGATGATTCACCAACAATATAATTCCAGTTTTTCCCCCAGTCGGTGCTATAAGAAATACCACCACCGATGCCGCCTATTGGGTGAAAATCGTAGTGTTTATTGTAACTGAACAAAGTATCACTGGTAGCGGAAGAATTACTTAAATAAATAGGATTGTACTTAGAATTGTCGTTTGGGACATGTATCCATTGAGAAAGACTATCGCAATGTGAGCGAAACAAATAGCCTTTTTCATATCTGATAATAGATTTGGATTTATGGAATATAATTCCTCGCTGGAAATCATTAACATAATATAGTAATAAGGACTCTGGATGATAAGTTCGAGTTCCTTCCCATTCCTGCCAGGTTTGACCATAATCCAGACTTATGATCCAGGGATATAAAAATCCGTCGTTGTTATATCCTTTAAGAACCGTATCAGCCGCAACCATCCCGTCCTCTGAAGCAAATACAGCTTTAGTTTTGTGATTAATTAAGATATTCCAGCTCTCTCCATAGTCAGTACTTTTATATAGACCAACCGCACCAGAGACATACGCGATTCCATTTTCTAATATTGCGAGGTTGTAACAGGGAGTGTTAATTACCTTTGTCCAGGAGCCGGCCCGGTTAGTACTCCGATAAAGGCCGTCATTCTGAACGCAGGCGAGCATTGTACTATTTCTATCTGGAAAGTAGCGCATATCGAGAATCACACCGCCGCTCAGGTTCATTTTTTTCCATTGAGTATCAGCCATGGAGCTTGAAGATAAAGTTACTACCAGGATTAGTGAAAATGTCAGTGAGAGTGAATGATACATTGTCCCCTCAATTTATCATGCTCAGAGAAGTGATATAAATATTCGACCAAATCTTCTGGAAATTGTCTTCATGATTAGCATTTTCTCATTGCAGAAGAATCATCTTAATCGTTTTTAGTTGATTCGTTGTCTGTAGTCGAAGAAAATAGATTCCCGAAACGACGTTTAAACCAAGATTATCCTTACCGCCCCAGATGATTTGATACAATCCACGCTGCTGTTTCTTGTTGATAAGGCCACGAATAAGTATTCCCTGAACATCGTAAATGCTCAGACAAACTTGTTCGTCATCAAATAGTTGATAACTAATCGTCGTTTCGGCATTGAACGGATTGGGATAATTCTGGGAGAGGTAAAAAGTTTCTGTCATTTTTGGATCATGGCGAATAATCGGCGAGATGGTAATATTAAAATCCGTTAGGCTAAATCCATCCATTCCCCAAATGAAGATTTCGTAATAAAGTACGTTTCCAATACCGGGGGCAAACCATTCGTCAATTCGTCCAGCATCACAACAGGGTACACTGCGCTGGAGATGGATGCAATTTCTGAAAGTTCCCTTAGGTGTATAAAGGGAATCACTTTTACTTATTACCGTGATTTCGCCGCCATATTCACATGATCCCTCGGCTACATTTACCGTCCAGCTTTCACCCACATTGGCTGAAAAGTCATAAATCATTTGTTCGGTAGTGTCGGTATAAGATCTAATGTCAAGCATGTAGACCTTATTTTGATCGGTTCGAATCCAAAAATTTGGTCCAGATCCATACAAGGCTAAACTGTAGTATAACTTTCCGCGGATTAGTTTGGCTTCTACGACTGTTTCAGTTTGTGTCATGGTTTTGTCAGAATTTTGATAAGTCCATAGATTGCCGACACTAATTGGGAAATAAGAGGTATCACTCATCACTTTGGCGTGTGTCAGACACCAAAATTTTATACAATATATCCATAGGATAATTAAAAGTACTTTTAAGTGAGTAGTTCTAATCATTTTAATTGCCTTCTTGCTTAAATAAATCAACACGTGACTGTTTAAAATTTATTTCAGCAAAATCATCTTTTTATCCTGAGAAACCTTATCAGTCTCTAATCTATAGCTATAAATTCCACAGGGAACAATGCGACCTGATTCATTTTTCCCATCCCATTTCAGGGAATAGCTTCCGGCTGCTTTGTAACCATCGAACAGTGTAATTACCTTCTGACCAAGTAGATCATAGATTGTAATTGTGACATGAGAACCATGTGGCAAATTATAACTGATAGTCGTTTCGGGATTGAACGGATTGGGGAAGTTCATCAGGGCAAGCTGATGCCGGTCAGGCAAATTT
>CAZAKO010000031.1:16248-19627 GCA_964485745.1 uncultured bacterium
ATTGAACGGATTGGGGAAGTTCATCAGGGCAAGCTGATGCCGGTCAGGCAAATTTTTCAATACTGACACAGTGGATTGTTTTCCTAAAACTCGTGCTAATGCTAAGGCATCAATCTCACCGTAATTGGTGCTGCCCCAGTAGGTAAACCGCCCGTGTGCCAGGTAATGCAGCCCGATAATCGGGAAGCTGATTTCGGTCTGCGCGACCGGATTAGTAATGCGCACTTGACCCATGTTAATCAAAATCCCGCAAATTTCACAGTTTTCAGCTCCCCAGACGGGGTGTACCTCGATGTAAGTCGAATCCGTTGGCGGTTCAGCAGGAGACTCGATCAAAGGTAGTTCGGCGATTGCCATGATTAGTTCCTCGGCGACTTCGGCACCATCCAATAATTGATTATTATTGCTGTCGGGATTATTCAGCTGCGCATCGAAATCGTCCTCGTAATCGTCCCGTAAGCCGTCATCGTCCGCATCGTTGGAAGTTCTTATCAGTAAGTGAATCGTATCGGAATAGGCGAATATCTTTTTAAGTAGGGTAATATTGGTGCGCGTGTAATTACTGCTATCGCCATAAGAGAAGCTGCCCCTTTCCATAAAGTGGAGTGCGAGATAGGAGATAATTGTACTAAGTCCACGCATTGGATTGAAAACTTCGATATATCCCATATTGATATCTGCTCCGCAAATCGGGCATTCAATAGAGCCTCGCATCATGTTTTCGATAACATAGCAGGAAGATGTTGGCAAAGGATCACCCAGGTAGGGATCAACTTTCGGGAGTGAGTCAATCAGTGCCTTGAATTCGATTGCTTTTACCGGTCCTGGAATGCTGTCTACCGGGAAGTAATTGCTGTGAACACCTAAAAGAATTTCTTCATCAGGGGTCAGGTAATTATGGTCGAGGTCGTTACTTTTAAGCGGCAGCAGGTGGGGATCGGCGGCGCGAGCCAGGATTGCGGAAAATAGCATAGATAAAGAGAAGACGGCGGCAGGCATCAATTTTTTAAAGTAGCCATATCGCTCCATTTGCTGGTCGGTAAAAATTTTTTGACATTCCTGATAAATCCTTTCATAATAGGGCAGCAGTAAAGGTGTGATTTTACAATCCGGACAGGCCCGGTGAAAGAGGATTTCCTGGTCGCGGATATTGATATTATTCGCGGAGTAACCATTTTTAGCGAAATTCACGGTACAGCAGCCTGGATAGCCAAATAAGAAACCCTCGGTAACGATAGTATCATAATCCTTTTTGATGTAGGTATTATCAAACCGTTTGCAATAGAAATCCAGATAATGTGACGACTGACTGAAAATCAGCTCTGCCGTGGTGTTGCCGTTGAGGAGCTTGCGCTCAACGGTTCGGGTTGTTAATCCTAATTTTCTCAGTGCCTTGATGGCACTCGAGGGGCTTCCATTTTCCCAGCGGCTGAGGGGTTTTACCTTTTCCTTGGTGAGCAGTGCCAGATAGCTCAGTTCAAATCCCAATGTTTTAAAATATTTCATGGTAGCATTTTCCGATGATAATCTAATGAGCTTGAAGGTTTAGCACTCATATTCACCGCAGCAATATTATTTTCTGTGATTTGCTAAAATTTCCGGCTTTCATGATGCAGAAATAAATCCCACTCGAAACTGGCTTCCCGAAGTGATCTTTTGCATCCCAGACGATGGTTTTATAACCAGCTTGCTGAGGTTCATTTGCGAGAGTTATGACCTCCTTACCCTGGATGTTATAGATTTTTAATGATAGCTCGCAATCTTTTTTCAAAACATAGTTGATCGTGGTCGTTGGATTAAATGGATTGGGATAATTTGGTAGAAGCTCAAATTGGGCAGGTTCTACTAAATCGGGATATTCCCGGATGGCAGTTTGGGCAGGATAGCAGATTCCATTCACGACAGCGCTTCCTAAGGGGTATGTATAAGGACCATAACTGTATGCAATTCTCTGCACCGGTCCGATTCCGGGAGCATACCATTCAACCCAATCGCCATCGCAACAGCCAAAACTGAACCAGAATCTGTAGCAGTTGGTAAAGGTCCCTGCCGGTACAATTACGGTATCGGTTTTACTCTCCAGATATACTGTCCATTTTAATGAACTTACTTGTTCGGTTACTATCCAGGAGTCGCCGATGTTAGCTGAGAAATCGAGCCAGACCTGTTCATAATCTTCGGATCTAAGATATAATTTATTATCAGAGCTCATCCGCAGGTAGATGTTAGGAAAATAAAAATACTTGTTGAATTGATAATACGTGTAACCGTTAATCTGAACAGAGTCAACAATTGCCTCGGCAAGCAGGTCGTTTGGTGAAAATGACCACCGATTGCCAACCTGCATAGGAAAATAATAGGTTAAAGTTCCACCTGCCAATCCCAGCGATTTATTCAATGTCCATTGAGCGGAGGCGCTGACATCCGGATCGGGATCATTGAGGAGTTGAATAAGTAGTGCAACTACGTCTTGGCGGTGGGAGAGTAGTTCGGTTCGAATGGATTCGAATCGAGTAAGATTGTCCAGATCCTCGCCGACCCACGGATCTTCATATATAAAGAGTCTGCCGATAACCTCAATGGCATGGCGTCTGATCCACCAATCTGCTGAATACTGAGCTGTGGTAAGCAGTTCATCGGCGCTGGTAAAAACTGTGGCGGCATAGCGCGGCGGGATATTCCAGAGAAAAACGGAAGGTTCAGTGAGGTCTTTTTCTCTCTCTTGGATCAGCTGGACGGTTAGATTTTCACTGACGGTAACGTACCAGTAGTAGCGATTGATGCAACCGGAAGGGCAATCGTCCCAGCCATGTGAAAATACCAGATGCCAGACATTGTTTTTTTTGAATCCCTCAATGTTATCGCCGTCGCCTATATGACCGTTTGGTTCGGCACAGATTACCCCAGGAATTGCTTGATATACATCCGCTAAGCGTGTCATTTTTAGCGGCTGGGCAAAGTTCAGGACAAACCATTGTAGAAAGAGAGTGTCCACGGTAGTCATCTGATAAAGATTGGTTAAGGAATCTATTGCCGGATTGCCGGTCAGCAGTTCTCCCTGATACCAAGCTTGAGTCCAGACTGCCTCCGATTTGAGTAATAGCTGGTTTGCCACATAATCTGGAAAGGCATGGATAGATTGCAGAGTATCGTACTGATTCCGGGTAGCCTGTAAAACCCTCAGGATTTCATTTTGCAGAAGGGTATCAAGAAAAATTCCTTCTTGTAAGCGTAGGGTCAGGATGATTGCGTCCTGATTATTGAGTGAGTCCTGGTCAACTGCTGCTGAATTTTTTTGCACGAATACGTCAGCCTGGACTGTACCGGTGCAGTATTTAATGAATAAAAAGGAAGCTATCAGGACGATTAAGAGGAATCG
>CAZAKO010000032.1:0-18374 GCA_964485745.1 uncultured bacterium
TGCCCGGTACTATTCTGCTGGTCATCGGGGTGCTGTTCTTTTATACCAATCAGGGTTATTGGTGCCGGATGGACGAACTCTGGCCGACTTTTATTCTGGCACCCGGACTGGGATTTATCCTAATGTATATCTTCGGGCCTAAGGGGAATGCGCTGTGGATCCCGGCGACGGTGCTAATTGTCCTGGCTTGTCTATTTTATGGCCGTCTGTGGGGTATTTTTCGCTATTGGCCGGTGATTCTGGTCGCGGTTGGACTCTATCTTTTGGTGAAGGGATTTAATCTACCAAAAGAGCCAACCAACAAAGACCAGGCAGACTTTACCGAAAAATAAGTTCGGCAGGCAAATAGACAGTTACATCAATATTTCAGATTGTCGGTACTATTTTTTCATTTTAAGATTGGGATAACATTACTCATTGTCGAAGAGTTGGCTGTGCAATGATTAGCTCTATTTTCTCGACTATCGAGTGACTACTATCTTGTTCGGAGGAAATAAGAAAGATTCGTATTTTGGCGGCTTTCAGAAATCCGGTAGATATCATTGTTCCGTTAAGTAATCATTTAAAGGGTTCGCATTTATTAATTCAATGTGTTATTTTTTATATTAGAGATAGGCAGTAAGAATGGGAGTGTGAATGAAAAGTAAACAGTCCAACAGCTCAAAATTGAAGTTAAGACCAATTGAGGAAGTTGCTGCTGATCTGGGTATCATAAAACATGATTTAGATTTCTACGGTCGCTACAAAGTTAAAATTGATATTTCGGTCTACGATCGCTTAAAGTCAAAACCCGATGGGAAATTAATTTTGGTCTCAGCTATAACCCCAACTCCGGCGGGAGAAGGTAAAACCACCACCGCCATTGCGCTGGCGATGGGATTGAATCGAATCGGTCAGAAAGCCATTGTGACCCTGCGTGAACCTTCGCTTGGTCCGCTATTCGGGATGAAAGGTGGCGCCACCGGCGCCGGCAAATCTTGTGTTCATCCGATTGAAGACATCAATATGCATTTTACTGGCGATATCCACGCAGTTACGGCGGCTCATAACCTGATCGCAGCGGTGGTTGATAATCATATTTTCCGGCGGAAGGAACCCATGCTTGATCCCCGGCGCAGTGCCTGGGACAGGGTCGTGGATATGAATGACCGCTCGTTACGTAATACGATCATTGGACTTGGTGGAATGTCCGATGGATTTCCGCGGGAATCTGGTTTTACCATATCGGCCTCTTCCGAAATCATGGCGATTCATGGTCTGGCAGAATCCTTTTCAGAATTGAAAACCCGCCTCGGTCGAATTTTCTTAGGCTACACTTTCGATAAACAACCGGTTTTTCTAAGTGACCTGAAAATCTGTGGTGCCGTGGCATCTTTACTGAAAGATGCGCTGAAGCCTAATTTGGTGCAGACCAGTGAAGGAACCCCAGCTTTCGTGCATGGTGGACCTTTTGCTAATATTGCCCAGGGCACCTGCTCCAGCCTTTCGATGAAATTGGCGCTCAAACTCGCACCTTTTGTGGTTACCGAAGCTGGCTTCGGCTTCGATTTGGGAGCTGAAAAATTCTTCGACATTGTTGCGCGACAAGTCAATCTAAATCCGAAAATTGTGGTTCTGGTGGCAACTGCCCGGGCGCTGAAAATGCATGGTGGATGCCGGAAAGATGAACTGAAAAAACCGGATCGGGCTGCCGTCCGTCGTGGATTCCCGAATCTTGAAAAACATCTTGAGAATATCGCCAAGTTTAAAGTACCTGCAATCGTTGCGATCAATCGCTTCGCTCATGATTCCGATGAGGAAATCAAGGTAATTCAGGAACTTACTGCTAAGCACGGAACGGAAGCCATTGTCGTCAATTCTTACTTTGAAGGCGGTACCGGTGCGGTTGAATTGGCGGAAAGGGTCGCGGTTTTAGCCGATCATCCAAACCACTATCAACCACTTTATGAATTAAACAGCTCGATTGAACAGAAAGTCGAGACCGTCTGTCACGAAATCTATGGTTCGCAAGCCGTTGAGTTTAGCGCGGCGGCGGCCGAAGATTTAGAAAGAATTAAAAAACTCGGTCTCGCGACCCTGCCGGTTTGTATTGCCAAAACCCAGAGTAGTCTTTCCGATAATCCCGATTTACTCGGGCGACCATCTAACTTCTTAATCACAGTCCGCAATTTAAATATCTCCTCCGGGGCAGGATTTATTGTCCCAATCACCGGTAAAATTTTACTGATGCCCGGATTGCCAGTCAATCCAATCGCCGAATCAGTCAATATTGATGATCAAGGCAATATCACCGGATTGTTCTGATTTATTGGAGGTCACAAATTCCGTAAATCCTGACTAACACTTGACAACCTACTAACTTATTAATGATCAAAGTTAACCGCTATTTTTATGTGTTTTAACTTATAGGTTACATTTGAGGTGATTTTATGAGGAACTCAAGTCTATTTACTGGTTTAGCTGTTTTACTACTGGTGCTTAATCCCATAGCAGAAGAGATGCACTCGGGTCATATCCGCGGGATTGTCGTTGACAATAAAACCCAGCAGCCGCTTCCGGGTGTCAGCGTGATGTTGGTTGGCACCGATCAAGGTACTGCGACCGATCTGGATGGGAGTTTTTATTTAAGAAATTTGCGTCCGGGAAGCTATCATATCCGCTTTCTGATGATGGGCTATGAACCGCAGACCAAGCTGAATTTACCGGTTAGCCCCGACCGCACCTTGATCCTAAATATTGATTTAGTGCAAACCGTATTGGCAATGGAAGGTGTTGTTGTTACTGCGGATTTCTTTAAAAAAGCTAAAGATGCCGTCATTAGTGACCGGAGTGTCGACTTCACCGAAATAATCAATGATCCGGGCAGTTCGATGGATGTGCAGCGGATGATGCAATCCTTACCTTCGGTAGTTTCCGGGTCAGATCAATATAACGAGATTGTCGTGCGCGGTGGCGCTCCGGGTGAAAACTTGTTTGTGATGGATCATATCGAAATCCCCAATCCGAATCACTTCGGTGAAATTGGTACGGGTGGGGGACCAGTCTGTATGATCAATCCACTCTTTATTGATAATGTTGATTTTTATGCAGGCTCCTTTCCGGCCCGCTTTGGTGACAAAGCCTCATCGGTTATGGATGTGAAACTGCGCGAAGGCAACCGTGAGAAATTCGAATCGAATCTCGATATGGGAATGTCTGGAATAGGGGCACAGGTTGAAGGACCATTTAATCGTAAAAATGGTTCGTACCTGTTCAGTTATCATAAAAGCTTTCTCGATCTGATTATTGCTAATACCGGTCTGACCGCAGTTCCGCAATATTATAATACTCAGGGAAAAATTGTTTACGACCTGAGTTCCAAACACAAACTTATCTGGAATGGGATTTATGGCAAAGACCGGATTGACGTGGTTAATCAGGATAAAAAGGCTTCACGCGGGGCGGAAAATGTCAATGTCCGCGGCTATGAATACGCTACTGGTCTTTCGCTAAAAAGTCTCTGGAATTCCAATACCTATTCCTTATTGACGCTATCCCAGGTGGCAAATAACTGGTGGTATCGCGGTTTTTATGATAATGGGGCGGTCTATTTTCGCACCAATAATACCGAAACCGAAACCAGTCTCAAAGGGGATTTGGTTTATCGGATTGATAAAGGCAATGAAATTACTACCGGCTTTAGTCTTAAGAATCTGAATTTTGACACCTATTACTGGGCTGATCGGGATACCATCTTTGGTTATGCCTATTATTTAAATGGCGCGCCAGCTGCGCAAATCACCCATGACTGGCCGCTTGCCGGGGTTATTGACTCCTCAGCCGTGGTTGATACGGTCAGGATTAGCCCGGCTTTAAACCTCGATGAAAATATCTACACGGCCAAATATGCGACTCACCTGCAATGGAAATATTCTCCCTGGCAAAAGCTGACCATTGTAGCCGGTGTACGCTGGGATTACTTCGCCTATACCAAATTCCAGAGTGTTTCGCCCAGATTGGGAATTTCTTTTAGTTTGACACCGGTTACTAAAATCAATGCTGGATACGGTCGGCACTATCAATCGCCGCTAAATTTGCTTCTCTTAGCTGATCCGGCTAACAAGCACCTTAAAAGCAAATATACTGACCAATTTGTCATCGGACTCGAACATTTATTTGCCCGGGACATCCGTGCAACAATCGAACTTTATTCGCGGCGCTACCATAATATCAGCATTTATAAATCCCAAACCACCCTCGATTCGCTGGATATGGATTACCAGATGCTGAGCACTGGCAAGGGGCACGTTGAAGGAGTCGAATTATTCATTCAGAAAAAACTCTTTGATCGGTTTCACTGGATTGGTAGTTATTCCTATTACGTTGCCAAGCAGTCCGATCCGCGCTATCCCGATAGGGAATATAATGCGCCGTTTGATTATCGGCAGGTGTTAACCGTTGTTTTTGGTTATCGTGAAAAATTAATGGACAAGTCCTGGTATCAGCAACTGAAAGAGACCACCGTATATAAAATTGCCGGCTGGCTAATGCCCTTTGGGGATGAGGTCGAACTCAGTGTCCGCTGGCGGTATCTAGGTGGTAAACCCTATACCAAGCCGACTTATGATCCTTATTTACGGCGTTGGTATGTACCTTCCGAACAGGATTATAACACAAGCCGTTTTCCGGCTTATCACCGGTTGGATATTCAATACAACCAGCGTTATATCTTTAAAAAGGTCAATCTGGTTATGTATATTGACATTCAAAATATATATAACCGAGATAATATCTGGGACTATACTTATAACGGAGATGGGACGATTTCGCGCATCTCCCAATATTCACTATTTCCGGTTGGCGGTTTTATTCTGGAATTTTAATCTCTAAAACTCAGAGTTAATTTTTTACATCCCGCCGCGGAACAGACGAGCGATATCATTGTAGAAAACAACTACCATGAGGGTCAGAATGATTGCCAAGCCAACCTGCTGAATCCGCAATTTGGTTTTAATAGAGAGGGGATGGCGCAGAATTGTTTCGGTTCCGACTATCAGCAGGTGCCCCCCATCGAAAGCCGGAATTGGCAGAATATTAATAAAGGCTAAATTGATACTGATAATTGCCATCAACCCCACCAGCGATGCCAATCCGGATTTAGCCGATTGACCGGCTAACTGGGCAATGAAAATTGGTCCGCCGATGTTCTTTAACGACTCTTCGCCAGTTATTAACATTTTTAAGGAAATGACGGTGACCTTCAGCCAGTACCAGGCACTCTCGAATCCGCTGCCAATTGCCTTGAATAATCCGGCTTTTCGGTGAATAAATTGGGGACTAATGCCCACCATCCCGACTTCTACAAATTTTGCACCTTTCAGGATTTTATTTGACACGGTAAGGATTTTCTGCTCATAGATGGTTGTACCACGCTGCCAGCGAATCAGAATTGAGTCATTTGGGACGGCATGAATTGCCTCGGTCATGTCGTTCCAGGTAGTGACTGGGGCATTATTTATGGCCAGAATAATGTCACCTTTTTGAATTCCGGCAGTGGCGGCGGGCAATTCGGGAATGACTTCATCAACGATTGGATCGGGTTTGGGATCGTAGATACCGGTTTTAAGGGTTAATAAAGTAAAAATCAGGGCCGCGAAAAAGATATTGAAAATGACCCCACCCGATATATACAGACCCTTTTGATAACCTTTTTTATTTTCAAAGGTCCAGGGTTCATTACTCTGAACTCCGGCCACATCCATGCTTTCGTCAATGACACCGGCAACTTTGATGTAGCCGCCGAGAGGAATAGCCGAAATGCAGTAATCGGTATCACCAATCTTTTTACCGAATAAGCGCGGTGGAAAACCAATTGAGAATCGCTCCACACGCATCCCGGTAAGTTTGGCGAAAGTGAAATGACCCAATTCGTGGATAAATATTACGCCACCGATGACTAAGAGAATTGCCAGAACCGTTATCATTTGCGAATGTTTCCTTTCTAGGCGATTTGGCGAACCTTCCGTTCAACAAATTCACGACCGGATTGTTCCGTTGTCAGAATTTCCTCCAAATCCGGATGGTCTTTAATTGGAATTGTCGCTAAGGCTTCAGCGATATAGCGCGCGATATCCTGAAATTTGATTTTATGATCTAAAAAGGCATAGACTGTCCATTCATTGACCACATTTAAAATTGCCGGTGCCGTGCCGCCGCGCTTTAACGCCTCATAGGCTAAGGGGATGGTTGGAAATTTTGAGAAGTCAGGCGTTTCAAAGGTCAGTTCTTTGATTTTACTCAATTCGGTTTTCTCCCAATTGGCGGGAATTCGGTCGGGATAGCTGAGCGCCAATTGAATCGGTAATTTCATATCCGGTAAGCCCAGTTGAGCTTTGATTGAACCGTCAATAAATTCGACCATCGAGTGAATAATAGACTGCGGATGAATAATCACCTCGATTTTATCTGCCGGCAGTGCAAACAGCCAGTGAGCTTCGATTATTTCCAAGCCCTTGTTCATCAGTGTCGCCGAGTCTATGGTAATTTTGCGGCCCATGTTCCAGGTCGGATGTTGCAGTGCTTTTTCCGGAGTAATCTGGGGAAACTGATTCAGCGGTAGCGTCCGAAAAGGTCCGCCTGAACCGGTTAGAATTATTTTCCGAATCGTCTGGCGGTCTTCGCCCAGAAGACATTGCCAGACGGCGCTATGTTCACTATCAACCGGAAATAGACTCAATTTTTTTTCAGTCAAAATTTGATTGATTAATTGACCTGCCATAACCAGTGATTCTTTATTGGAAAGAGCCAGATTTTTACCTGCCATTAGGGCTTGATAACTGGGTTCCAGACCGGCGGTTCCGACGATAGCATTGAGCACCAGGTCAACATCGTTTTTTTGCGCAATTTCGCGAATGCCCGCTTGCCCGCCGATTACTTCGATTCCCAGGGATTTGAGGGCATATTTGACCGAATCAACCTGGGATTCAGCGGCAATCGCCACGGCACGCGGGTGGAACATTCGGGCTTGTTCGATTAACAACTGGGCGTTTGAACCGGCGGTGAGATAGCCAATTTCAAATTGAGTGGGATTCGCTGCCACCACTCGCAGGGCATTGACCCCAATACTACCAGTTGAACCAAGGATTGAGATGCGTTTCATTGAAATTGTTAAAAGTAAAGCAGTAGCACTAAATTTGTCATGATTGATTCGGTTGAAAGATACAGCTCATTGCCGATTTGGAATGATTTTCCTAATTGTCGATAAGCACTGAAGCGGAAAAGTCCCTGATCAATATTTTTAATTGTCTGATAGTTTTGCGGTTCTTTAACCCGGACCTTGAATTGCATAAAATGCGCCGTATAGCCTGCCGCAAATAACCATATAGGATATTTGATTGTTTGGGATAAACTGAAGGCAATATCCCGAACGTGAAAATCGTCAGGTCCTTTGAGATGCTGAATGTTGAACGAGGCGTTGATGAATTTCTGGTTGTTTCCCCAGGAGGTGCTGATAAATGGTCCGACACTCTGAATATTATCGTCGAGCCAATTAAAACCTGCCAGATTACCGCCAACGATCAGATTAGGTGAAACCGAAACTGCCAGCCAGACCGATGGATATCCCATTATGGGCGAATTGGTTGCCGGCAACCCCCAGCTTAATAGTGTTCCACCCAGGGCTAAGAGCGGCGGCTGATCGGAACCGAGTAGGGGAGTAGGAGGAGTTTGTTCAGTAACTATTACAGTTCCCAGAGGTGATAAAGCTGCCCGGAGGTCAGAGATTGCCGTGCCGCTTAGATGCAGACTGAAAGAATCAGCTGTAGCACTAACCAAGATTAAAATTGACAAAATTTTTATTAGTCTTAGCAAATTAAATTACGTTCATCGGTGGAGTGAACTAACGGATAATCCCGCGCTCACTGGTTTTGATAAAGGCGATTACATTTTGAACTTCCGGCGACTGCACCTCTTCCTCGAGGATCTTTTTGATTGCGTCGGAAACATTGTCAGGCGAGTTGTAAATCAGCGTATAGGCATGTTTTAGGCTTTTGAGGGATTCATTGGAGAAGCCTCGACGCCTTAAGCCGATATGATTTATTCCTTCATATTTCAACGGTTCGCCGGCGGCAATAATGTACGGAGGAACATCCTTGATAACCCGGTAATGCCCGCCAATCAGACTGTGCTGTCCGATCTTGACAAATTGATGAATGCCAACCATACCGCCGATAATTACCCAGTCCTGGATTTCCACATGACCGGCGACATTAGAAGCATTGGCGATGACCACATTATTGCCGACGATATTGTCGTGTGCCAGATGAACATAAGACATTATCAAACAGTCAGTTCCGATTGAGGTTTTACCGTGGGCTTTGGTACCACGATTAATTGTCGCAAATTCGCGGATCACGGTTCGGTCGCCAATTTCAGCCGTGGTTGCCTCGCCGCCGAATTTCAAATCCTGAGGAACCCCGCTAATTATCGCATGATGCAGGACTTTGCATTCATTTCCGATCCGGGTCCCGGAGCAAAGGACTACATGTGAACCGATTTCGCAATCATCACCGATGATTACATTGCTATTGATCCAAGTATATGGACCAATAGTAATATTTTTGCCAATAACGGCACCCGATTCGATAATTGCGGTTGGATGAATCATAGAACTCCTAATTACATATCTGAGATCGAAGCCATCATCGTCGCTTCGACAATTACATCATCATTGACAAAGGCAACGGCTTTCATTTTGCACATTGATAATCTGAATTGGATCATTTTGACTTCCAGGCGGATTTGATCGCCCGGGGTGACCTGTTTCCGGAAGCGAACATTGTCCAATCCAGTAAACAAAACCAGTTTTTTCTCCGGCTCTTTGATCGTGTTTAAGAGCAATAGTCCACCGGCCTGAGCTAAGGCTTCGATGATTAGTACGCCCGGCATAACCTTACGCGCCGGGAAATGACCGGCAAAGAAGGGCTCGTTGATAGTGACATTTTTAATGGCGGTTACCGTCTCGCCGGGATTCATATCAATGATCCGGTCAACTAGTAGAAATGGGTAGCGATGGGGCAGGATCCGTTCGATGCCATGAATATCAAATAGTGCGCCCTGGACTTTCCGTGGCTGGAAACGATCACGGATCAGAATCTTTTCATATTCCTTGCGGATTTTTTTAACCAGATTGACATTGTGGGCATGACCGCTGCGAGCAGCGATGATATGACCCTGAACCGGCATCCCCAGCAGGGCTAAATCGCCAATCAAATCGAGGATTTTATGTCGAACAGCTTCGTTGTAATAGCGCAGTTCAACGCCGTTTAGGGTTCCCCCGCGACCGAGGACAATATCACTCTTGATATGGAACATTTCTTTCAGATGTTGGATTTCATGGGCATCAATATCCCGATCAATGAACACGACCGCATTGTTGACATTGCCACCCTTGATTAGCCCCATATTCTTTAGTTGCTCGACCTCGCTTAAAGTGCAGAACGTACGAGCAGCGGCATAATCGGTCTCGAATTCGTCAGAAAGTGAATACATGGCAGAGTATTGAGTACCAATTGCCGGAATTTTATAGTCAATCAGAAAAGTAATCCGAAAACTATCAGCCGGTAAAACATGCACATCAACCCCATGGCGGGGATCGGTATACTGAATGATTTTATCAATTACCAGAATCTCCTGGATAACGTTCTGCTCTTCGATTTCGGCATTTTTCAAGGCTTTGACAAATTCGATTGCACTACCATCGCAAACCGGCGGTTCGATATTATTTAACTCAATTGAGATATTATCAATCTCCAAACCTGCCACTGCCGCCAGAACATGTTCCACAGTGTGAATCTGGACTCCGTTTTTAGCGATTGTTGTGCCCCGCGAGATATCGGTCACGTCATTGATATCGGCAATTATTTCGGGGCAGTTTTCGACGTCAGTGCGAACAAAGCGAATGCCGGAATTCTCCGGAGCTGGTTTGAAAGTGACGGTGCTTTGAACTCCGGTATGTAGTCCAATTCCTGAAACTGAGACAGGATTTTTTATGGTGCGTTGGTTTCTTGGCATAGCTAAGTCCTTTGCTTCAGCTGGGTAATTTCATTTTCGAGCGTTTTTAGACGTTCTTTTAAATCAGGTATAGAACGAATGTTGGCTAATTCGCGCCAGGCTTTTTGGCGTTCCTGAGCGGGGTAACCGAACATGATAGTATGAGGTGGAACGTCCTTTGAGATGCCCGACTGAGCCGCAATTGTCGCTCCTTCGCCGACGGTCAGATGACCAGCGATCCCGACCTGCCCGGCGATCGTGACACCGTCCTGGATCTGAGTGCTGCCGGCGACACCGCTTTGTCCGGCAAAGAAACAATACTGACCGATTTTGACGTTATGAGCGACTTGAATCAAGTTGTCCAGCTTAGTACCTTTGCCGATTACTGTATTACCTAAAGTTCCCCGATCAATTGCGCAATTGGCACCGATTTCGACATCCTCTTCAATAATAACGCCACCCTCCTGGGGAATTTTGGAAATTCCGGTATCGGTACGAACGAATCCGAATCCATCGCTGCCGATCACGGTTCCCGAATGAATCCGGCAGTTATCACTGATTACGCAGCGATGGTAGATGCTGACATTGGCATAGATAATTACAGCTGAACCAATTCGTGATTCTATTCCAATATAAGTGTTGCCAAAGAGAATAGAATGATCGCCGATTGTGACTTGATCACTTATGATGACGTTCGGTCCAATGTAAATTTCCTGGCCTAATTTAGCGCTTTTGGCAATCTTGGCAGATGGGTCAATCCCAGGTTTGGGTAACGGGATGGGTGGGCGAAAGTGAGCAATCAGTATCGAGAAGGCATAGTTTGGGTTTTCTACCCGAACGAGGTTTTTAAATTTTCCTTCGAAGTCTTTTGCTACCAGTAATGCCTCAGCCGCGGTGGTGCTCAAATATTTGGTATATTTGAGATTCGCAATGAAACTAAGCTGCCCAGGCTGGGCGTGCTGAATTTCGGCGATATCCGTGATAACTGCAGCTGCATCGCCCTCAAGAGTTCCCTGGACGATGGCGGCTATTTGGCCAAGAGTATAAGTCATTAACGGCTTCGTTTTAATTCGTATAGGATCTTGTCGGTTAGATCATGAACCGGTTCAGCGTAAAGAATGTTACCGGCTACCGTATCGAAGATGTAGTCGTACTTATTCTCTTTTCCAATTTTTTCAATTACGGCTTTAATTTTTTCAAGGACGGGTCCCACCAACTCTGCCTGCTTGCGGTAAATTTCGCCTTCAGGCCCCATTTTCTCGACCTGGAATTTCTGAATGTTTTGCTGCAGCTGATTAATTTCATTCTCCTTGGTCGTACGCCGCGACTCACTCATGATCATTTTCTGGCGTTCAAAATCGCGGTTTAAGCTATCCAGTTTGCCCAACATACCACGATATTGATCTTCCAATTTTTTGGCTTCAATATCTAGCTTCGCCTGAGCCTCTTTGGCTTCATCATATTCAGCTAAAATCCGGTCTGAGTTGACATACCCGATTTTAATTTGCTGAGCAAAAACCAAATCAGAAGCACTGACAATGACCAGCAATCCAACCATTATCATTAAGATTTTTTTCACTGTTTCCTCCGTATTTATTTTAATATGTCATTCCAAAAATAAAGTGAGTTTTCCAGCCTTCTGGTTTACCGTAACCGGTCGTGCCTTCACGGTCAATATCATCGAAACCGTATCCTAAATCAACTCCAATCATCCCGAGTGCTGGCATGAAAAAGCGAATCCCGAATCCGGCGGACCGTTTCAAATCGAAGGGATCGGTGGTTTGCAGGGTTTTCCAGTTATTGCCCGCTTCGGCAAAGACCAATCCATAGATGGTTGGATTACTTGAAATCGGCACCCGGTATTCGAGTGAATATTTAAATATTGCTTCTCCGCCGTATGAATAACTGCCATAGGTTGGACTGTATTCAACCGGACCAACTTTGTTGTCGTCATAGCCACGTAAGGCAACTCCGTAAATCATCCCGGCACCACCCATGATGAAACGTTCATCGGGAGGGATGATGGATTTTTTCCTGATTTTTTTAATTAGCCCGCATTCGATATGATTAAACAGGACGAGTTTCCAGATAGTCGGCAGATAATAATCAAAACTCAACGTATGTTTTTGAAAATGTTCGGTACCTCCTAAAAAGCCTCCCGACAGGGTAGATGCCCATTGAAAAACGGAGCCGGTAGTCGGGAATTCCGGTGCATCGCGGCTATCACGGGAAATCACCTGAGTAAGACTAATTCCGGTAGTATGATTCAATCCAAGGAGTACCTCTTCCAAATAATCTTTGTCAACGTTCAAGTAATTTTTTTTGCCGGCGGCTAAGCTCCAACTACCCCTGAAGTAGTAATCCGGCCATTTGAATCGGCGCCCCCAGCGGATTGAACCACCCAATCGGCTGAGATCGAAAGGGTAATAATAGTAAGATGAGCTATATGATGATTTACTATAATAGATACTTCCTCCGACAAGATTGGGGGTATCGAATAACCGTGGATCGCTAAATGCCAGCGAGATGGATTTATACGGAACCACTCGGGTACTAGTATAGCTATAGCCGGTACCTTGCTGGTAGCTGATTGCCAGTTGTTGACCGAGTCCTCGAAAATTATTGAATTCAAGACCGCCGCCGCCGATCAATCCATAAGTCTGACTGATACTAAAAGAGAGATTGGCTCGATCCGATGACTTTTCCTCTACCGCAATCTCGATGTCCACCTCTTTATCGTTAATTGGAATGACATCGGGAGTGACATTACTGAAATAGTTCAATATGAAAATTTCGCGCTGACTGCGAATCAAGGCATCCCGATTAAAAATATCTCCCGGAAATAACCTTAGTTCGCGGCGAATGACGTTTTCATGGGTTTTAGTGTTGCCGGCAATGTTGATCCGGGATACTGCAACCTGATGATTTTCGGTGATATTCAGTAAAAGATCAATCTCATCTTTACTAACCGGAATCTCTCTGGGGATAATTTGAAAAAAAAGATATCCGCGGTCCATGTAGACACCGTTGACCCGGTCATAAATAGCTTTTTCCAATTCTTCTTTATTATAGTAATCACCAGGCTTGATTCCCAGGACGTTTTTCAGTTGCTCGTCGGTAAATAGTTGATTGCCGGTGAACTCGATACTACGATATTTATAACGGGGACCTTCAAAAATATCAAAGTGGATAAATATATGTTTTTTCGCGTCGGAATAGGCAATCGAATCCCGGAGAATTTCAAAATCACGATAGCCCTCTTTATTGTAAAAATCCCTTAGGGCGATTTTATCCTCTTCATATTTGTCGGGTTTAAACTCACCTAATTTCAAAAGGAAAAGATTGCGGCGTTTAGTCTCTTTTAATACCCGCCGGAGTCGAAAGTTAGAAAATTGTTCATTGCCGTTAAACTCGATAGTTTTTATCCGGACCTTTTTACCCTCTTTGATATCTAAAGTCAGGTTTTGAGTATTCTCCAATTTACCTGGGGTTAATTCCTCGGTAACCTCTGCCAATAGATAGCCTTCGCTTTCGTACAACTTAAGAATTTTGCGTTTGGTTTCGGCGATTAAGGCGGGAGAGAGTACCTTGCCGCTGATTAGGTTCAATTCATCATCGAATTTACTTTTCTTGATTTTTTTATTCCCGACGATCTTGAAGTTGGCAAGGCGCGGATACTCTTCGACTTGAACGATTAAAAAGATTCCTTCAGAAGTAGCCTTATCAAGGTAAATCTGGATGTCCGAAAAGATATTCAGTTTCCATAATTGCTTAATTGCATTGGGAATATCATCATAAGTAATTTCCTGACCCTCGAGCAATCCGGATTGGATTTTGATACTACTCTCACTGATGGTCTTGTTACCCTGGATTGCAACTCCCAGAATGGGTACTTTTTGAGTTGTTTGACCGAAAATGGCGTTGGATAATATTAAAAAAATAATTACTAAAATAACCGACAGGCGCGAGAGTCTCATGGTTTTATTTTCCCTTGTTCTGTTTGGTAAGTTGATCGCTGGTACGACCAAAACGTCTTTCACGTTTTTGATAACTCTCAATCGCCTCAAGAAGTTCCCTGCTGCGGAAAGCGGGCCAATACACGGGAGTCACAAAAATTTCCGTGTAAGCCAGCTGCCAAAGCAGGAAGTTGCTTAAACGCAATTCGCCGCTGGTGCGAATCAGTAAGTCCGGATCGGGCTTTCCAACGGTATAAAGATAATTTGAAAAGAGATTTTCGGTGATATCATCATATTTGATTTTACCAGCCTGGGTATCCGCGACAATCCTCATCACCGCCTCGACAATTTCTTGGCGGCTGCTATAGCTCAAAGCCAGATTCAGATTCAAACCGCTATTGTTCTGTGTCCGTGCAACTCCTTCAAGTAAGCCCTTTAAGGGACGTGTTGGCAGATCCTGAATCCGTCCAATCATCGTTAGACGGACATTGTTTTTATGCAGTTCATCAATTTCATTCCGAATGGTTTTCAACAGCAGGTTCATCAGGGCGGATACTTCGTTTTTAGGACGTGACCAGTTCTCCTTGGAAAAGGTATAGAGAGTTAAAACTTCTACACCCAAATTGCCGCATTCCCGGGTAACCTCGCGCACCGAATTGATCCCCTCGTTATGACCGGCAACCCGCGGCAAACCGCGCTCCTTAGCCCAACGACCGTTGCCATCCATAATAATTGCAATGTGCCGTGGAATCGGCCCGGATTTGATTACTTTCTGACGATATTCGTCAAGTGATAAGTCTTTATTTACCATAAATATCTTAGATGAAAAAAGCTTAATGAAGTTAATTTCTATCCTCTATAAAGTCAATTGAAATTAGAGGAATTTTGCAACGGGAGAATTTTACAACAATAAAACCTTGCGGCTAAATTAGCTATTGCGGTCTGAATTATTGTTTTCTTCCGAAAAAAACATTTTGTTTTTTTACCTGATATCGGGACAGATAATGTTCAATCTATTTTCCCAATTTTAATAAATAAGATTTCAATCTTGTCCGGACTCTATCATTTTTGGAAAAATCTGTTGTAATCGTCCAATTGACTCTCTATATTTACTCTCAGATGAGAAAATATTACGTTCAACCGATTAAAATAATTGATGCTAAGTTTGAGGATAGAGTTGCAGTTAGAGGCGCGGAATTGCCATGAGTAGTCGCGTATTGGTTGCAGATAATGATAGTGATTTTTGCAATAAACTCGTCTCGGTAATCGGCGCGAATGGCTTTGATTGTTTGGTGGCGAGCGATGGGGAAGAAGTCATTGAACGGGTCAGACAGGATAATGTAGATATCCTGATTGTGGATGTAAGGCTGCCCAAATGGAATGGCATTCAGGTTCTGGATAAAGTCAATAAAATCAGTCCCCGGACGCTGACGATAATCACGACTGCCTCGGCTACTGTTGAGACAGCGATAGATGCTCTTCATAAAGGGGCCGTAGATTATTTGGTTAAGCCGCTGGATTTTGAGGATGTTGTCATTCGGCTGAAAAAGATTCGCAATTTGCAGCAGATACTGCTTGAAAATCAGTTTTTAAAACAGGAAATCCACTCCAAGTATAACCAGAATACAATCATCGGTGAGAGCCCGGCAATCCAAAATATCTATAAAATGATCGAGAAAGTTGCTAATTCATCCTCTAATATTTTGATTTCCGGTAAGAGCGGGACGGGAAAGGAGTTGGTGGCGCGGGCAATTCATCAAAATAGTCTCAGAGCTAATGCCCCTTTCATTCCCATCAACTGTGGAGCGATTCCGGAAAATCTGTTTGAGAGTGAACTATTCGGATTTAAGAAAGGCGCCTTTACCGGCGCGACGATGGACAAGGATGGCGTTTTTCGGGCGGCAAATGGCGGCACCCTTTTTTTAGACGAGGTCGGCGAGATCCCGGTCCACATTCAGGTTAAATTATTGCGCGCAATTGAGGAGAAGGAGATTAAACCGATTGGCTGTCCGTCATCCATTAAAGTTGATGTGCGCGTGCTTTCGGCATCGAATAAGGATTTGCTGAACGAAATCGAAGAGGGTAACTTCCGTGAGGATTTGTACTATCGTCTAAATATCATCGAGATCCATTTGCCGTCGTTAAGTGAACGACGGGATGATATCCCATTGTTGGTGAATCACTTTATTAATAAATATAACCAGGAGCTGAAGCGCAAAGTACTGGGTGTTGATAATGCAACGATGAAAGTCCTCATGAATTACAAGTGGAAAGGCGAGGTTCGGGAATTGGAAAATGTCATTGAGCGGGCTGTCCTGCTTTGCGAAGATTCCTACATAACCCTGAAAGACTTGCCGCCCCATGCAGCCACGGGTGTGGCGGTGGAGTATGCCGATGATTTGAAGACCTCCGTACACAATTTTGAGAAACAACATATCTTAGCGATTCTCAAACGGGTTGATAATGATAAAAACCGCTGTGCCGAGTTGCTCGGGATTGGTCTTTCCTCACTCTACCGTAAGATTGACGAACTGGGAATAAAATTATAAACCACGATCTTGTTATTCGAGATAAAATTAACTTTAGAACCAGTTAAATTAAATTCTTATAATTTATTATCGGAACAGCGCCAGAAATACTCCGGCAGCAAGTGCGGAACCGATTACCCCGGCAACATTCGGTGCCATGGCATGGAATAGCAAGTGATTATCCTTATCGAATTTTTGAGCGTATTGCTGGACTACTCGGGCTGAATCCGGCACGGCGGATACTCCCGCAGCACCTATTAGTGGATTAATTTTCTCTTTTAGAAAAAGATTCATGAACTTGGCAAAAATCAATCCGCCGAAAGTTGCCACCCCGAATGAAAACAACCCTAAAAAGAAAATGCCGAGTGATTTTGGAGTGAGAAACCCAACATTTACTCCATCAACATAACGAGTTGCCTGAGTACTGGCGCCAACGGCAAATGCCAGCAGGATTGTGCAAATGTCCAAAATTGCATTACCGGCGGTACGGCTGAGACGATCGGTAACGCCGCTCTCTTTTAGCAAATTACCCAGCATTAACATCCCAATCAGGGGCAAGGAGCCTGGGGTAATCAATGCCGCAACAATCACGGCAATAATCGGAAACAGGATTTTTTCGCGTTTGGTTACTTTGCGTGCAGGTTTCATCCGGATTCGAGCCTCTTTTTCGGTAATCAGGATTCTCATGATCGGTGGCTGAATTAAAGGCACCAAAGCCATGTAAGAGTAGGCGGCAATCGCAATCGGACCTAATAAGTGCGGTGCTAATTGGGAAGACAGGAAAATGGAGGTTGGACCGTCTGCGCCGCCGATGATCCCGATCGAAGCCGCCTCGAAGTTGCTGAAACCCAACATTAAGGCGCCTAAATAAGTGACAAAAATCCCGAGTTGGGCCGCGGCTCCTAACAACACCGATTTGGGATTAGAAATCAGTGACGAAAAATCTGTCAATGCGCCTATGCCGAGAAATATCAGTGGTGGAAAGATACCGGAGGTGACGCCAAAATAAATTAAACTAAAAACACTATTCTGGGGAGCACCGTTGGCAACGGTATCATAGACACCCAGAGGCAAACCCTGAGGATAGGGAATATTACCGACAATGATACCAAAACCAATCGGGAGCAGCAGGAGCGGTTCATATTTTTTCGCGATTGCCAGATAAATTGCTATACAGCCGATGATGAGCATGATTAGATTACCCCATTGGAGGTTGGCGAAACCAGTTGTTTTCAGAACCTGAGAGATCAGCTGCATAGTTGTGTTCTTTCTATTCCAACTCTACGAGAATATCACCCTCATTGACCGAGTCACCAACCCTGACCCGAATTGATTTGATGCGTCCATCCCGCGGAGCCGCAATTTCATTTTCCATTTTCATGGCTTCCATAATAATTACCTGCTGACCGATCTTGACGAGATCGCCGATATTTACTGAAATTCGCTGGATCAGACCGGGTAAGGGAGCTACGACCGCTGAGGCGTGAGTGATAGTTTTGGGTTTGTGTAAGACCGGTCCGGATTCATGCGGAATGGTCGTTGGAATAACTGGCACGGAGCTTTCTGTTGGAGCAATTTTTTGAGCCAGGTCGGCTACCTGTTCCAAGCCGAGGTCTTTTAATCCCACACGATAGGTTTTATCGTTCAGGCTGACGATTGCTTCGTAGGCATTGAATTCTTTAATGGTGACGGCGTAGGTCTTGCCGCTTATCTCGAGTTGTAAAGTTTTTTCTTTCATAGCAGCTATTTCTAAATTGTTTATGCTTGCTTAATCATCGGTGACTACAACGATAATAAATATTCATCTTCTGAATACTCCGGGTCGCTGACCGCTTTTCCAGACACTTTGCTGCTCTCCTTG
>CAZAKO010000033.1:0-16712 GCA_964485745.1 uncultured bacterium
AATTATTAATTACAATATGCACGTTCTTTATTATCCAAAATTAATCGGCATAACCACTGGGCATATCCCGAGTAATATTTTTTATAACGGAGAATTTTTATACTGCCGCAACTCTCACGTCGGTAACAGGGGTTCGAATCCCCTATGCGCCACAAAAGTTATTTATCATCAAATAATAAAATGACCGTTAATTATTCTGCATATTCAAGAAAAAACAAACGAAAATTTCAATAAGATGATCATCGAAACCCATGCTTATGCCCGAGCCGGTTTATTAGGTAATCCTTCGGATGGTTATTTCGGTAAAACAATTGCCATTATTGTCGGAAATTTTGGTGCTCATATTTCTCTGTACGAATCACCTGAACTCCATATTGAACCTTCCGAATCAGATTTAAACATATTTAAAAATATCCACGATTTGATCGAAAAAATTAATGCCCAGGGATATTACGGGGGCGATCGGCTAATTAAAGCCGCCATCCGTAAATTCTATAAATACTGTATTCAAAATAAGATCAAACTGGATAGTAAAAATTTCTCAATTCGCTACTCCTCCTCAATTCCCCGGCAGGTTGGCTTAGGCGGATCAAGTGCTATTATCACTGCCACGATGCGCGCCTTGATGAAATTCTATAGAGTAAAAATACCCAAAGAAATCTTGCCGACTATCATTCTGGAAGCCGAAATCGAGGAACTGGGAATTAATGCCGGACTCCAGGACCGGGTTATCCAAGTATATGAAGGCTGCATATATATGGATTTCAATCACGAGCTGATGGAGAAGAAAAAACACGGCATATATCAGCCAATCGATCCTCAGAAATTACCAAAATTATATTTAGCCTATAAAACTTCACTGAGTAAAATATCCGGACAGGTACTGAATGAAGTTAAAATGCGTTATGATCGGGGTGATACCGAAGTGCATCAAACACTGAATCAGATCGCCGACCTTGCTGCTAAAGGACGGGAAGCAATCGAAAATGGCGATGTTGAGCAACTGAATTGTTTAATCAATAAAAATTTCGACCTGCGCAGTAAAATCATGCGGATTAGTCCGGATAATCAGGAACTAATTCAAACGGCGCGAGCCTGTGGTGCCTCGGCCAAGTTTGCCGGCTCGGGTGGTTCAATCATCGGTATTTATACTGACAACAATATGCTTAATCGTCTAATCGTCAATCTAAAAAAACACAATGCCCGGGTCATTAAACCTTACATAATATAGGAGACACTTAAGAAAATGGTACGTAAAGCCGTTATTCCTGCTGCCGGACTGGGAACCCGCTTTTTGCCGGTAACAAAAGCCCAACCTAAGGAAATGCTGCCGATTATTGATACGCCGACAATTCAATATGTCGTTCAGGAAGCCATTGATTCAGGCATTGACGATATTTTAATCATCTCGGGAAAAGGTAAACGAGCAATCGAAGACCATTTTGATCGTAATACCGAATTAGAATTTATTCTCGAACAAAAGGGGCAGCATGACTTGGCAATCAATGTTGGCCGAATTGGCGATATGGCAAATATCCATTTCATTCGCCAGAAGCAGTTAAACGGATTAGGCGATGCCATTTACTATGCTAAACAACATACCGGCAATGAGCCATTTGCCGTTTTACTCGGCGATACGGTAGTTGACGCCGTCATTCCCGCTACCCAGCAATTGATTGATGTCTATAACCAATTTCGGCAAACCGTCATTGGCATTGAACGGATTCCACGGGAAAAGATTGGGCGTTATGGAATTGTATCTGGAGAAAAAGTGAGTGAGCGGATTTACAAAGTAGATCAATTAATCGAAAAACCAAGCCAGGCTCAGGTAACTTCCGACTTCGCTATTGCCGGACGCTATATCCTGACACCCGAAATCTACAGTATGCTAGAAAAAGTCACGCCGGATAAAAATAACGAAATCCAGCTGACCGAGGCATTACAACTTCTAATCCAACGTGAAGGCATTTATTCCTATCTTTTTGAAGGCAAACGCTATGACGTAGGTGATAAATTAGATTATCTTAAAACTACGGTCGAGTTTGCTCTCAAACGAGATGAATTCTCACAGGATTTTTTAAAATTTTTAAAAGAGACTGTTGCCTCTTATAAATCAGCGAATAAAAATTAAATTATTTATTCAGAATTTTCTTAACTCGTTCGAGAAAATCCAATTCGGCATCATGCACTTTCTCGTCGGCTTCGATAATTTCAAGCAGCGCATGGATTAAATTCTGTTTCATCTGATCATCTAATTTCTTAGCAATTTTAGCTGACTTCAATCCGGCTTCAAAAGCTTTATCACGACCGGATTCCCGAATAATTGTGATAACCCGTTCCAATTCCTCTTTTTTAATCCCATAGCGGTTTAATATTTCAAACAGTTTGTCTGTCTCACGACTATCAATCTCGCGATCAGCAGATATCATGTTCAAGCAGATATAAATAAATGCTTCTCTGGGTGTGATTTTTTTAAGCTTCAAGGTCTCCTCCTCCTGAAATTTCCTCATTTGTAATTCTAAGTGGATTCTTTCCTGCCTTTCGACGAATTAAATTGATTGCAGGTAATATTTTTGGATGTAAAATAAGTTTTTGCTCTATTTTACGTTTACCGGGAAAATTGAGTAAAACTATGCCAATGAAGATTGTTAATAATCCCTGACCGGGAATAAAAAGCATGATAAATCCGGCTGTCAGAAATAACAAACCGAGAAGATTCTTAACTATTAGAATTATCAACCTGATGACCGGATGATGCCGTTGTTTAATAGGAATCCCATCGGAATTGATAAAATAGTCAGGCGACATCCGCACCAATAATATTGGAATTAATAATAGAGTTCCCAAAAAGGTCAAGATTGACAACGAGGAGAGCCAGAGAATTAATAATTCATTCGATTTGATAAAATTTAAAATCATAACCGGCGTAATATAATCCGAATTCGACTAAAGCAAAAAAGTAATTCTTACACAAGTTCTAATCTAAATTTATCTAAATTAAACCATTGCTAATTTTTTAAAACTGGTTATTTTAATTAAAAAATGAAACACGATAAAGGAGAAAAACACCATGTCGAGAAAAAAATTAGGATTGGTGTGTTTTTTAATAATCGCAAATTTCACATTATCAGCCCAACAGGACAAAGCCAAGTGGGTCGAGAAACCCAAATATCCCGTTCTTGACGAACTGAAAGCCGAATTAGAACGTGAGCGAGCAATCCAGGATTCAATCACCCAAAGGATTCTTGATCACCAAAAACAGGAAGCCGAGCATAAGCAACAAACCGAACGGAAGTTAATTGCCGATTTCGCCAATGTTCAAAAACCGGCTTCTTTAGAAGCATTCAAAACATATTTTGCCTTTCCGCCCGTTGCTCAATATCAATCGGGAATATGCTGGTGTTTTTCGACGACCTCTTTTCTCGAATCGGAAGTTTATCGGCTGCACCAGAAAAAAATCAAGTTATCGGAACTTTACACTGTTTATTGGGAATATGTGGAAAAAGCCCGGCGCTATCTCCGAGAGCGTGGCAATTCCGAATTCGGCGAAGGATCGGAAAGTAACGCCGTATTTCGGATAATGAAACAATATGGTGCGGTTCCCGCCGAGGCATACACCGGGCTGGTCAACGGCAAAACCAGACATAATCACACAGCACTTATCGAGGAACTTGAGGCTTATCTAAATTATTGTAAGGATCATAAATTCTGGGACGAAGCAGCCACCCTCGAGTCTATTAAAATAATTCTAAATAAACATCTTGGTAAGCCACCGGAGTCATTCATATATAATAAAAAACAATATACGCCTCAAGAATTTTTTACTAACGTTCTTCAATTAAAATTAGGTGACTATTTTGATTTCATGTCTACCTCATCGATCCCGTTCTATACGATAGGTGTTTTCGATGTTCCAGATAATTGGTGGCGGGACAGTAGCTATTATAATTTACCGCTGAATGAATGGTGCGATATTATTCAAAAAGCACTTGCAACAGGTTACACTATTTGTATCGGAGGCGATGTTTCCGAACCGGGATATTACGGCAAAGAGGATGCGGCTTTTATACCCACTTTTGATATCCCTCAAGAATACATCAATCAGGACTCAAGGGAGCTGCGGATTCAGAACGGCGCTACCGACGACGACCATGGAGTTCATATAATTGGATATACCAAAGTTGGTGAATATAACTGGTATTTGATCAAAGATTCTGCGCGGAGTTCCCGGCAAGGTCAATATGAAGGATACTATTTTTATCGTGAGGAATATCCCAAACTAAAGATGTTGACCTTCTCGGTTCATCAAGATATCGTAAAGGATATTTTAGGGAAATTTAAATAATCTTTCGAGCCAATCTATATATTACTTCGAAGAATAAAATCTTCTAATCTCATCCAGCCCTTTGCGTCTGCGCTCTCGGCGGTATTCAGGATCTAAGGGATAACCCATGCTAATGAGAATATTAATCTTTGTCGAACGGGGTAAATTCAAAGCCTGCTTGACTCCCTTTTCGCTAAACCAGCCAATCCAGCAAGTGCCCAATCCCAACTCCTCCGCCTGTAGCACTAAATGTTCACAGGCAATTCCAATATCAATCAGGCTATATTTCACATCCCGGATCTGACCACCTAAACGAACCAGAAAATTTGCCTCTTCCGTTATGACTACAATGATTACCGGGGCTTTACCGGCAAATTTAGTCGTCGAGTAAATTCCCGTAAATGCCTTTTCGGAGATTCGGGCAATATCATCAGGATTATCCACTACGATGAACGACCAGGGCTGCGCATTATGCGCCGAGGGTGCCAAACGGGCGGATTCCAGACACTGATCAATTATTTTACGATCAACTGCCTGAGAAGCATACTTCCGACAAGATTGCCGTTTTTGCACCAGTTCGCTAATATTCACTTTGATTCACTACCATTTTGCATCAATTCGCGTGCCTGCTGCCGGGTAGTATCAGTCACCGAAATGCCACCAATCAAAGTCGCGATTTCTTCTACTCGTTCTTCCGCCGACAATTTAGTAATTCGAGTATAATTCCGACCATTATCAGATACTTTATAAACCCGAAAATGGTGTTCACCCAAGCCCGCAATTTGAGGTAGATGAGTAATGCAAATTACCTGGCGCACTGCGGCTAAGGATTTCAATTCATTTCCCACAACCTGAGCGATCTTACCGGAGATACCTGTATCAATTTCATCAAAGATAACCACCGGAATATGATCCTTCCCCGCCAGAATGGATTTCATTGCTAGCATAATCCGTGAAACCTCTCCGCCTGATACAATATTTACTAACGGTCGGATAGGTTCACCGGGATTAGTACTTATCTCAAATGCAATTTGATCAACTCCGTAGTCATCACCTCTAATTCTTTGCTGACCTAACTGCACCCACCCTGCTGAATCCACAGGGTGCTCTATTCTAACTCTAAACTGACTATCAGTAATACCCAGCCGGGCTAAGGCAGCCACGATCTGATCTTCAAATAGTTCTGCTTGATATTTCCGACATTCCGACAGTTCAAGTGCAATTTTTTCGTATTCTAACCTCTGTTTTTCAAATTCTCGAGCATTCTTGGAAATTTCAACATCCAAACCATCGTCTTCACTCAAATTACGCTGGATTTGTTCCTTATGAACCAGCACTTCCGGCAAGGTGGCTCCATATTTTTTCATCAACTGTTGCAGATTATACAGTCGCTTGTTGACAATTTCTAAGCGATTTGGATCGAAACGCAGATTATCGGTATAAGTGGCAAGATGATTGGCTATTTCCTGAACTAAAAACTGAGTCTCTTCTAACCTGCTCAACTCTTCGGAAAAATCCGGGGTAATGTTATTCAGCAATGCTAACTTCTTTATTGCCGATAGCAATTGCTGATAAATGGTATTCTCATCACCCTGATATAAAATCTGTTTTAGCTCCTCGGCAATTAAATTAATTTTCTCAACATTTTCCAAAATTGACTTCTCTTTAAGCAATTCCTCATATTCTCCTTCGTGCGGGTCAATTTTATTGATTTCACTTAATTGAAATTCCCACAGCTCGCGTTTTTCCTGATTTAGTTTTTGCTTTTCGATCAATAAGGTCAACTTCGCATGGAGGTGCTGAAGATTTAGATAAGAGTCATGCACTTTTTCTAATAACTCGCGATACCCACCAAAAGCATCCAGAAATTGAATATGGTTTTCTTCTCTCAACAAAGATTGATGATCATGCTGTCCGTGCAAATCTACCAACAGGTCGCCAACGGTTTTCAAAATATTAATCGTGCAAGGAGTATTATTAATCCAGGCTCGCGACCGACCGTTAATATTTAATTCCCTTTTTAAAGTAAGGGTTTGGTTTAAGGTCGGAATCTGATTTTCGGCTAAATATCCATATACCGGATGGGCAAGCTCAAGGTCTAAAAATTGACATTCGATCTCGGCTGTCTCAGCTCCCGAACGAATCATTGCCGAAGTAGCTTTTTCACCCAGAGCCAGACCTAATGCATCAACGATGATTGATTTCCCGGCTCCCGTTTCGCCGGTCATTACGGTAAAGCCATTAGTGAATTCTACATCAATATTGTTGATAATCGCAAAATTACTAATCTTTAAAGAGACTAATCCCATATTTGCCTAAGTTGTCTTTGAAATTTGCCGGTCTAAATCCTTTTTTAAAATAGCGGCTAATCCAAATTTGGTGTAAATAAAAACGCCTAAGAGAATGCCTAAAGTATCGGCTGCATAATCGAGCATACTGAACTCTCTTCCGGGCACAAATATCTGGTGAATTTCGTCAGTTATTCCAAATAATAGACCGGTAAGGATAGTCAGTAGACCTGCATATTTAACAATTTTTTCCGATTTAGCATTGGAATAAGCCAGGAATAAAGTCATTGCATAAAATGTATATTCGATTAGGTGATTTAATTTATCAAAATTAAGGATATCTAACCGTGGCAGCTTTGTCTGAGGGATTGACGATATTCCAAAAATCAGCAGACTATACAGAATTGCCGGTAGTTTATATTTAAAATTAGACATTAAACCACCTTCTCAAAATTTTTCAATATCCCGGGAATCAATTGCAATAAATCTCCGGCAATCAGCCCGCGAACACCATATTCTTTTCTGCCTAAGTCACCTGCCATACCATGCACAAAAACCGCAGCTGTAGCCGCATCAAAGGAACTCATCCCTTGCGCCCGAAATCCGGCAATCATTCCGGTCAGCACATCTCCGGTTCCACCAGTTGCGAGAGCCGGATTGCCGGTACTATTGATCCCAACCTGACCTGTTGGACTAACGACAATTGTCGGTGCTCCTTTGAGCACCAGGGTACAACGATACTTTTCCACAAAATCCCGCGCAACATCTACTGGATTTGCCAAGATTGTTTGCATATCCATCTTAGAAAGCAATGCAAATTCACCAATATGCGGAGTCAAGACGAGGTCAGGGAACTGATTTATCAATTTCAGATTATCATGGAAAATCCGTAACCCATCGGCATCAATGACCATTGGTTTCGAATGCGATTTTAACAAGGCTAATCCAAATTCCCGGACTTCCGGGCGTGCCGAGACTCCCGGTCCAAAAACAATCCCATCACTCCATTCGATCCGTTCTTGCGCTCCGGTCAAAGATTCGGGACAAAATGTTAGCTGGGCAGATTCTGGTAAAGGTAAAGAAAGCGTCTCAGTAGTTTTAATCTCGATAATCGGATTCAAACTCTCTGGAATGGCGCTGACTACCAGTCCGGCACCACTGCGCAGGCAAGCTACCGCAGTTAAGATCGCCGCCCCCGTCATTCCCGGCGATCCGGCAAAAATCAATACCTTGCCCTGCTTATGCTTATAGGTATTGTCATAAATTACCGGAAACAGGGGATTCACAATATTTTGAGTTATTAGAAAGGTTTCCTTTTTTAAAATCGTAAATGCCTCTTCAGGATAGTCAAGATCAGCGATAACCACTTCGCCCGCCATGCGCTTACCCGGCTGGAACAAGAGTCCTCGTTTCAAAAATCCCATCGTAACAGTTTTAGTCGCCTGAACAGCTACTCCACCGATCTGCGCCGTGTCGCCCTGAATTCCCGAAGGAATATCCACGGCTAATACCGGGCGCTTCACTGCATTGATCAGCTCAATTAATTCCTTAATCACACCCTTGACTTCACCTTTAAATCCAGTTCCAAGCAAAGCATCAATAATCAGATCGGCATGTGCAATCTGAGTCAGAGATGGAATCTCAGTCGGGCTAAGAATTGGCTTAATCGTAATCCGATTAGTGTTGCAGTGCTTATAATAATAGAGCGCATCACCTTTTATTTTTGCCGGATCACCGGCTAACCAAATATTTACCGAAGCGCCCCAATCAGCCAAATCCCAAGCCGCCACAAAACCATCGCCGCCGTTGTTGCCCACACCGCAGAAAATATCCACCTGACTACCAGGCACATCCTTTAGTAATTTCTTGGCTTTCAATGAGACAAAATGACCAGCTCGTTTCATCAGACTAATCCCAGAAATCCCGATTTTGTCCATCGTATAATGATCAACTTGTTGGGCTTCCTGATTAGTTAGAACATACTCTTTCATAAATTTACTCTTTAAAAATCTCTCTTTAATCCCGATTCAATTCAATCTAAAATAAGAAGATTTCCTAATTCATGCAATGTCCATTCTAAAATAAAAAAGGGTGAGAAATCTCACCCTCTAGATTTACTTACAATTTTATTATTGGACTGTCTTCAATTCATACTCGGCAACGGCGGTCCACTTTGGATCTCTGGCAGCAATTTGAAAAGCTTGTCGGGCGGCAATCCGATTACCCAGACATCTTTCGGCAATCCCCAACTCAATTAAAACCGGAGCCCAGTTTGGTTTAACTTTCAATGCTTGCTCGGCACTCTCTTTAGCTTTATCACATTTACCAATGTTATTATAAGCTTGCGACAGACGATAGATACTGGCATAATCACTCGGATTTAATTCACCAGCTTTGATCAGTACCGTAATGGCATCGTTATATTTTTTCTTTTCGATATACACTGCGCCTAAGTTTGCGTAGGCTGAGGCATAATCGGGTTGCAATTTGATAACCTGCAGATAAACCGGAATGGCGTCATCAAAATTTTTCATTTTATAATAAACCAAGCCAAGATTCTTCCATGCATCAATATATTCAGGATCTAATTCAATCGCTTTTTTGTACTGCTTAATAGCTTCCTCGATATTATTCATTCCGGCTAATATTTTACCTTTTACTAAAAAGGCTTTGGGGTAAGATGGATCCAACTCCAGACTCTTATTGACCGATAATAATGCTTCCGGGAATTGATTCTCATCCAAATATACAATAGCACTAAAATAATAAGCCTGGGCATCGTTGGGATTCAAACTGATCGCTTGTTTGAACTTCTCCAAAGCAGTACTATAACTCCTTCGTTGCATGAGTTGAACGCCATCCTGGATATAGCGTTTGGTTATAGATTCGAATTCTTTTTTATAATCTTCATTTTCCGGATTCATTGCAATCGCTTGTTGGAAATTAGCAGCTGCATTTTCAAGATTACCCAGGCGTACTAATATCCGTCCCAATTCAATATAGGCATTGACAAAATTGGGATTCTCTTTAATAATTTCGAGCCAGATCTTTTTTGATCCTTCGTAATCGGCATTATTCGATAGACGGGACGCCTCAGTCAATTTACTGGCAAAAGTTGCCATCTCATTGCGTACGTTGCGGTAGTCAGGATTGGCTAAATCCAGTTCAATCGCCTTATCAATTAACTCCTTGGCACGATTCAGATCACCCAGCTTAAAATAGATCCGACCAAGTAAAAAGACCGCCCCGGCGTAGTTCGGATCCTCCTGGACAAGCGGTTCGACAACAGCTTTTGCTTCCTGATACTTACCGGCTAAAAACAAATCATTAGCCATAACCAGCGGATCCTGAGCCAACAGGATCGAAGTCCAAAAAACTGGTACCAGCAGCAGCATAACAATTACTTTTTTCCAGTACAATTTCATTTCTTTCCCCATTAATTTCGATTTCCACTCGTGCCGAAGACGGGACTCGAACCCGTACAGGCGAACGCCCACATGGCCCTCAACCATGCGTGTCTACCAATTCCACCACCTCGGCTGCAATTTTCAAATAGCGGGTTCAGTTACCAGCAGGTAATTCAGATCCCTCTTCCTCTAAACTACCCTCCGGCACTGGCAAATCCGCTGACGGTGCAATCCGCCGGTTAGCTTCCTGCCTGATAATACTGGTGGGTTTACCCCTGGGCGCGGACATTAATCCGATCAGAATGGAAATCACCATAAAGGCAACTGCCAGACCGGTCGTTACTTTCGAGAGAAAGGTTGCCGCTCCCCGCCCACCAAATAGAGCACTACCGCCAACACTTCCAAAGGTGCCTGATAGACCACCACCTTTACTGGACTGCATCAAAATCACGAGGGTTAATAGAAAAGCCACAATGACATAAATAATAATTAGAAATGTATACACTAATTCGCCTGCCTTTCTGCATATTTTTCTACGCTTCTAATAATAGCAATAAACTGTTCGGCAACCAAACTGGCGCCACCAATAAGAAAACCGTCAATATCTCCTGCTTCAATCAATTCTTGGGTATTAACCGGCTTGACACTCCCGCCATATAAGATTTTTGTCCGCTGGGCTAATTCTTGATCATACTGGTCGGCAATGAGACGGCGGACTGCCCGATGAGCCTCCGATGCCTGCTGCGGCGTTGCATTGACCCCAGTGCCAATTGCCCAAACCGGTTCATAGGCAATAATACATTTCTGGAATTGAACAACGGGCATATCCTTGAATGCTGCCGAATATTGTTTTCCTAATACTTCAATGGTATTTCCCGCCTGACGCTCGGCGAGAGTCTCGCCAATACATAAGATTGGAATCAGCTCGTTTGCCAAAGCAGTGGTCAATTTTTGATGAATTAATTCATCAGTCTCGTTAAAAACATGACGTCGTTCGGAGTGTCCCAGAATCACATACTGGCAATTAGCTGACTTCAACATGGCAGCTGAGATCTCACCGGTGAAGGCTCCCGCAGATTGAAAATGCATATTCTGAGCACCCAATCCCACAGCGGTTGAATTCAGCGTCTCACTAACTTTACTCAGCGACGTAAATGGCGGACACAAAATAACCAACGTTTGGGTGAGATTTGATAGATTAGTCAACAAATCCTGAGTAAAGGCAACCGATTCAGGAATATCTTTATTCATTTTCCAGTTGCCGGCAACGATATATCTTTTCATAATGCTCACGTTTTAGTTGAAATCAAATTTATCGGAATAAGCTCTAAACCACTAAGTAACTCTAACGATGCTCCGCCACCCGTGGATACATGGGTAACCTTATTCACCAAGCCAAATTTTTCCATCGCTGCGGCTGAATCGCCACCACCGACTACCGTTATCGCCCCTTTTCTGGTAATGTCAGCCAGCTTCCGAGCAATGGATTCCGTACCGGTCGAAAATTGCTGAATCTCGAAAATCCCCATTGGACCATTCCATAGAACTGTCTTACTTTTTTCCAGGATGTCACAAAAAACCATCGTTGTATCAGGACCAATATCAACCCCGAGTTGATCCGCCGGTATCTTTGTCGTATCAACGACTGATGCAATAGCTTCTTCGTTTAATTCGGCAACAATAACCGTATCGGTTGGTAGATAGATTTTGCATCCAAATTTTGGGGCCTTTTCCAAGGTCTCCCGGGCAAGGTTGAGCTTATCCTCTTCAAGCATTGATTTGCCGATTTCATAACCCTGAGCTTTGAGGAAGGTATACGCCATCCCGCCGCCGATCAGGATATTATCAACTTTCCCAAACAGCCGCTCAATAATCTCGATTTTACCGGTCACTTTAGCACCACCCAGGACTGCCGTATAAGGTTTCTTTGGAGTCTCCAGACAATCGGAAAGATAATGGAGCTCTTTCTCGAGCAGATACCCCGCAGCCCGCTGGTTAAAATGCTCCGCCACGCCTGCCATTGAGGCATGTGCGCGATGACTCGTCCCAAAGGCATCATTAACATAAATATCACCCAGCTCTGCCAGCTGCGCTGCAAAATCCGGATCATTTTTTTCTTCGGCTGCATAGAACCGCAGATTTTCAAGCAGTAGGACTTCCCCCTCTTTTAAAGAATTCACCATATTTTTTACCGATTCACCAATACAGTCAGGTGCAAAAGTAACTTTATTGGGAATCAACGTGCTAAGATGATCCGCAACCGATTTCAGGCTATATTTAAGATTCTTCTCACCTTTCGGTCTTCCTAAGTGAGACATCAAGATAACCTTCCCGCCGCTATCCAATAACTTTTCAATTGTCGGCAGGGCAGACCGGATGCGAAAATCATCGGCAACCTGACGGTTCTCATCCAGGGGAACATTAAAATCAACTCGAACCAGAACCCTTTTGCCCTTTACCCGCAAATCATCAATGGTTAATCGCGCCATATTTCACCTTTTTGTTAACTTATCAAAAACGACCTGGAATTTTACTTTTTTCCTGGCTATTATTCAAGAAAAAATAATCCATAAATTCAAATCGGTGTGGCTACTGTTAAGCCGTAAATCCGCTGAATACCGACTTTTTTTAAAACCTCGGCCGCCGAATTCATAGTCGAACCGGTCGTCAAAACGTCATCAATTAAAATGACATTTTTAACTTTCGAGAGATCGGCATTCTTTTTCACCGCAAAAGCATCCTGCATATTATGACGGCGCTCTTCTGCAGTTAATTGGGTTTGGGTTACGGTATTCTTGATTCTTCTCAGAATATCCTTTCTGACTGGCAGCCGCAGCGAGATGGCAAATCCATCAGCTATATAGTCAGATTGATTGTAGCCTCTCTCACGGAGTTTAATCGGATGTAAGGGAACCGGGATCATTACTGTATCCGGCTCGAGAGGAATCATCGCTCGAACCTGAATGCCGGCAGATTTCCCCAACGCAACTCCCAGCGACTTACAACCCTGATATTTCAAGGCATGAATCAGATTTTGAATCAATGGCTCAAAAATAAATACCGGGAATACTGCCTCGAGGTGCGCAGGAACCTGTTTCGCCTGAATTGCTGAAGGCGATAAAGGAATCATTCGTTCCCAACACTCGGGACAAATTCCCGATTGAAGCTCGTTGATCCGCTGGTTACAACCAGGACATATCGGCGGGAAGAATAGATTTACTACCCCACGGCTCAAATCTTTAAGAAAAGAGGATAGCATCATGCCTTTTCGACTCGATTGAAATCCGAATAAGGGCAATCTAGAGACAATCATTGAATAAACTAAAATCTTACCAGAGTACCGGTTATTTATTTCTCAGTTATTAATATGAATCAAAGGATGAGGATGATGAAGGAGACGGCGAAACCCAGCGCTCCCATTGATAATCCTGCAATTCATTACGACCAGTCGAATGGACTAATTCCATCTGCCCAAATCCGGTTTTATCCACAAAGACAAAGATAATTCCACCCTCGATTTCATAATAATGCCAAATCTGATAAGGCTTGGATTCAAGCGAGCTGGCGTGTCGTTCAATTTCCGATGGCGGTCCATAAACCAGATAAATCCGTCCCATGTCCGTCTTCCAGCCTTTTTGGCGCGAATTGGAAAACTGATCATTGACGTTCTGTAACAATTGCTCAAATTTAACCCTGGCTTCATTAATTGGAGTTGTCGGATCAGGATCTCGCTGACTCCAAAATTTTCTCAATATAGTGCGTTTGCCGGTAAGGTCCGACTTACGGAAGCTGCGGATTTCCGTATCATTTGCCATATATTTCAACGGTCCAAAAGCCTCATCCAACTGCTCCTCATTCAAATTATCAAAATCATCGGCTAATGCCAGAGATTGCAGATCTCTTAGATCATCTTTAACGATATAAAAACGCTTGGAAATGTCCGCTGTCTGGTCGGTATCCAGATCACGGGCAGAAATTATAAAATTGTATAAACCAGAAGGCAAATTCTGAATAGAAATACTCCCGATTTCCACCGCTGAAGTGCCGGGTTTTTTCTTGGTTTTCCACCCCTGGGATACTTTTTCATTTTTATTCAAATCCGTAACTGAATACTTGACCTGATAGTTACCAACCTTGGATGGATCGAATGACAGATTATATAATTCACAGTAACCGAAAATTACCGGATGCTGTGCACCATACAGATTGCCGGCATTCGGAATAACATCATACCCGAAATATTTGCTAAACTTATTTTGGGTATTGGTTTTTGATACGTTACTGCTCAAATTAATATCGCTGAGGCAGACCGATTGATTTGGAAAGGCACGCAGATTTACATCAATTTCCTGGCGATAGGTTTTCTTAAGAATTAAGTCCATTACCAGAGCAATTATTTTATATTTACCTTCAGGCATTGAAAAGGTCACAATATCGGGTATCTTTTGACTTTCGGTAATCTCAGCCAACTGAGTGACCCGATCAACAATATTCCATTCCTGCATACCTCGCACGGTATCGTTAGAGGTAAAGGCGATCCGCGCATAACCATTAGATTGATAACCCTCACCTTCCGGCGAAAATTGAAATAAATTACGCGGAATCAGTAAATAGACTTCAACAATATCATCATTGTCAGAACCGCGAAAAACCGCATAATCCAGATCAAATTCGGTTGACCAAAGAGCTGTAGTCGCCATTAAAATTACAATCACACCTAATAAATTTCGCATGCTTTTCATGATTACTCCATTTTTACCGATACTATCTGAGATATTCCATTCTCAGCCATTGTAATCCCATACATAACATCGGCAATATTCATCGTGGATTTGTTATGGGTTACAATAATGAATTGGGTTTTCTCAGAAAAAGTTTTAATTACATTATTAAAACGCCGCGTGTTCTCATCGTCTAACGGCGCATCAACCTCATCCAGAATACAAAACGGGCTGGGTTTGACCTGATAAATACCAAAAAGCAAGGCGATCGCCGTGAGTGCCTTCTCACCCGCCGACAACATTTTCAGCGAACGCATCTTTTTCCCACTGGGACAGGCCCAAATATCAATCTGGGCTTCCAGAGGATCACTATCTCCAATCAACCGTAAATCTGCTTCCCCACCTCCGAAGAAAACCGCAAATGTGGATTGAAAATTATGCTTAATTTGCTCAAATATTTCGACATATTGTTCACGGGCAATATTATCAATTTGGAGGATTACCTCATTCAAACCTTTTTCCGACTTAATCAGGTCTTCACGTTGTTCATTAAGAAAAGTAAATCGGGTGTTTTCTTCTTCATATTCCTCTCTGACCGCCATATTTACCATACCGATCTGTTCTAAATTACGTTTATATCGCTCGACTGCCTGCCGGGCATCCGCTAAGGCTGGTAATTCCGGGGACAGGATTTCCGGAATTGAGCGATTATACTTTTCTAACAGAACGGATTGAACCTCATTAATAGCCGCTTGATACTTAGACTTTTCCAATTCCTGCTGATTAATCGAATTAGTGAGAATTTCCTTTGACTGCCGCAGCTGGCTCAGTTGATCATTTAATTTCTGGATTTGATTACGCAGTTCCTGAACCAAACCGTGAAAATCGGCGATATCCTTTTCGGCGGTCTCTAACCGCTGTTGACATTCAATAAATTTCTGGCAATTGACCGCGATTGCCTGCTGGATTTCTGTGGCTTTATCTTCGGCAGTTTGCAGCTCCGCTTGAAAGACAGCTTTATTCTCGACTGCCCGCTTGGTACTTTTATTATTAATATCCAGAGCGTCAGCAACATTGCGATACTGATTTTCCAGATTAATCAGCTCGATGCGCTGGTTCTGCCGCTCGGAATTAAGCCGATCAAACTCAAGCTTGGTCTGATCAGCCAACTCCTTTTGAAAGGCTATCTTCTCTTCCAATTGATTGATGGATTGATCTAAGTTGGACTTACTTGGATCAGCCTGCGTTAAGCGTTCCTTGAAATTTTCGATCAGGACATTCAGGGATAGTCGGTTTTCAATCAGGGTTTTTTGAATGCTTTGCACTTCTAACAATCGCGCTTCAGATTGTTGCAGCTGGTTTTGCAGCGCCTGCAATTCCTGCTCTTTATCCTGAATAACTTGAACAATTTCTTTTTTGCTATCCAATCCCTGGGTAATCTGCTCGTCAGTCCCAGTCAACTTTGTTTTAACACGATCCAATTCCTGATTGACAGATTTGGCTTCTTCCCGGAGTCGCTCCAATTTTTCATTCCGACCAATCAGAAGATTAGATTCGGAAGTAATTGAACCGCCCGTAAAAATCCCACTGGCATCTCTAAATCTACCCCGATCCGAAACCAATGAGATATCCTGAAGTTCGCCGTCTTCGATCAGCACATCAAACTGGTCGTCGGAACAACAATAAACATTTTGAAATAGAAAATCCCGCAGCTGGGACATTGCCGGATCACAGCGGATAAAATCGGTCACGGGCTTTAAGGTCTCTTTTTTTAGGCGAGTATCTTTTACAAAATTAAAATTGGAATCTAAGGGGATAATTGAAACACGCCCTTTCTCCTTCTCTGCCAATTTCGTTAGAGTTGCCAGTGCCGCTTTCCGGGAGTCCGCGATCAGTAAACGCGAAATATCCTTGAGGACTGCCTCCACCGCTAAATAATATTTCGGCTCAACCGACAGCAAATCCGACAAAG
>CAZAKO010000033.1:16812-18134 GCA_964485745.1 uncultured bacterium
ACTGCCTCCACCGCTAAATAATATTTCGGCTCAACCGACAGCAAATCCGACAAAGCCCCGCGAATTCCCTGAAATTGATCTGGATGATCTAAGATATACTGCAAACCGGGATCAAATCCTTCGTGCGATTGAATGATCCCGCTATAGAATTGGATTTGATTATTGAGCCGATCTAAATGCGATTCTACCTGTCGGCATTGGTTCTGCTGCTCCTGTTGAATTTTGAGCAATTCAGAATGCCGATTTTCGACACTTTCGAGCCGATTACGAAAATCGCTTAGTTCCCTCTGCAGTGACGTCATTGTCTGCCGGATTTGACTGATTTTAGATTCACTCTTTTGCTCGTTATCCTGATGCTCAGCCAGCTGCTTTTCAATCGAATTCAATTCATTCTGACGCTGTTCTAAGTTATCCTGAAGATTACCAAAACTGGCGCGATATTCGGCTTGTTGCTTTAGCAGTCCAAAGTGTTCTTCCTGAAGCGTCTGGATTGTGGCATTGATTTTATTCAACTGCTGCTCGATTTCCGTACTTTTAACCTCAAGAATTCGGAAAGATTCCCGCTTTTCAGACAAATTTCGTTGCAGTTCGGCATGTTGTCCTTTAAACTGAACTTCTTCTTGCTGATTTTCGGTAATGGTCTGATCGCAGGAGGCAATATCCTTCTGCAAGCGGGTTATCGTTTGCTGAATATTGTGAAGTTGTTCCTTTAAAACCAGTTCTTCAGTTTGATGCTTATTGCGCTGCTCGCGAATTGCCGCCAATTCGTTGTTTTTAGCATCTAAGATTGATTCCTGTTCCTCAATCTGCTGCTGTTTGGATTTCCAGATTTCTTCCTGATTTCCGAGCTCCACGATAATTTTATCAAGCTTTTCATGGTCTAATTTCAAATTTGCCTCAATCGGCTGCAGATTAGCCTGGACATCGGCAACCTTGCGAGCGGCAAGTTGAACCTCTGCCTCAATTAATTTCTGGGTGATTTCCTGATATTGTTCGTAACGTCTAAGTTGACGACGTAAGTTTTTAACTTTACTTTCCACCTCGGTGATAATATCATTCAAACGAACCAAATCCTCTTTGGTCGCTTCGAGTTTGCGAATGGCTGCCTTGCGCTGCATGCGGTATTTGTTAACCCCGGCAGCTTCCTCAAAAAGACGTTTCCGCTCCTCAGGATTTTCACTGAGAATATCTTCGATCATCTTTAATTCGATAATCGAATAGGCATTGGCGCCCATTCCGGTATCAATAAAAAGGTCGGTAATATCTTTCAGGCGGCATAAGTTATTATTAATAAAATATTCACTTTCACCATTCCGATAGAC
>CAZAKO010000034.1:0-2369 GCA_964485745.1 uncultured bacterium
AAACATTGTTTAACGGTAGGTTATAATCAATGACCTGAGAAATTACATGAAGTAGCGCAAGATTCCATTGATTTTAAATTAATATAGACCTCTTAATTTTCCTATCTCTTTCCTATCCTAACAGACTCAGGTAACGCTGGATTGTCTTGATGTTATTTGCAAAATTTAATAGATTAAAACCACAAATGATCGTTGCCAAACTCAACTGATGAAATTAGCAACAGCCAGCATGCCCAAGGCCTCATGGTTAATCACCTACGGTGATATGGTCACACTGCTACTGACCTTTTTTATCCTCATGATTGTAATGCTGAACGAAGCCGAAAACAATATCTACCGAATGCTCAATCTGCTGCTCTCCGAAACCGAACAAGCCCTGACTACTTACGTCCAGCAAACTCAACTTGGTAAAAATATAACCGTTTACCGAACTACCAAAGGGGTTCAACTAACTGTCAGCGGTGAATACTTCTTCGACATAAATTCTGCGGATATCTCGCCCGAATTACGTCCGCTTTTGGATCATATTGGCAATACTCTGCGACACTCACGACTTATCGGTGCTATGGATGATCCACAATTGCATGATTTCGCCGAGGCATTGGCAAGAGCCAAGCAGGCCTTAAATGTCGAAATTCGGGTTGAGGGACACACCGATAATTGGCCTATCCGCGGTGGAAAATACGCCAGCAACTGGGAGCTGAGTTCCGCCCGGGCGCTGGAGGTTGTTCGCTACTTAAGCAATATATCCGGAATTCACGAGGGTAAATTTTCCGCGCTCGGTTATGGCGAATTTCGACCCCTAACCACCAACGAAACCCCTGCGGGTCGCTCTAAAAACCGTCGAGTCGAAATTTTCATTGATGCCGATATTACCCCGGTAAATGAATAATTTTTAAAAGCAGCGCCCAAACTTATTTTTACGGCATTCATTTTCTTTACAATGATAACAGATTTCATTATCTAAAGGTTTATTTTCGAAATAATCTTTGACGTTTTGGAGAGTGGTGTGCGCGATATTCTCGAGTGCCTCCTGGGTAAAAAATCCCTGGTGCGAAGTAATCAGAACATTATTAAATGTCATTAAGCGTGCCAGGACATCGTCATCAATAATCTGATTCGAAAAGTCCTCAAAAAAAACCTCGCTTTCCTCTTCATAGACATCCAGCCCGGCAGCCCCGATCTTGTTCTTCTTCAGCCCTTCAATCAAAGCCTTGGTATCAATTAAATGGCCCCTGCCGGTATTAATAATCATTACCCCGTCCTTCATTTTGGTAATACTTTCCTGGTTAATCAGGTGATAGGTAGACTTATTCAAAGGACAATTCAACGAGATAATCTCGGAATTCCGATAGAGATCATCCAAACTGACATATTTAAAACCCACTTGCTCCGCATACTGCTCATCCGCAAAAACATCATAAGCCAGAACGTGCATTCCAAAACCCTTCAAAATATTAATTAAAACCCGGCCGATTTTACCTGTACCAATCACACCGGCAGTCTTCCCATACATATCAAAACCTTTCAAACCGGTAATCGTAAAATTATTGTCTCGAATCCGGTAGAAAGCCCGGTGGGTTTTGCGGTTCAACGCCATTATTAAAGCTACTGCATGCTCGGCAATGGCGTAAGGAGAGTAGGCCGGAACCCGAACCACATGAATCTTGCCGTAAGCCGCGGTTAAATCCACATTATTGTAGCCGGCTGAACGAAGGGCAATCAGGGAAATTTGATATTGCAACAGCTGTTGAATTATTTCAGCGGTAATGGGATCGTTAACGAATGGACAAACCACATCGGATCCCTCAGCTAATTTGACCGTATCCGGATTAAGATGATTTTTGTAATATTTGAGCTGAAATCCAAACTCACTGTTGATGGCATTGAATGAATCTATGTCATAAGGCTTGGCATCGAAAAATGCAATTTTGGGTTTTTTCATAAAATTTCGATCTCCTTCCAGTCCAATTTGATCTAACTAACACAATTTTGTTACAGTGTAATTATTTCTTTTTTTTCACCCTTTTTTTACCTAAAATTCGGCGAATTTGATACCTGATCAGCATTTTCTAATTCTAACCCTACTTCATCTCACTTAAACCAAACCTAAGAAGGTTAGCATCTTTATGAACTTTTTCAAGGCTATGCTATTAGGAACAATTCAAGGTTTGACGGAATTTCTGCCGATCAGCAGTTCCGGTCATCTGGTGATCTTCCAGCATTTCCTGGGTATCTATAGCGAGAACATTGCCTTCGAGGTGGTCGTGCATCTCGGGACACTGCTCAGTGTAATCGTCGTTTATTATCGGGATCTTAGGCAAATGATCAGCGCTTTTTTTATTGGGATTACGCACCGCAATGTTGCA
>CAZAKO010000034.1:2469-17697 GCA_964485745.1 uncultured bacterium
ATTGAACTGTTTTCCGGGAACATTACCGAAGTGAGCGCTGCAGCTCTATTGACCGGATTCGCCTTCTCCTTTGTAATCGGGTATATTGCCATTCGCTTGCTGCTGTCGGTACTGCAAAGTGGTTATTTTAAATATTTCGCACCATACTGTTTGGCAGCAGGCATAATCGTGCTTATATTTTTACATTGACAAATTTCAATTGATGTTTTTTATGACGACTGTTTTAGATGAATTAGAAAAATTGGATCCCGAACGGCTTGCTCCGATTTACCTGCTCTACGGTAACGATTTGTACTTAGAGCAGGAAGCCATTGGTACGCTCTCTAAGCTGTTTTCCAAAAAGGCTCAGGCAGGGGTAGAGAAAAAAATCTTTCAGGCCGAGGAGAATCAAGACGAGGCATTCATGCAGAGTCTGTACAACCTGGGAATGTTCGCCACCCATCAAATCGTGATTTATAAAAATATTCATCAGCTCTCAATAACTGCTAGAAAACAATTTCTTCAATACTGTAATCATCCGGCTAAGACAACTATGCTGATTCTAACTGCCGGCAGCGGATCAAAATCCAATTTCCTCGACACAATCAAAAACCACGATTCAGTCAAGCCCCTGTCTATCTGGATTCCAAAGGCTGACGAATTTCCTGCAATCATTGTCAAACAATTTACCAAACACGGATATCAGATTGAATCCGACGCCGTAGAAATCCTGGCTCTTGCGACTAATGATTCATTAGCCCATACCTTCTCCGAAATCCAAAAGATAATGATTTATACCGGCGAGCGCAATTTAATCACCGCAGCCGATGTACGCAGTGTCGGCGGCGGCGCGAAAACTTACCAAATGGCTGATTTCATCCAAGCCATTGCCGCAAAAAAATTACCGTTAGCTATTCAAATTTGTCTGAACTTAATCGAAACCGGAGCCGAGACGCCATTCTTTATTTCTTCCTTATTTAAGCTGTTTTTCAATGTCTGGGCTTATCCACAAATTTACAAAAATGCCTCAAAATCAGTTTCCCAATCAAAAAAACAATGGGACAATTACAAATTTGGCTACCAAAATTATCAGGATCACGATTTTGCCTCCCTTTTTAGCGAGCTGCTGGATACCGATTTGAAGGCAAAATCATCCAGCCTCGGGACCAAAGACCTAATGATTCCATTGATATGTAATATCTTGAAAACCTAAATTTAGCTGATGAATAACGATTACAAACTTAGCGATGAAGAATTAATCCGCCGTTTTCAGGCGGGTGACGAAGCCGCCTTTGAAGAAATCATCCACCGCTATGCAAACCGGCTAATGAATTTTGCCTACCGCTTTTTATTGGACATGGAAGAGGCTGAAGATATTGTTCAGGATACCTTTTTAAAAGTATATCAAAACCGTTATGCTTACAAAGAAATCGCCAAGTTTTCGACCTGGATTTATACTATCACTGCCAATCTTGCCAAAACCGTGCTGAGAAAACGCCGCAATCGCCGGTTATTCTATTTCTCCCGCCTGAGTCCCACCGAAAAGGAGATCGAATTCCCTGCCCCAGAACCAATACCGCAGACAAAAATCGAGGGTCAATATGATAAAAAAGCAATCCAAAAAGCAATTTTAAAATTGCCGGAACATTTTCGCACCGCAATCATTTTAAGGGATATTCAGGAACTTTCGTATGAAGAGATTGGTAATATCATCAATGCACCATTGGGAACTGTGAAATCGAGAATTAATCGTGCTCGTTTAAGATTACAAGTAGAACTACAACATTTAAAAGGGAGTTGACATATAAGTTGTTACCAAATGAGGACTTATGATAAGTTGCTACCAGTTCAAAGCCAGCATCTCAAGCTTTATTGATCAAGAAATCTCCTACCAAAAACGCAAAGCATTTGAAGAACATCTCGCAAATTGCCCGGCATGTAAAATTTTATTTTCCTCAATAATCGCTACCCGGACAAGCATGCAAAGTTTGCCGAGAGTAACCGTCAGCGAACAATTTTTAAATAAATTACAAACCAGAATTTTAGCCGAACGAAACGCCCGCATCCAGGAGCGTTTGGGGCGTGGCTTTTCATTTCGCCGAATCCCATTTTTTGCCTATGGATTTGCTGCCGCGCTTTTGGCTGTTGTTATTGTCTTTTCTCTGCTTGAATTTCGCTCGAGCTCCAATATCCCCGTCAGCCCACCGCAAATCGTAGCTGAAAAACTGCAGCAAAACCGGAATATGCCAAATACTAATCTGGTAACTAATCCACCGCAAATTGCCAACTCCCAAAGCCCCCAGGATTCCAGCATTAGACCAGATAAGGACCAGGGGTATAATGAGCCTGATTTTCAAAATAAGATCAAAACTGTCAAGCAAGAACGTTAATTTCTACCAATTCCTTCTTTAATATTGTTTTTACATATAGCCGGTAGTATTTTTACGTGCTGTATGAAGGTAAGGAAATCACGGATTTGAAGAGTACCTGGATCGTAACCACTATTTTAATCGCCATTTTGTTTTTCTTTACGGTATATCCTACGATAGATGTATTGGGTGATATTCCGGGCCCTTTTCAAGTTGTTTTTCGGGTTTTGCTATTCATCGCCATTCTATCTCTACTCATATTTCTGCTAACCGAAATTCATACTTGGTACCGCCGTTATCATGAATTAACTACAGCCGATCAGCTTACCAAAAAGGGTTCAGAAGAATCAATAATAATCGAATTGCGCCATAACTTAGATACCAGCGAAAATTTTCAACAGTTAACCAATCAACTGGTTGAGGTCATTTACACCTCGCTGATGGCGCGCACAGTAGTTTTATATTTGTTTAATCCCCAGGAAAATCAGTATGTTCTGCAGGCTCACTCCGCAGCTGCAGCGCTATCATTTTTCGACAAATATCCTGCCGAGGGCGAGCTGTTTAAAAACCTCCATCAACACTCAAAGACTACCTTATATCAGTCCGGCCAGATCCATCCCAGCGAATTGCGCTACTATCTGAATCCGCCGAAAGTTGGCACCTTAATTCTCGCTCCAGTGCTGGTAAACAATTCATATGTGGGATTCATTGGCATTGACAGTATTGATCAAGAAGCCTGGGGTAATGAAGACCTCGAGCTGGTCAACTCCTTTGCCGGTTTATATGCCAATGCCATTCTGCAAATTGATATCATTGATCAGCAGAAAAATTACATCCAATTTTTTCGCGACTTATGTCAACTAAATACCGAAATAACCTTAGGAATAGAACTGCACGAGATTAACAAACAGGCCGCCTCGATTTTGAAAAAGTTTTTTGCTTTTGACAAGTTGACCTTTGCCTTTCTGACCTCCGACCAAAAAGGGGAACTAATTATTGAATACGTTGAAGGTTCCGAAGCCGATTATACTATCGGCCATGAAATTACCGTCAACAAGGGGGTCTGGGAACCACTCATCAAGGGTGCCAAACCAGTCCTGGTGAATGACTATGACAAAAGCAAAGTTGAATTCCGTTTTCAGCCCAATGACTTGAAGCTGATTCCGTTTCGCTCTGCCCTGGGTATTCCGCTGACTGCCGGAAATCAGCAATTAGGCGGGATACTACTGGAGAGCCTGCGAACAAAAATGTATTCCAAGAATGATGTTGAAACCCTATCCGTTTTTGGAAAAAGTTACAGTGCAATTTTAAATCGCCTGAAAATCTATCAATCCCTGAAAGACTTAGCGATGATTGACGGTTTGACCGGAATTTACAATCACCGGGCTTTCAAGGAACGGCTACAGATCGAAGTTGAGCGTTGTCGGCGATATGGTAACAATCTCACGCTGCTAATTCTTGATCTGGATAAATTCAAGCGGATCAACGATACCTACGGTCATCTCCAAGGCGATTACGTACTTAAGAAATGTGCCAGTATCATTCGCAGTAGTGTGCGCACAATTGATACCGTTGCGCGTTACGGCGGGGAAGAGTATGCCGTAATCCTGATCAATGCTGATAAAAAAGGTTGTCTGCAAACTGCCGAGCGAATTTGCAGCAAAATCCAAAATAATCAGTTCAATCATAATGGAATGACCGAACAGATGACAATTAGTATCGGCATGTCGGAATACCCTACCGACGGCGAAGACGGTCAGGCAATCATCGCCAACGCCGATAGAGCCATGTACCAGGCCAAGAGAGCCGGCGGTAACCGGGTTATGTCCTTCGAACACGAATCTTAAAGGAGTATTTTTATGGTAAAACGAACAAGCCGAGGATTTGCTGATAAGCTGGCTAAATCCTCCCAAGACTTCCGCAAACATTGCCCCGTCTGCGGCGAAGCAATCGAAATGGTAAAACATATTATCCCCGTAAAAGACGAAACCAGTAACTCGATTCGCTTTAAAGAAAGAATGGTTGGAGTATGCAACTGTAATCGGGGTGAGATTTATAAGTAAGCAAAATCATTCAAGCGCTGAAAACAGTCATATTCCAACTCAATCTAGCAATGATCAAAAGAGCTGAGTCAAGAGGACGACTAATAATCAAATCACCACCTTTATTGCTCAACCTAGTTATCTGTGCAATCTGGATCAGTACTACCTTTACTTGCGGTTACCGACCATCCGTCAAGCCCGAAGTTTTACCCACTCCGGCCGACACCGCAAAAAGTTATGACTCCCGCGCCGTCGAACATTTTATGGCTGGCGAACAATACAGCATGCAGGAAAACTACGCGATGGCAGTCTTGGAATATCAGGATGCCCTGCAATACGATTCGAGCTCCAATACAATCTATGTCTCAATGGCTAAAGCCTATATTAATCTCGGTAAACTTGATCGCGGAATCCAGGCTCTGAAAAAAGCTCTAATCCTGGATCAAAACGACCTGGAAGCACGTGAAATCCTGGCTCAGATTTATTTCCTGACCGGCGATGCCGAAAACGCCGAAAAAGAGTACCAAATCCTGCATCAGGTTGACCCTTCCGAGTTGGAAATAACTTATCAGCTAGCCGCAGTTTACCTCAAAAATAAAAAATTAGAGAACGCCCTGCAGCTGTATGAGGAGATTTTTACCAACGACTCAAGTCAAGTCAAAGCCCTTGAAAAAGCTGCTGAGATCGCGATCATCACCAAGGATACTAACCGGGCTGCGGCTTACTACGATAAATTAATCACCCAAAATCCCGAGGAAATAAATTACTATAAGTACCGTGCGGATATCGCCCTACTCCAAAATGACATTTCCACTGCCCTTCAATTCTATCAAAAACTGCTGCAGATCGCTCCACAAGATACTGCAATTCAGGAAAATTATGGCGACCTACTGGCACGTAGCGAGAATGTCACCGAAGCGATCAGCTACCTGCAGACCCTTATTCAGAAAAATCCCGAGCGGGAAAATGCCTATATCAGTCTGGCTTACCTCTACTCTCGTAAAGATTACTTTGAGCACCTATATCAATTACTCGATTCGGCTACCGTGAAATTTCCCCAACAACCCTATTTCTTTATTATTAAGGCGAATGCACTGCTCAAACAGAAACAGGATCAAGCGGCTGAAGTTGCTCTTTTAAAAGCCTTGGAAATTGACAACGACAATATCCAGGCCCAGATTATCCTGGCAAATGTCTGGGATACTCTGGCCAAATATACCTTATCCGACAGCCTTTACTCCTTAATCATCGGTAAAAATCCGGATTTGGATATCGCACTGAACAATTTCGCCTACAGCCTTGCTCTACGCGGCAAGGACCTCGCAAAAGCCAGCCGGATGGTCAATCAAGCGCTAAAAATTGCCCCGGACAATGCCTCCTACCTTGATACCAAGGGCTGGTTACTTTATCTGACCGGAAATTACCAAGAGGCTCAAGAATACGTCGCGAAAGCTGCATCATTAGACAAGGATAATCCCGAGATTCTCGAGCATTTAGGCGATATTTTGATGAAGCTGAATAAAAGCGCGGAGGCCAAAGGCTATTACCGGCAAGCACTCGAATATGATCCGGACAACGAAGTCCTTAAAGAAAAACTCTCCAGGTAACCTCATTCGTCCTCTGATCTGCAGCTTACTTTTGGGTCTGATGCTGCCTGAATGCAGCCCCACTCTAACATTAAAAAAGAATTTCTCCACTACTTCTACCGCTATACTTCAGGAAAAATCCGAAATTCCAGAACAACTAAAAGTTCTGAATTTTAATGCCGCGGTTACACTGGCTACTCCAAACTCCGAGCTGCAGCTCTTCGCCGCAATTACCTATCACTCATTGGACACCCTCACTATCCAACTGAAGGATCCACTGAAACGCCAACTGGCAAAAATCGAGATCAGCAATGGTGAGTATCAACTCTGGCTGCAAAGAGCGGGAAAATACTATTCGGGGCTGGAATGGCCTGACCTTAAGACTGATTACGAAATTCCGGAAATACCCGTAGCCTGCCTACCCGCGATCTTAATTGGCTTTCCTCCACCAACTCAAAATCTTACGTCATCACCAGCAATCACTTACCAATATACTTATAACAAACTCCACCAGCTAAAATCATTAACTGCCCTGAAAGAGCAACAACCTGTGGTGACAATCCACTATGATAATTATCAACGTTTGGAGCCCGGTTTCTGGTTACCGGCTCAATTAAAAATAACATCCCCTCAAAGTATCAATATCACCATTCAATACTCCCAATTCCATTATGAATTGATTAAATTAGCCTGAAGATAGATTAAATATGAGGTGATCGTGGAACACAATGCTCAATCCAATTTAGTTTCGATTGTAATTCCGGTCTTCAACGAAGTTGAGTCATTACGCGAGCTCCATCAGAAAATCACAGCGGCTTTTCAAGGTACCGACTATTTGTTAGAATTAATCTTTGTAGATGACGGCAGTCGTGATGGCTCTTATGCGGCTGAATTCCAATTATCTCAGGAATATCCCAACGTCTCCGTCATTCGTTTTCCTGTCAATCGGGGTAAAGCCGCCGCGCTCAACGAAGGCTTTGCCGCGGCAAAAGGCGCATACATTGCTACTATTGACGCCGATTTGCAAGATGATCCCCAGGCTATCTTGCCGATGATCGAGCTCATCAAAAATGAAAAATACGACTTGGTATCCGGCTGGAAACAGAAACGCCAGGATCGTTTTATTAAGAAATGTACGTCACGACTATTTAATTGCACCGCCCGCCTATTAACTGGTGTACGGCTGCACGATATGAACAATGGGCTCAAAGTCTATAAATCAGTCGTCGCCAAATCGCTCAATCTGTATGGCGAGTTGCACCGCTTCATTCCGGTATTAGCCAAAATTGAGGGCTTCACCAGCAGCGAACTAAAAGTGCGCCACTTTCCCCGCAAATACGGCGTGACCAAATATGGCGCCAGCCGATTTTACAAAGGTTTTCTCGATCTGCTGACCGTCCTGTTTACCGCAAAATTCCTGCGCCGTCCAATGCACTTTTTTGGGCTATGGGGAATCATCTTTGTTGCGATTGGCTTATTGGCTGAGATTTACTTATTGATACTCAAGTTCGCCTACCACGAACCGTTCCAGAGGCATGTTGCCTTACTGGTATTAGGAGTATTGCTGATCGTATTTGGGATGCAATTTTTTTCGCTTGGGCTTATCGGCGAAATGATTGCCTATTACCATAAAACGAAAAATCAATGAGACCTTACTTATTTTCGATCATCGTTCCAACTTTCAACCGCGCCAATGAAATCAGGGAATTGATTGGCTCTTTCCAAAATCAGACTTTGCCCCATAATCAATTTGAAGTCCTTCTGGTAGACGACGGTTCAGATGATGACACTCCCGAGCAGATTAAACAATTCATACCCCAGGTAGATTTCCGCATCCGCTTACTTCAGCGTGAGCATGAGGGGCCTGGTCCGGCACGGAACTTTGGGATGGCGCAGGCAGAGGGCGAATTTTTCTTATTTATTGACAGCGACTGTATTGCCGACCGGCACTGGTTGGAGCGTATCGCCCAGGCGATTGAAAGAGAACAACCCCAGGCATTTGGCGGACCCGATGGAGTATTGCCGGAATTTACTCCACTGCAGAAAGCCATTGATTATGCTATGACCTCATTTTTGACTACCGGCGGCATGCGCGGACACGCAAGTAAAAGATTAGCCAAATTCTATCCGCGCAGCTACAATATGGGTATCCATCACTCGATTTTCGAGAATTTAGGTGGAATGAACAACCTGCGCCATGGACAGGACCTTGAATTCAGTCGGCGGATTAGCGCCAGTGGGGCCAAAGTCATCTATGTCCCCGATGCAATTGTCTATCACAAACGCCGCACCAGCCTGCGTAAATTCTTTCGCCAAATCTTCAATTGGGGCGTAGCCCGCATCAATTTGGCTAAAATTGATCAGGCCATTCTCGAACCGCTGCATTTCATTCCGGCAGTTGGCACTTTTAGCTATTTTATCTTAATTCTCCTAACACCTTTTCACCCTATTTTTCGCTATTGCTGGTTAATCGCTACCGGCATTGGATTGGGATTGATGATAACTATTTTGATTAGCGCTTTCCGTCGCTATCGCGATTTCAGAACGGCACTCTTAGCGCCAGTCGTTTCCCTGATCCAAATCGTTGCCTATGGTTTGGGTTTCACTACCAACTATATCCGACGGATTCTTCTACGGAAAGGCGAATATACCGGCTTTACGAAAAAATATTATCAATAGGCTAAGGATGGCGACCAAAAAGCCTCAAAAAAGTAAGATAAACATCGAAATGATAATAAGCTCCGACAATTCAAAATCCAATTTAATCTACTTTGGCTTAGTTATGGTAGCTACCGTCATCTTTGCCGTTATCTTCATGAAGCTTGGCGATGTTAGTAACAATTACATAAAAAACCATGCTCATTGGATATTCACTTCCCAAATCCTGATTTATTTTTCACTCATCATCCTGTTTTCCTATTTGGGATATTGCTATCTAAACGATAAGTATTCAACCAAAGTTTTTAAAGTGATAATTGTCATCGGGTTTGGGCTAATTGTCCTGGTTCAGGCGTTGGCTTTTAACCGGGCGCTAAGCATGAACGGTGACAATGCCCGTTATATTTGCGGGGCAATCTCTTTAGCCACGACCGGAAAATACAAAAGTATTCAACATCCCCAGGAAGAATATATTACTTTGGATCAGCCGGGCGTCTCAATCATGCTGACCCCGCTGATTAAAATATTTGGGGTTAATCTCATCGCCTTTAAAATTCTGACCTTCCTTTTAACGATCGGATCATTTATCCTCTTTTTCATTTTCCTAAAAAAAGTACTGCGGGTTGAACTTGCTCTCGGTCTGACCTTGCTTTTGGGAACCCACCCTTACGTTTCAGATTTCGCATCCCTGGTAATGACCGAAATGCCTTTCGTCTTCTACTCCTTGCTCTCGATCTGGCTGCTTGATCAATATGATCAATCTTCTAAAATCAATTATCCAATTCTAATCTTATCTGCTTTCTCGATTCTGATGACCTATTTAACCAGATCCATGGGCATCGGGATGGCTGGCGCCAGCATCTTATATTTCCTGTTGAAAAAGGATTGGCAGAAAGCAGCTTATCTGGGAATTGCAGTGTTCATCCTTATCGGTGGATGGCAATTAAGGAATTATCTGGTTGGTACCGGACCCTCGCAATTAGCTGCATTCACAGGCGGCAAAGGATTCAGTCCCGAAGGAATTATTTTCATGCTAAAGAAAGGAACAAAAGATTTTGTCACCTCACTCAAGTTAATCCCCCAGGTATTGTTGGCGCATAATACTACTCGGTTTAAGATCAATCCTTTCGGCATCATCGAATTTCTGATTTTAATCCTCATCGGCACCGGCTTGATTGTCAATTTGGTTACAAATCGCAAACTCTACAATCTATTTTTTATCCTCTCACTGCTGGTTTTATGTATCGGGAGTCCCGATTCCAATCCGCTGCCGATGGCCCGGTATCTATGCATCTTTGTCCCTTTTTACCTAATCTATTTTTTTAGCGGCGCAGAATTTATCCTCTCCTTATTGAAGAAGTTTGAACCCTACCATAAGATATTAATAGCACTTTTAATCCTCTTGCCCCTTTTCTCCAACTTCTCCGGCACGGCTTTCAGAATCCAACTCGCGCATATGGGGTTTATCTATCCCAGACCGGTGGAAAATTACCTGATTGCCGGCAAATGGCTCAACTACTATTCTCCCCGGGACGCCGTCGTCGCTTGCCGGAAAGAGGAAATTTTGTATCTATTTTCCAATCGGAAAGGAATTCGCTCTGCCAGTTACTGGACGACTTACAATCAGGAATATGAAACCGCCACCCTGGAAAAATTCGAACGATACAACGTTTCTTATGTCGTCATTGATTCTTTCACTAACTCTCCCAGTACAGTTAATAAAGTTATTCAGAATAACAAAGATAAATTCAAACTGATCAAGATCATTGGTAATCGGAAAGAAGGCGCATGTTATATCTACGAGGTTCAGAAATGGTGGAACCAGACAAATTGAATTGCGCTTTTGATTACGATGTCAGCGACCTGCTGAAAATGTCAAAAGCGGTCAATTACCAGCATTGGATACTCGCAAAAATATCCGAATACCTGGGTGACTCTATTTTGGAAATTGGCGCCGGAATTGGCAATTACACTCAATATTTCCTCACTAAAAAACGGGTTTATGCAATCGAATTGAGTCCCAGCTGTCTGAAAATCCTGCGCGAAAAATTTCATGCTGCCAATCTCGAACTTTTCCAGATGGATGCCACCAGCCGGGAAATTCTTGCACTCAAAGCCAAAAAGATTGATACGATTGTCTGTTTGAACGTCCTGGAACATATTGAGAACGATCTTCTTGCCCTGCAGAATTTTTATCAAATCCTATGTGCACCCGGCTACCTCATTCTGCAACTTCCGGCGCTAAAATTTTTATATGGTAATATTGATCGCCAATTAGGACATTATCGGCGATATACCAAAAAAATGGTAGCTGCAAAAGTCAAACAAACTAATTTCAAAATCGAGCGAATGGATTATTTAAATCTGGTTGGAACTCTCGGATGGTTCTATGATGCCCGGATTAAAGGGATCATAAATCAGAATGAACACCATGTTACCTTTTTTGATAATCGGATAGTGCCAATTGCTCGTAAATTCGAACGGAACGTTAATATTCCCTTTGGTCAGTCGCTGATTGTCATCTTAAAAAAGGATCAGGATTAAGGTGAAATTATCAATTATAATGCCCATGTTTAATGAGGCGAAAACTCTACCGCTGATTTTAGCCAAAATTCAGCAAGTTCCGATTAAGAAAGAAATCATCATGGTGGATGATGGCTCGACGGACGGCACTAAGAGATTACTTAGAGAGTTGGAACGGCAGGATAACATCAGGGTGATTTATCAAAACCAAAATCGCGGCAAAGGCGCCGCAATCCGCACGGCAATCCCTTTGGTTACCGGAGAAGTGACTATTATTCAGGACGCCGATCTGGAATACGATCCCAACGATTATTTAAAACTCATCGAACCAATCAAGACCGACAATACTAAGGTCGTTTACGGCTCCAGATTTCTGAATAAACAGAACAAACATTCCTATCTCCGTTATTATTTAGGAGGATTAACCCTCTCACTGCTAACTAATCTGTTATACTTCCAGAAATTGACCGATGAGCCGACCTGTTATAAAGTCTTCGACAGCCAGCTGTTGAAATCCCTCAACCTGAAATGCCAGAAGTTCGAATTCTGTCCCGAGGTCACCGCCAAAGTAGCCAAAAGAGGTATTGTGATCAAGGAAATCCCAATCTCCTACTTTCCCCGTTCTATTGCGGAAGGAAAAAAAATACGCTGGCGCGATGGCTTAAAGGCAATCTGGACTTTAATTAAATATCGGGTAGTTGATTAGAAACCACAAAGTGAATAAAGTTTTATTGATTACTTACTACTGGCCGCCTGCAGGAGGACCTGGGGTTCAGCGGGTGTTGAAATTCGCCAAATATCTACCGGAATTCGGCTGGGAACCGGTGATTCTGACCGTCGAAAACGGCGATTATCCGGCGATTGATCAAAGCCTCCTAACTGATATTCCACCGAATATTTCAGTATATAAAACGCGATCCTGGGAGCCTTTCCGATTCTACCGCAAATTATTTAGATTCAAAGACAACACCGGAATCCCGACCTTTGTACTTAATCCTGATCAAGATGAAAAAGTTGCCACACGATTGACCCGCTGGTTACGCGCCAATTTCTTCATTCCTGATGCACGCATCGGCTGGGTCTTACCAGCACGCCGCTTAGGACTTAATATAATTCAGAACGAAGAAATTAACCTAATCTGGTCATCTTCACCGCCGCATTCCCTGCAATTAATTGCTCAATATTTAGCTCATCATACCGGTGTAAAGTGGGTAGCTGATCTGCGCGATCCCTGGACCGAAGCTTTCTGGCAGCGCGAACTACCGCAAACCTTACCAGCGCGCCTGTTAAATGCTCACTACGAACAGAAAGTACTTAATTCAGCCACCGCAATAACTACCGTCAGTTCCGGATTGCAACAACTCTTCAGGCACAAGACGCCTCAGCCATGCTATGTAGTTCCAAATGGCTATGATCCCGAAGATTTTACAGGGCTACCAATCCGATCGAAAAATGAGCGCTTTACGATTGTTTATTCCGGCAATCTCGGCAAAGACCAGTCACTGCTGACCTTCTTGAATGCATTGCAAAAATTGCCAGAATGCTATTATTCAAAGATAGCTCTGCATTTTTTCGGTGACTTACACCCCCAAATTAAATTAGAGTTGCACAAATTGCCAGCTGGAGTAGAATTACAGCTTGAATCATATCAGGAACACAAGCAGATTATCAATGCAATTCACCAAGCCGATATGTTACTTCTGATCATTCCCAACACACCCGATAATCAGGGTATTGTTACCGGAAAATTATTCGAATATTTAGCAACGGGCAATCCGATTCTCGCTATTGGACCACTCAATGGCGACGCGGCGCAAATCATCCGTGAAACCGGAACCGGCGAGATGTTCGATTATACAACTGATTTATCCCCAGCATTACATAACGCAGTTGACAACTGGGAGAAGAATATCAAACCGAATCCAAGCACTTCTGCTATCTCTAACTACTCGCGTCGTAATCTAACCGAAAAGTTAGTGAATGTATTTAACCCGGTGCTGCAATGAAATTGCATAAAAAGTTGTTCATGCTGCGGAAACTCATTACCGACCTAAAGCAAAGTTCTATTCCTTTTAAACCGAACGAAGACAACAAATCAGAGAAACTCGGCTATTATTATTTTCGCTTTGAAGAGGATTTTAAACGCCTCAATCGTCTGATAACCAATCTCGATCAGGATGGGATTCCACTCAATACGACCTATATTGATGTAGCCGCAAAAAAATTGCACTATTACCCGATTTCCATTGGACAATTTGGTCTGGCGCTATTTCACTCCTATTTAAACACAAATAGCGCGGATAAACTTGCTCACTTCTTACGGATTGCAGACTGGTTCGTCAAAAACGCTCAGCATGATAACCGGTTAGGCGCTTACTGGTTGACTAACGTTCCCAAACCAGAATACCGAATCGAAAAACCGTGGAAATCGGCCTTTGCGCAGAGCCGGGCGATTTCGATTTTGCTGCGGGCGTGGCAATTGACCGGGAAAGAGAACTATTTTGAATTAGCCGCCAAAGCCCTGATTCCGTTTCAATACGATATCCGTGAGGGGGGCGTTACCGCCAATCTTTACGAAGGACACCCATTCTATGAAGAATATGTCGCAGCTGAACCAACCATGGTGCTGGACGGACACATTTTTTCACTTTGGGGTTTGTATGATTTTGTGCGGGCAACTCAGCGGCAACCAACCGCGGCAAGCGAACTGGCAAGGCAACTATTTCAGGACGGTGTAGAGAGTTTGATTTACTGGCTACCGCAATTCGATCTTGGCTACTGGGTGCGGTTCAACCTCTGTAAAATGGCACATTATCCGTCAACCGATCCCTGCACAGCTGGCTATTTACGATTGGTAGTTGAACAATTGAAAATCCTCGCTACTATCACCGGCGAAAAGGAATTTTCAACCCTTGCTGCAAAATTCAAAGACTACAATTGTATCCAGAATATCCTGCGGATGTATCGGGCAAAGTATCGAACTTTAAAACAATTAAACCGGATTTGACCTGTGTGTGGTATTTGCGGCATCGTTGACCCGAACCCTGAGAATCACCGGCTGATAACCGAGATGGCCGATTTATTGCGGCATCGTGGACCGGAGAAAGCCGGCTATTTCCAGGACGGCAATATCAGTCTGGCGCACCGCCGCCTGTCGATCATTGACCTGGAGACCGGCGACCAGCCGATTTACAACGAAGACAGAACGATGGCTATCGTATTCAACGGCGAGGTTTATAATTTCCCAGAACTCCGCGCCGAATTAATGCAACACAGGCATCAATTCTATACTAAGACTGACACTGAAATCGTACTACACGGCTTCGAGGAATTCGGTCTTGATTATTTTAAGCGATTGAATGGCATTTTCGCCTTTGCGCTCTATGATAAAAAGAATGCGCGATTGATTCTGGCACGCGATCATTTCGGCGTCAAGCCACTGCACTATTGGTTGAATGGTTCGACGTTTCTGTTTGCCTCGGAGTATAAAGCGATTCTCATCCATCCGGCGGTAAAGCGCGCGATTAATCATCGGGCTTTGCATTGTCAGATTAATTTACGTTATAATCAGACCGATGAAACGCTAATCCAAAGCATTTATCGTTTGCCACCAGCCTCCTATCTGATTTATCAGGACAATAAAATTTCAATCGAGCGCTTTTACCAGTTGCCGGTCAATCTGAATTTTAAGATAACTGAAGCGGAGGCAATCGAAGGTATCCAGTTTCACTTGCGGCAGGCGGTGAAACGCCAATTAATTAGCGATGTGCCATTGGGCGTCTATCTCTCCGGCGGCATGGACTCGTCAGCTTTAGTGGCGATGATGTCAGCGGAACAAGTTAGCCCGATTAATACCTTCACTCTCGGATTTAACGAGGCCACCGACGAATTTGACGACGCGGCAATCATCGCTCGTAAGTTTAACACGAAACATACAACTACCGCCCTGACGCTGGCACCATTACAGCATTTTCCGGAAACCATCTGGCATGCCGAAGAACCGAAAATCAACCTTCTGCAAGGCTTTCATTTGTCTGAATTCGTTTCAAAAAGTCTGAAGGTCGTGCTGGG
>CAZAKO010000035.1:0-1813 GCA_964485745.1 uncultured bacterium
GGTCTGGTCTCCATGGAAGCGGAGAATTACTCGGCAATTGACAATCCAATTGAAGATTCCTATTGGACACCAGTTGACGAGCCTGATGGTTATTCCGGCACCGGAGCAATGCAAGCCAATCCAGTTGAGCCTCATAATGAATTTACGCGACACAAAACTTTGGACGACGCTAAAAGTTATGCGCCATATATGAGCTATTCGATCAATTTTGTAACTACTGGCACCCTCTATGTCTGGGCACGTACCGTCCATACTGATGGATTTGATGATTCTGCCTGGATGGGTCTGGACTTTGACATTGTTGGAACTGATCCGATCGGTTACACTACCGATGAACAATCGCAAGTAGATTGGTACTGGATCTGTCACACAACAGCTACGGATAATCCTAGAGCATCTATTGAGATCGAGTCTACTGGGGTTCATGTTTTTCACCTATATATGCGCGAACAAGGCCTGAAAGTTGACAAGATCGTCCTTACTACAAATGTTGATTACATTCCCGATGCCGTTGCCGACGAGGGCCCGGCAGAAACCCTGGCGGGTGGATCAGATGTGGCGTTAGCCGATGCTGCGGTTGCCCGGTCACTGCGCCTGGACCAGAACTATCCCAATCCGTTCAACCCGGCTACTTCAATCAGCTATTCGCTTCCCGTAGATCAAAGCGTAACACTGAAAATCTTCGACCTGAATGGCAAGGCAGTAGCTGTTTTGGTCAATGAATTTCAGACCGCGGGAAGACATGCGGTGCAATGGGTGGCGGAAGGGTTCCCCAGCGGAATTTACTTCTATCAGATCCGAGCGGGTGCATTTTCAGAAACGAAAAAACTGATTTTACAAAAGTAATCTACTCCACATCAAATAATTGATCACAAAAAGAGCACCCTGACGGGTTTCAGCAATCAAAATCAAGTTGAATCCGGCCAGGACGCTTTTATTTTCTATTTCAGAATTCTAACGCAGCTTTGATAAATTCCCTGAACAGCGGGTGGGCATGATCAGGTTTAGATTTGAATTCGGGGTGAAATTGGACCGCAATAAAATAGGGGTGATCTTGCAGCTCAATTATCTCAACCAAATCTTTCTCCGGGTAGATTCCCGAAAAGATCATTCCGGCTTGCTCCAGCAGCTCGCCGTACTGGTTATTAAATTCATATCTATGCCGGTGTCGTTCCTGAATCATTGTTTTGCCATATACCCTCCATGCCAGGGTATTCCGCTTAATCCGACAAGGATAGGCACCCAGTCGCATTGTGCCGCCTAAATCTTTAACCTCTTTCTGTTCGGCTAATAGACAGATGACCGGATTTTTTGTCTTGGGATTGAACTCGGTCGAGTTGGCATCTTTGAAGCCACAGACATTCCGGCTAAATTCAATCACGGCGCACTGCATCCCCAGACACAAGCCCAAAAATGGAATTTTATTTTCACGGGCATATTTGACGGCTTTGATCTTGCCCTCGATTCCGCGAGAACCAAAACCACCCGGCACTAAAATCCCCGAGACACCTTTGAGAAGTTTTTCCGGTCCTTTCTTTTGGAGATCCTCGGAATCTACTTTTCTGATTGCGACTCTTACATCGTTACAAATACCGGCATGAACCAAGGACTCATAAATGGATTTATAAGCATCCTGTAAAGCAATATATTTACCCACCAGGGCAATCGTAACTTTATTCTTTGGCTGCAGGGCTCTCGCGACTACCTTCTCCTCCCAATCCTTCAAATCGGAAGATTTACAAATTAGCTTAAAATGACTTAAGATGATTTCATCGAGGATTTGGTTCTTGAAAATGAGGGGTATCTGATAAAT
>CAZAKO010000035.1:1913-17578 GCA_964485745.1 uncultured bacterium
TGCCGATTGAAGCGCAAGCTATACCCTTCCCCAGACTCGATATCACACCGCCAGTTACAAATACGTACTTCGTCATAATAAAAATCCTCGGCTATTACCCTAAATAACCCCACTCATAACAGTAATTCGAAAGTGATAAGTCCTTCCACGGGTGAATAATATATCGAAGCGCACCCTTTTTTCAAATTCTATTCTTTGATGTTGTAACAATCACCTAATTCACCCTAAGCCATTCATCAATAGCCCTGGCAGCTTGCCTGCCGCTATTGATTGCCTGTACAATGAGTGAAGAACCATTAACCGTATCTCCGGCAGCAAATATTTTCGGTTGACTGGTTTTAAAATTATTGACCTTCAGATTACCCCGATTATCGAGCTGCAGATTCAGACTTTTAACCAGTCCCTCATAGGCAACATGCTCAAAACCAAGCGCCAAAATTACCAGGTCAGCCGCAATGCCAAAATCAGTCCCAGACAGTTCTTGGTTATACCAGTGTTGACCATTTTTAAGCCATTCAACCGAACAGCAATTGACGGAAGCTACGTTTATGCCGACACCAGCGAAGCTTTTTGGCTTGACACTCCAAATTCGATTGCAGCCCTCTTCATCGGCAGATGATACTCGCATTATGCGCGGCCAGTTTGGCCAGGGAGTATCCAGTGGTCGGGAAAGTGGCGGCTGGGGTAAAATCTCAAGCTGATAAACTTCTTTAGCCCCCTGCCTGCGAGCAGTCCCGACACAATCACTGCCGGTATCACCGCCTCCGATTACAACGACAACTTTGCCTTTTGCAGAGATTAAAGATGAGCCTCGCGATGGCTTTCGACCGTCGTTAAAAATGTTTTGGGTTTTGAGGTAATCCAAGGCAAACACTATATTCTCGAATCCCCTTCCACTTAATGGCAGGTCTCGGGGCTGACCGGCACCGACTGCCAGACAGATACAATCGAACATTTTGGATAGATAACGAACAGAAACATCTTCACCAGCAATTACCTCAGTCTGAAATTCAACACCTTCGGCAGTGAGTTGATCCAATCTGCGGTCAATAATCCATTTTCCGAGCTTGAAATCCGGAATACCATAGCGCAATAGACCACCGAGTTGATTATCCTTTTCAAAAACGACAACGCTATGACCGGCTCTTGTCAGTTGCTGGGCCGCAGTTAGACCTGCAGGACCTGAACCAATAATTGCAATCCGCTTACCGGTCTTTTTATCCGCTAACCGAGGCTTTATCCAGCCTTCGGCAAATCCCCGCTCCACAACTTCCAGCTCAATCTTCCTGATTATGACCGGTTCGTCGTTGATGTTCAAGGTACAGGCAGCCTCGCAGATTGCCGGACAAAGCCTACCAGTGAACTCCGGAAAATTATTCGTGGAATGCAGCAGCTGACAAGCCTGTTGCCACCTACCTCTATAAATCAGGTCATTAATATCAGGAATGAAATTACCCAATGGACATCCAAAGGAATGACAAAATGGAATTCCGCATTCCATACATCTCGCGGCCTGCTGCTGGAGTTGGTCCGGGTTAAGGGGCAGCTCAAACTCGTCAAAATCCTTGATCCGTTGCATTACCGGCCGGTGTCGGATGCTTTGACGTTTATATTTTAAGAAATCTCTAATTTCCCCCATAAAAGACCTCTTCAGTTGCTGGGGTAGTTTCCGTATGCCTTTGCTCTCCAGCACGCATTTTTTCGAGAGCCCGGCGATACTCAATTGGGAATACTTTCACGAAGCGGCCAATCATTTCAGACCAGGAATTCAGGATGCGGCTGGCTTGGCTGCTGTTAGTCCAAAAGAAATGTCTCTCAATCAAATTATAGAGAAAGTCTATGTCCTGTTGCTGCCAGACACTCTCAAGTTCCACCAGATCTAAATTACAGAGAGTATCAAAAAGCTGCATTTCATCGAGGACATAAGCAACGCCACCACTCATCCCCGCCGCAAAATTACAGCCGGTTTTTCCGATCACAACAACCGTTCCTCTGGTCATATATTCGCAACCGTGATCACCGACTCCTTCGACGACGGCAACTGCACCGCTATTGCGGACCGCAAATCGTTCCCCGGCAATGCCATTAATAAACACCTCTCCGGAAGTTGCCCCATACAAAACCGTATTACCAACAACAATATTTTCGTGTGCCACCAGCGGAGAATCTTCCGCCGTTTTGACAATAATCCTTCCCCCGGAAAGTCCCTTGCCAAGATAATCGTTACTGTCGCCAATTAGTTGCAACGTTACTCCGGCAGTCAGGAAAGCACCAAAACTTTGTCCCGCAGAACCACGAAAAATAATTTCGATGGTGTTATCCGGTAAACCACCAGAACCCCACTTACTCACAATCCGATTACTGAGAACCGCACCGACTGCTCGATTGGTATTGAAAATCGGCATCTCGATTGATATCTTTTCTTGTTTCTCAATTGCCCCCGAAATCTTTTTTAAAATCTGCCAATCAATATGGTTGTTAATCTTTTCCGCAGAATTGCCATTATAATGAACAATCCGACTTTTGGAAGTCTGCGGCTGATACAGTATCGCGCTAAGATTAAGCTGCTTAGCTTTATAATGTTCGATATTATTCCGAATATTGAGTCGCTCGGTTTTGCCAATCATTTCATCAAAATTCTTAAATCCAAGCTGCGCCATAATCTGCCGGACTTCTCCGGCAACAAATAGCATCAACCGCTGGACATATTCGGGTTTACCTGCAAATCTTTTGCGCAACTGTGGGTCCTGTGTCGCGATTCCAAACGGGCAGATCCCCTCGTGACATTTGCGCAGGAGAACACAACCCAGAGACACCAGTGCCGCCGTACCAAAACCGAATCGGTCTGCTCCCAGCAGAGCACCAATAACAACATCTCTGCCGGTGCGCATCTGACCATCAACCTGTACCCTGATCCGGTCACGCAGACCATTCATAACCAGGACCTGCTGGGTTTCGGCAAGACCGAGTTCCCAGGGACAACCGGTATGTTTGATTGAAGAAAGCGGGCTTGCGCCCGTGCCGCCATCGAAACCACAGATAACCACCTCATCGGCACCACCTTTAGCAACTCCGGCAGCGATAGTCCCGACACCAACCTCCGCCACCAGCTTGACCGATACCAGAACACCCGGATTAGCGCATTTCAGGTCATAAATCAGCTGCGCAAGGTCTTCGATTGAATAGATGTCGTGGTGCGGCGGCGGTGAGATAAGGGTTACACCCGGGGTCGAATATCTCAGTGCGGCAATTTCATCGGACACCTTATGCCCGGGCAACTGCCCGCCTTCTCCGGGTTTGGCTCCCTGGGCAATTTTGATTTGAATCTCTTTGGCATTTATTAGATAATTAATAGTAACACCGAATCTGCCACTGGCAACCTGCTTAATTCCGCAATTCTTCGAATCCCCATTCTCTTGAGGACTATACCGTACCGGATCTTCGCCGCCTTCGCCGGTATTGCTCAGCGCCCCAAGCCGATTCATCGCAACTGCCAGACATTCGTGGGCTTCTTTACTTATCGAGCCGTGACTCATAGCACCAGTACAAAATCGTTTCACGATGCTTGCTACAGGTTCGACATCTTCGATTGGGATTGATTGACCCGGAACAAACTCAAAGAGACCGCGGAGCGTATAAAAATTGTTAGCCTGTTCATTGACGGCTTTGGCATACTGCTCATAGGCATTGGCATCATTCAGTGTCACCGCTTGTTGAAGTTTCGCTATGGTTACCGGATTCCAAAGATGCCTCTCCCCATTTCTTCGCAGACGATACTCACCACCAAAATCCAGTTCAAGCACTCCGCTAGGTCGCTGCCCAAAAGCCGTCCGATGTCGGGCAATTACCTCCCGAGCGACCTCTTCAAGACCAATGCCGCCGATCCGCGATATTGTGCCCGAAAAGAATTTATCAACAAATTCACGGTTCAGTCCGATTGCTTCGAAAAGCTGTGCACCGATATAGCTGCGCAGCGTCGAAATACCCATCTTACTCATGGTTTTAAGGATACCTTTTTTTACCGCAGCGATGTAATTATCAGCAATCTGAACTGCCTCCATTTTCGATGGTAAATCTCCACTATTATGCATTTCGTCAAGCGCCTCAAAAGTTAGATAGGGATTCACCGCATTGGCTCCGAAACCACACAAAAGGCAAAAGTGCATAACCTCACGCGGCTCGGCACTTTCGATAATTAAACCAGCTTCGCCGCGTAAACCACGGTCAAGCAGACTATGATGGACAGCCGAAACGGCTAATAGTGAAGGAATCGGCACTTTTGCCGCTGAAACTCCACGGTCGCTGATAATAATCAACGACGCTCCATCTTCAATTGCCCGTTTTGCCGAATCAATTAATTGCTCCAGACCTTTTTGCAGGGCATCACCCGGATTTTCGGCATCAGCCTCAAACAAGGCTGATATAGTTGCGACTTTAAAATCGTCCCGATTAACCAGTCGCAGCTGCTGGAGGTCTTCATTTGTCAGTAATGGATGAGGCAGCTTCAGCTGCCGACAGTGCTCGGGTGTCTCCTCCAGTAAATTCCTTTTCTTACCGGTAAAAAGCATCAAGCTCATAACCAGCCCCTCGCGCAAAGGGTCAATCGCCGGATTGGTAACCTGGGCAAAAAGCTGTTTGAAATAATCGAATAATAATCGCGGTCTGTCCGATAGTACGGCAAGCGGCGTATCAATCCCCATTGATCCGATGGGCTCCTGACCGTTAAGTGCCATCGGGGTCAAAATCAGTTTCAACTCCTCACGGGTATAGCCGAAGACCTGCATTCTTTGAAAGATAGTTTCCGGGTCGCTTTTAACCAGTTTGGGCGCGTCAAACATGCCCCGCAGCTCGATCCGATTCTCCTCAAGCCAGCGGCGATATGGTCTCTGCCGAGCAGTTTTGCTTTTGATTTCATTGTCTGTCACTATTCGTCCTTCGACGGTATCCACCAGGAACATCCGACCAGGCTGAAGACGCCCTTTCTGGCTTATTTTCTCGGGCGGAAGATTAACCACACCGGTCTCACTAGCCATAATTGCGATGCCATCGGTTGTGACCAGATAACGGCAGGGTCTCAAGCCGTTGCGGTCGAGGGTGCCGCCAACCAAGCGACCATCCGTAAATACCATTGCCGCCGGACCATCCCAGGGTTCCATGATCGCGGCATGGTATTCATAAAACGCCCGCTTAGCAGTACTGATATGATAAGCAGAGCCAAAAGCCTCTGGAATCATCATCATAATTGCATGTGGTATACTTCTGCCGGCGCGGACGAGCAGTTCAAGGGCATTATCGAAACATTCGGAATCACTCCCGGTTGGAGTTAAAATAGGAAACAACTCCTTCATATCACAATCAAACAATTCACTGACCATCTTCGGTTGCCGCGCAAGCATTTGATTGCGGTTCCCGCTGAGCGTATTAATTTCACCATTATGCGCTATGTAACGAAACGGCTGGGCTAACCGCCAGTTCGGAAATGTATTGGTGCTGTAGCGCTGATGCAAAATTGCGAAAGCCGACCTAACCCGCTGATCGGCAAGATCGGGATAATAAGCAAAAAGTTGCCAAGCCATAAACATCCCTTTGTAGCAGATAGTCCTCGATGAGAGTGACACAATATAGAAATCCTCAGCCCGTTTGCCGAAAGCTTCTCGAACAATTTTCTCCGCTCTTTTTCTAGCCAGATATAAACTTATCTCAAAAGCATCATCCTCACGCCCATTTCCGTCAACAAATATCTGCCCAATAGATGGCTCGGCAGCAAGTGCAATCTCCCCTAAACAGTCATTTGATACCGGTACATCTCTGTAACCCAGTACCAGCATGCCATAATGTTCGATTGCCTCTTCCAGTATTTTTTCACAACGATCCCGAATATCGGCCGATTTTTTAGAACCGAATACCATCCCAACCGCATATCTTCCCGGTTCCGGTATGGAGAATCCCAGTTTGCGAGTCTCTTCAACAAAAAAGTCATGGGGAATCTGGAAGAGAATGCCGGCGCCATCACCGGTCAGCTGATCTGCCGAAGCAGCGCCGCGATGCTGCAGGTTGAGCAGGATTTCCTTACCGTACTCGATGATGGAATGGTCGCGCTCTCCGGAAATATTTACAACTGCACCAATCCCGCAGGCATCATGCTCATAACGCTTTTCATAGAGACCCGGATTTGGGTAAGATTCTGACATTTTCTCAAACCTAAAAAATTAATTCAATAATGGTTTTCCCAACCGCCCATCAAAAAAGAAAAATCGGATGCGAATCGGGATTTTTACCGAAGAAGGTTACATCCTCGATCTTTTCAACAAATTTGCCTTTGGTTAATGTAAAGAGAGTGCGCTCGATGCCAATCCCACCGCCAAAGGTCTCCGGAAACAGGTAGTTACCATTTTCATCTTGCTGGGCAACAGCCATCAGGAATGGACCATAACCTCCCAGTTCATGAATATTTTCAATCTCACCGTTGCACATCTTTGGTCGGACGGATAAAACATCATTATCTATAAGCCGCTCAACAATCGGCTCATACAGCCATTCTCTGATAGCACCCGATAAGATTTCATATGCGTCGCCGTATTTGCCGGTTTTACGTTGGATGGACTGAGCACACATATCGTAGTTATAAACCATGTCCGACGTAAAATCTGCAAGCGGTATTTTCGAACCATCAGGCTTTAAATAGGGATAGATGAGGTCATAGTTCTCCCGCAAAAGGCCGATTATCCAGAAAAACTGAGAATTGGTTTGCTGACCGAGTTGCGACTCGAATCCCCTTGATCCAAATCTTGCCACAACCTCATCCTTCTTAAATCGTGGGAAAGGTGATTGCGGGACTTCAACGGCAATATCGAGAGCCTTAAGGTTCTCTTCATTTTTCTCTGCAATCGCCTGGATTGAGTAAATAATTAGCCGTTCGAAGAAATTAAGGGCGTTTCCCAAATCCTCTCCCAGAATTTTCTGAACCTTGCGGGTATTATTAAGGTACTCATCGAGGGTAATACCACGGTTTCGGCGCAGCTCCACATCCATTTGAGAAAAATCGCAGATATACTTACCCCGCTGCTGTCCGGTAGCGCTTTCAATTTCCAGGCGAATGTTTGGACTATCCACAAAGATGCCTTTGAATTTTGGATTCATACAAGCCAGAAATTTGGAGTAGATCATTGAATGCGTCAGCTGGTATTCATGTCCCTTGTAGCTGATTGAGGGTACATGTTCGACATCATGGGCAAGCGGATCGGTGACCGGGCTCAGGGATACCTTCTCCAAATTGAAAAGACCATTGTCAGTTAAAAAATTGTGCATGGCATTGACGAAAGTAGTCCGGATCGCCGAGGCATGATACAGAGTCTCGCCGCTCCACTTTGTTAGGTAATTTCGCCGAATGAAATCGTCGAATGATTGTCCGTTTTCTTTGAGTGCCGCCTGAAAACTATATAGGCTCTGCGCGATTGGTTCTTCTTTACTTAACATTGCATTTTCCCTTCTCCATTAAAAATGAACTTTTGCTCTGCCACATTTACTGATTTGCCGATAACCACGGCATTCAATGAAATTAGATCACTTTTCCAGTACCGTGGAATTCCGTCGGTTACTAAATCCCGGGCAAAAAAACCGAAGCCATTGATAAAAAATCTGCATTAGTCAGGTGAAGCAGCTATCTATCTTTCTCTGGCAACTGGATCAGCAAAATCGGCCTTAATAACCTTGATTTGCTCGATACTTTCGCTAAAATATCCACTACATTCTTCAAACTCTTCACATTGCCAAACAGGGAATCTTCGTGGAAACGTACAGGTTTTATCGTTAACGCAGTTGGTGCATAATCCTTTTGTTTGCATAATCCTTTGATCCTCCAAATTAGTTCTTACTTTAAAAAGCTATTAGATAGCTAACACTTCAGTCGCCTGGAGGTTTAATCGAATGTATTGCGAACCATCCAAAATTTGCGCTACTTCTTCCTGATCGCAATCCATGACATAAGGAATACCGGACACATCGGCGGCTTCGCGGGTTAAAGCTAAAATGTCGTCTCTGGTAATATGTTTCAACGCAAATTTTCGTGCCCCGGCCATGAGCTGTTTCAGACCAGTCGCCAGGCGATCGTAATAAGTGTACATTCCAATTGCACCTACCGGAATATCCTGGTAATCCTTCCCGTATTTTGCTTTCAGGCTTTCAGCGGCAACAAAAACCTGCTCGATGGTATCACCGAATTTCTTGTAATCCTGAGGAACCTTGCCCTCTTTTACCAATTTACCAACCGTCTTGGCTGCCATTGCTGCGGCAAACGTCGCTCTGCCCATGCAGATTGCCTTAACATAAGGTGCTGCTAAGGCGATGGCTTTAAAAATATGGTCCTCGAGACTGAAACCACCAGCGATTGCTACCGGCGGGATATATCGCCCCTGAGCTTTAATTTTGCTCAACATCTGATACAATAAACACTCCAACTCCAGGGTCGGGATGCCCCATTCATTCATCATGCGCCAGGGTGACATGCCCGTTCCTCCACCGGCACCATCTACGGTCAGCAAATCAATTTCAGCCTGCGAGGCACATTTTACCGCGCGGGCTAAATCGGCTGGACGGTAAGCTCCGGTTTTTAAGGTAACATATTGATAGCCTAAGCGTCTCAACCGGGCTACCTCCTTAAAAAATGCTTCTTCTTCAACCATTCCCAGCCGTGAGTGTCTTTCAAATTCCCTGATTGCTCCCTCCTCGTAGGCTTTTTGGACCACCGGATTTTCAGGATCAGGATAGACTAAATAGCCCCTTCTTTTCAACTCTAAAGCCCGCTCAATCGAGGGTAATTTCACTTCACCGCCAATGTCTTTGGCTCCTTGCCCCCACTTGGGCTCGATTGCCTCGACACCTAATTCGATGGCATATTCCGGGACTCCCAGTTGTCCATCTTCGACATTGTACTGCACCACAATTGTCCCATGACCATTGTGCCACCTTTTGTAACTATTGATCCGCCGCTCAAATTCGGGAGACCTGACTACTCTGCCATTTTTTATTTCCGCTTCATGGTCCATTCCACAAACATTCTCGCCGACGACTACCACTGTCCCGCAGAGCGCCGCACCCACGGCGTTCTCAGCCCAGTTGACTCTGGCTACATCGGTTGACCCCAGGGCTCCGGTAAAGAATGGCACATCGAGTTTAACCTTATGTCTGCCACCAATCTCAGTAGCTACATCCACTGCCGGAAAGAGAGCCGTATCCGAGTCGGCTTCGACTCCAACTGCTCCGACACACGTTCCCTGAATATTGAAATGTGAAAAATCCAGGGGGTAATTTTTCTCCGAACCGGCAACTACCTGACCATAAGGCTGCGGATAAATCAGCTCTCTCCCTCTGATGGCTGATTTGCCCACTTCACAAAATCCCGTGCAACCGTCCCAACAGACCACGCATAATCCAGAGCAGGGAGATGGATTGGTCCTGTTCTTCGTATTCGTGGCAGGACTCGCATTTGGCTTACTAAAAGACATCTTTCTCCTCCTTTTTTAGTTGTTCTTTGGCTATTCCCAAAACACAATAATCCACACCTCACACTACTCTGTGTGCCTAACATTAAGCTCTAAAAATTCAATTAATGAATTTTATCGAGCTTTACCTTGTTTTGTCTTTATCTCCGTTGATAAAATGATGGCTTCGGCGACTTCGCGCATGGTCTTACGATGATCCATGCTACATTTACGAATTCGCAAATAAGCCTCTTCTTCGGTGAGTTTTTCTTCTCTCATTAAAATTCCTTTAGCCCGCTCGACTATTTTCCGCGCCTCCAGTTCTTCCTGAATTACCCTGCTTTTGACCATCAATTCCGCATTTTCAATTGCTACCGCAGCCTGGTTGGCAATCGAAGTCAAAACCTCGATTTCGGTTTCGGTAAAATCATGGGGAGTAGAGGTATAACAATTAATCACCCCAATAACCTTACTTTTCACGGCTAAAGGAACACACAAAAGCGAACAGAGCCCCTCTTTTTGGGCAATGTTCTTATATTTATACTCGTCTTCCTTAGAAACATCCTTGACTACTTTTGGCTTATTTTCTTTGGCAACTTTTCCGGCGATACCCTCGCCGAGCTTCAAAGCCGGTTTCTGATTATAATCCTCACTGATGCTTTGGGTTGCCTTAATCACTAGTTCATTTTTGCGTTCATCAATTAACATCAATGAACAAATATTGGAACTCATGATTTCCGCAGTCACGGCTACTATTAGCCGCAGAATATCTTCCAGATAAATATCTGAAACAATGGCTTTACTGATTTTGGTCAAGGCTTTCAACTGCTCTTCGAAAGGCATGTTCTGCATAGCATATCTTCCCTTATCCTATTCATAAAAATCCCTACTCAGTCGGTATTCAGACATAAGTTAACCTTCCCTTACCTTATAAAAAAAGCGTTCCTTTTGAACGCAACTTTGTCCGATTTTTAAACACTGACCTTGTGCTTGTGGTTTAATATATTACTCACTTTAAAACTTGTCAAGCATTTTTATCAAGTCCACAAGTAGACCAAAATTAGTTTTCATCAATTAACAATTCAAATTCTAGCTTTATTATCGCTCCATTACTTATCAAAAGGCAGCATTAAAAAAGGGAATGTAGTGGCTTCTATCCCGTCACATTCAGCCTTAATTACACTGAAAAAAATGCCGGTGATTTTAGGTCGCTGAAAATCTCTGAGGCTTGGAGTCTTCGGGAGGATCAGGAACTAAAACCTCAAAAATCCTGTCTAAAGGAGCGCAATCCCATCCGGTAATAGTATATCGTGAGAACTACTGAGATTAGCCCAATGACAATTAGCGCATTCCTGAACAGGGTGAAACCCGAGGTTCCGGAGGCACCGCCTTCAAAGTAAACCTTAATCGGAAAAACAAGCAGAGCAACCACCAATACGATATAGATCAGACTTAGCAGAAAGCTGAGTGTCGCTCCTTGGGAAGAGGAAATCCGAATTGGACTTCTTTCGGCATAATTGACATAAGCGCCACCCATACCGAAGTTGAGCGCGGTCAGGGCGCTGCATACAAAAACGGTCACTATCGCACTAATAATATTTAGTGTCGGGGAAAAACGATAGTTCGAGAAGTAGCTCAGAAATTCACCATTCAGTAGGATGACCAGAAAAAAGGGCAGCAACTTACAATTCACCAGGAGATGCGCCCGAATCGGAGCGCTGCGCAATCTCCAGAATGTGAGTCCCTCCAGACTTATCAGGGGGTAGACAAAACGCAGGGTCAGCGAGGCAATCAAGAAGGCATTGAAGGAAAATACCGTGAGATAAATCAACAATTGTAATTGGGAATTACGGGCGCCTCCTAGATTAATGTGGGTCAGACTGCCGACAAAGATCAGGATCAGAAATATCATCACCACAAAGTGGGCAATCTGGCTGGGCTCCCGCAGAAAATTGAGTAAATCCCGCTTCAGAATGACCTCCATACAGGGCGAGAAATTTGACGATTTTGCTAACAAAGTCCGGTTGGATTGCCGATTTTGAGTACGTTTACTCATCAGCGATGGTAGCGATAGCCAAGTCTGGTGATAAAACCGGTAACCAAGAAACAGGATCACTCCCAGAAAAAACAGGCAGCAACCCAATTGATAAAAGAGATAAAGGGCTGATTCAGCCGAATTGCCTTTAACAAGCCAGAAAAGTGAGGATGCCAGCCAGTTATTTGGCAGTAATCTAACTCCCACTGGCAACAGTTGAACAAAATACTGATTAACATCGGGATATTGGGCAAGCACCGCATTGACGAGGCGGAGAGGGGACATTCCCCGAAAAAAACCAAAGGAACCAAATCAGTAAATCGTCGCTAAGAAGAAAATTACCGGCTTCAAGCCAATCCTGATAGCAACCCGAAGAATAAGGAGCAGAAACAGAACCCCAATCATTCCCGCCGTTAAGGTAAATGGCATAAAGTTAAAAATAAGGATTACAATCGTGGTTATAAACCCAAGTTTAAAATAATGCGCATAAGCCAGGATTCCCGCCAATAAAATCACCATGAAATTGGCTGAGCTGTAAAAGAAGTTATCCAAGAATTTGATCAAGAAGATTTTGCCCGGCTGAATTGGTTTGGTCATGTAATAGGTCACCTCGTCCGACTTGTAGAGCGTGGAATAGGCGACGATAATATTGCCAATATTAACGGACACGAAGTAAACAAACAGGATCATGGAAATAAATTCGTGCAGCAGAAACAAGCCAATCTTAGTCTGGGTTAGAGTGTATTGGAGAACCTTATTGACGAACAAATAAGTGCCCACCGCAAAGGCGATATAAACAAAAAAAACACCCAGACCACGACTAATAACCCGCAGATCAAGTTGCTTCTGTAATTTTAAATAAGCCAGCAGTTTGTAGCGCAGAATGTGGAAAACTTGCGACATCTATTCAGCCGTCAGTTCGATGAAAAGTTGTTCAAAATTGTGACTTTTCTGGGATTTCAGCTGCTGGAGGGCGGTGATTCGGTCATCGAATATGATCTGACCGCGGTTGATGATTCCCACTCGGCTGCAGATTTCCTCGGCAACATTTAGGCTATGGGTTGACATAAAAATAGTTTTACCTTGGGTCATTTGCTGGCGCAAGAATTGCTTGACGATGTGCGCTGTCTGAGGATCCAAACCAATCATTGGTTCATCAATCACGATCAGTGCCGGTTCATGTAGAAAGGCCGATGCAATCGAGATCCTTTGCCGCATTCCCTGGGAATAGACTTCGGTGCGCTGATCCAACCAATCTTCGATTTTGAGTATTTCAACCAGCTCCGCAATCCGTTGCTGGAGCCGCGATTTCGCAACTCCAAATAGACCTCCGGAAAAATAGAGAAACTCACGACCGGTGAGTTTATCATAAAGAAACGGTTGATCCGGGATGTAGCCGATCCGAGCTTTTGCTTCCAACTGGTTTTTAGTTATATCATAGCCGTCCACTGAAATTGAGCCGGAACTAAGCGAGTACAAACCCACGATCATTTTTATGGTAGTGGTTTTACCAGCTCCATTAGGTCCCAAAAAACCGTACAGCTCACCTGGTGGAATGAAGAGATCAATATGATCAACTGCAATCAAATTCCCGAATTTTTTGGAAACATTGGTAAGTTGCAGCATAGACGATCTTTGTCAGCGCTTGGTTAAATGTCCTTGTTCCGAGAAGTTATACGGCTTCAATCGTGGACGGCGGCTTAGGTGCGATATTATAGGTAACACTAACAACCCCGGGAACCTTGCTGATAATCTCCTGCGCTAATTGTTCCAGAATTTCAAACGGCAGCCGGGTAGGCTTGGCAATGCGCGCATCAACACTGTCCCAGCAGCGTACCTCAATTTGCTGACCGAAATCGCGGCGATCATCACGCATTCCGGTCACCCGGTCCGCGTGCAAGATGGCTAAGTATTGAAAAGCGTCGCTGCCCGCAAGGACTTGCTCCACAATCCGGGTTGCCTGGCGAACTGTTTCAATTCGCTCCGGGGTAGCTTCACCAATCACCCGGGCGGAGAGTGCCGGTCCAGGAAAGGGGATGCGCCGAAATACGGCATCAGGTAGGCCCAGTGCTTGCCCCACTTTTCGCACCCCGTTCTTACGCAATTGAATCAGCGGCTCTAGGATCTGATAGCCGAATGTCTTCTGCGGGTCAATTCCCAACTGCTCAAAAACATTATGCTGCCGCTTAATCCCCGCCACGGTTTCATCGACATCGGTCAGGATCGTTCCCTGGAGCAAATACTGCGCCCCACTCTCCCTGACCAGCCGCCCAAAGACATCCCGGTAGAAGGTTTGGGTAATTGCTTCCCGCTTCGCTTCGGGATCGGTAATGCCCTTAAGGGCTGCAAAAAACTTAGCCCGTGCTTCGACAACTTCAACTTTGACGCCGAGATTTCGAAACAAATTGACCACCTGCTCGGCTTCCCCGGCGCGCATCAAGCCATTCTCAATAAAAACCGTCTTCAAATGTTTACCCAAAGCACGATGCCCCAATAAGGTAACAGTGGAAGAATCTACGCCACCAGACAGGGCATTGATTGCCAACCCATCTCTCACGCTGCGTCTAATTTCTGCAATCTTCTCACTGATAAAACGCTCCGGATCGAGCTCTTGTACCGTAATTTCCTTAATCATACAATCCTTTCAATTATGGGATTAATTCATGCAACGATGCCCATTAATCACTGGCACCATTAAGATATCGAAAGAAAGCCTCATTAACCCAGACTGCAGTGGTGGAAATCATCGCATTCGGCAACTCCTTTTTAAACCACTCAACTTTTCCCGGGGCTTCCTCTTCCTTGACATGCGAATGCACAATATGGGTTTCATCCCTGATAGTAATATCTGTAATCCGAATGTACCCTTCCAGCGGTATGTCCGAGCGATACAGGGGCTCATACCAGGCTCCAAATAAGACTTTTTTCTCAATCTTAAATTCACGTTTAGCATAGTTTTCGATAACTTCCCGAAAGCGATCTCGGGGCTCGCGGTCAGTGAACTCCATCACTAAATCGAACTCATCCGCATGATTTACCCACACCCCTTCGCCTAATTGCTCAAGCTGCAAATCCGCGGTTCTTTCCCATTCGTCACGGTAATAGAAGCAGGACCGTTTCGGCTCAAGCTGCAGTTTTGCCTGGAGGTTTTCGCTCGCTAAGAGGCCAATTAATTGCTTGATGTGTTTGAAATTGCTGTGGCTGTAAGCAATTGACAGTTCGACATCGAATCGTGCCAAGTCACTCAAATTTTTGATCTGGTAACCAAGAATTACCTGCTGGCTAATTGCCTTGTACATGATCAGTTCTAATTTTTCACTACGAACCTTCGCACTCTTTTCCCATTTATCCAACATCTTACTGACAATCTCCGGCTCGGTAACATAACCCACATAATTTTTATCGCTCTTCCGAAATAATTGAGCCCGCTCCAAAAGATGAAACGCTAATTCACGACTTAGCGGCGCATGGACATCCATCACCTTCAACCGCCCTTTAAACAGCAGATTGACATCAACTGCCAAGGCTAAAATTTGACGCTGCTCCTGCGACAAAGCAGCATCGGAATCAAGCGAATCCATGCCAGCTAAACTCTTCTCAACCTTGGCGTCGGAATAAGTCGCCGCAAGCTCTTGCAGACCACAGGCGGTAATAATCAGGGAGATGGCTGACAGATTACTTAAATCCCGATCCATTTCCAGAATCATCTCATCCATCTGATTACCCAGCGCATCGCGACCGAAAAGAGCGATCAGGGTAACAACGAAAATACTCGTGCCCGAATCCTGGGAATCCAGAAATTTCAGGCTCTTTTCCAACTCATCCTGGGATAGTTTCTGAGTCTCCCAAAGCTTCTCACTTAATAGCTTGACGGTATAACTTAAAATCCCAACCTCATCCTCCCGCCTGACCAGACTGGCAAGCTGATCCGCCGAGGTTGGATCGCCCTTGAGGGTCGTCAAAACAGCCGATTCCAGCTGCTTCAAGGGACGGATGATCGCCTTGACCATCCAGCTCGATACCAAAAAACTCAAAATCAACATCGCCACCAGCACCAGCGCCCAATGGTTAAAGGCATCCACCAGGGCATTGCCTTGAGCCACTTCCAAACCGGCAGAGGCAAAGAGAGTTTGATAAACTTGACCGATCGG
>CAZAKO010000036.1:0-4865 GCA_964485745.1 uncultured bacterium
CATATCTTAGGCGAAATCGCCCGGTTTGCCACCCGCATCGGGATTATCCATGAGGGTAAATTAGTTCAGGAAGCCGATTTCGAGCAGCTGGAAAAAGCGCGCCACCGAAACCTCATAGTTTGTACTCATGAGATTGACCAGGCAAAAACAATCCTTACCAAAAACGAGTATCAGAATGTAATTACCGAACAGACACACTTGAAAATCAGTGATCCGCAGGCAATCCTCAATCCTGAAAAAGTCAATATCCTGCTGGTCGAAGCCGGATTTCCACCGACAATGTTGAAAGTCGAGGAGGAAGACCTCGAGTCGTACTTCCTGAGAGTCATTGGCATGAATGGAGGTGTGGCATGAAAGGTCTATCGGTAGCGATCTGGGCGGAAAGTTTGAAAGTCCGCCACTCTGCGATTCTCTGGATCACCTTAGCAGTTTTCGCTTTTATCGCGATCATGACCGGTTTATTCGTCTACCTCGCCCGGCATCCTGAATTAATTGGTAATTCGGCAATTCTAAGTGTCAAGACATCGGTGCTTAGTGTCGCCGATTGGTCGGTATATTTCATCCTGCTCCAGCAAATGGTTGCGGCACTTGGAATGATTGGCTTCGGGTTCGTCTTCAGCTGGGTTTACGGTCGGGAATATTCCGACCGCACCATCAAAGATTTACTGGCTTTGCCCGTACCTCGCTCGACTATCGTGATCGCTAAATTGATAATCGCCTCAATCTGGTGTATTCTGTTAACCATTATCCTGTTCGTATTCGGAGTAATTTCAGGCAAAATTGTCAGCATGACCGGCTGGTCGGATGCCCTGCTGTGGCACTCTTGTAAAATATTCAGCCTTACGGCTCTATTGACTATCATATTGAGTACACCGGTGGCCTTCTTTGCCAGCGCCGGGCGTGGTTACTTAGTACCCATCGGCTACCTGATCCTGCTGATGATTCTCACCCAGTTTGTCGTCTCGGTAATTCCAATTGTAGCGCCCTATCTTCCCTGGGCTATTCCGGCATTGTCCAGCGGTGCCGCCGGGCCGGAGAGCTCTCACCTGGGAATTATCAGTTACCTAATTCTAATTTTCACCGGGATTGCCGGATTAATCGGTACATTAGCCTGGTGGCGCTATGCCGATCAAACTTAGCCAGCTGGAGGATAAATTTACTGTTTTAAATTGGTGTTGGAGAGCGCCACGACGGCATCCAGCTCGAACAGCAGTTCGGCGCGACAGATGTCGGCAATCACCACTACCGAAGGCAGATCGATCAAGTTCCAGTCCGCCATGACGCGATAATATTCGTCAATATCTTCCGGTCGCTTCAAGAAAACCGTAGCTTCGCAGATATCTTTTAACGAAGCCCCCTCCTTTTCCACCAGCTTACCAATGACTTCAAGGGTTTTCTGAATCTGACTCCGCGCATCGCCGGGAAAAAGGCTACGTCCGGTTTCATCAATCGCTGCGGTTCCGGACAGCATCACATGGGTAATATCCTGCTCGGTAATTCGCACCGCCCGGGAAAACGCCGAGCCGTAGCGATAAGGTGATTTCTGCCGAACTCCGGCTTCATGTTTGATGATGATATTATTTGTCGAACCGGGAATGATCGCCAAAACATCCATTACACTAGCTGCATCCAGCGCATTAGTGCCCATGATGCCGGTACTGGCGGGCAGATAAATACTCTCGGGCAATCGCTGGCCACCATTGGCAGGAATTAATTTAAACTGTTGGTACATTTCATTCCGGACTTGATTGAAATCCGGATACCACTGCAAAATATCTTTCAGGTAGATCCAGGTGCGGACGACATTCAGGTAACTGGCACCCTGATTCACCAGCAAAGTATTCGCCTTTTCAAACATTAGCCGGGCTTGATCGCGGTAATCCTTTCGTCCTATATCCGCTGCGGTGACGCCATGAATATTTTGCAGCATGATATAGGTTGTACCGTTGCGGCGCCAGCCCCGGCCGCGCGGCACTTCCCCGTCGTAAATCGTCCAGGCATTATCACCATTCTTAACCGGATTTACCGCCCGTAACTGCACTCCGGCAAATCCCAAGCCCCAATGCGGCTGTCCCTGAATATAAGTAACGGGTAGTTCCTGCTCGCGGTGATCACGACTCAAGATTTTGTTCCGAATCGCTAAAATATCTGCTTGCATCGCAACGCTGCCGAATAATCGCTCATGCACGATTTCCATCTTATCGCGGGCAAGAATCTGCAATATCTGCCGATATATTTGTTGACAAATTTGATGCGGATCGGCGTCTTTGCCAGTAACCGATGCCGTCAGGTAAACCTGATGATCGCCGATCATTGTTTCTTTAATCGTGAAGGAATCACTCCGGTGTATTGCTCGTTTTCCCATTCAATATCCTTTTTCCAATCGTCATCTTTTAAAAATTGATTTTTATGGTGTTCATGATTTATTCTATTGGGGAGCCGGATGCCACTTTTCCTCCGGTTTTGCCTCTTTAGGCTTGGCGGCAATCTGGCTTTTAACTTTTGGATCGAGTTGAGCTTTGACCACTTTTTTACTATCAAATGCCACTCTGGTAACCTTCCGCCAGTTAACTGGAAAAGGTTTGATCATCATTTCCGGAACATTATAAGTCATCAGGTAAGTTTGATAGAATTCGGGATCTTTTTGCGGTAAGACAAACGGCTTGTGAGCGTTTCCCAGAGAATCGAGATAGCTGAAATAGGGTCGCGCACACATGCCGTCGTCCCGTTTGCTGCTGAACACAAACCAGCGGCTGTTAGACGACCACGAGTGAAATGTTTCCTCTAACTCGCTGTTGATTGGCAGGCGGGTAAATTTCCGGTTGGACAAATCCATGAGATACAGATCGGCACTATTCAAATATATCGGAAAGTTGCTGTAATCAGAGAGGCAGAAAAGCAGGTATTTTCCATCGGGTGATACCCTTGGCATCGTGGCACTTTTCTTGGTCGCCACTGCCGGTACGAGCAATTCGACCTCACCCCAGGTGTCACTTGCCGCGTCATAGGAAACGCGCATCAAATTGTAGCGAATCTGGTCCCATTTTAAATCACGCTTGTCTTCCAACATATAATCATCCAGCGGATTGGATCGGCAAAAATAGAGATAATCCCCGTTTGGCGACCAGCAGGGAAAGGTCTCCATGAATTCTTTAGCCGCGATCTGCGGCGAAGTGGTGATCATATTTTTAGCGATATTATAAACCACTATATCTGACTCCAAATCCAACACATCGCGTGATTCACCAACCGCATGGAAAAATAAAATCAAAGAATTCACCGAAAGCGCCAGCAGGTTCTTATTCGGATGCCAGGAGGGATAAGCGCCGGCTTTGTTAAAATCAGTGGCGGTATTTACTTTAGCCAACTTTCCGTCATGCAAAAGCAGCATCCCGGAAGCTTTCCCGCCACGCATATGAAAAATCATATTATCCGGATCATTGCCGCAAAAGTTATGGCAATTCATGCAATTATTCTCGGTTACCCGGTTCAAGAGAAACGGACGCTCCCGAAAGGTTTCGAGGTTGCGCTGATAAATACCCATAATGCGCCAGTTGTTATAAGCCGGAGTGATCAGCCGATAGGCTAAATAGCCATCAATCTCTTCTTCGGCTATCGGATTAATGATTGTCGGAAAGCGGCTCCAGGTTCCAGCCTGGTCCTGAATAGCAATGTCAATCCGCAATTCACTGCCTCGATTGGCTTTTAATAAACGCTTCCAGGCTCGTGCGGGAATGATGACCTTCGGATTGTTATTGTTAAGGACAATTGCCTTGCCCTTTACGGAAGAAATTTTTACATAATATCGCTCCGCTGGTTCCTGGATTACAAAATTCATGGGAGCGATATTCGGTGGAATGACTACCCCAACATAATCCGGACTGAGATGCGGTAAATCCGGCAATACTTCAGCATCGCCAAGCGGCGCTTTGCCGCAAAAACTGCTTCCAATTATTAAAAGGAAAAAAATAAAAATCAGGAAAATACCCTTTACTGAAAATCTATTTCTCATTGGATGACCTCATGAGATAAAGGACATAATACCAGTAAGTATCGCCGTAATCGTGCTGGAGCTGATTTTGGGCATAGTACTTATTCCCCTTATAGTCGGTTAGTATCTGTTTGAAATCCTTAAATCGTTTGATGGTTGCCTGCATGGTTACCAGACTGCCCAAGAGCGGTAGCGAACCTTCCTTCAATTCGGTCATATATACCAGCATCGCCTCAGTATAGTGTCGGGGGAGACCAAAGTAACTGGTTCGATAATATTTGGGAAAATATTCGATAAATTTGAGCAGTTCGCCACCGAGTAGATAACTTGCTCCCAAATATTCAAAAGCCAGCCGATTATCCGGATTCTGGTTAAGCAATTTTTCCAAATCCAGCTCTGGTGTAGAGATACTGGCAATAAAATCGGAATTTGCTATTTTTGCTTTAATTGCGGCTAATTCCCGGTCATTAACAAGTAGTGAATCGTTATCCAAATAGGCATAATAGTAATTGCTCCACTTCCAGAAGAGGGGTGACTCGTGCAGAATATTGAGACACTTCCGACAGGCATTCTTCTCCCCTTTCAACAAACAGATCAGCGCTAACCGCTTCAAGTTGCGCGGGCGCATGCCTTTGAGTGAGATTGCCTCCTGCACCCAATGCTCCGCTTCGTTGATATGCCCCAAATCAAACATGATATCACTACGGATAATTGGAAAGGCATTCCGCAAATCGCGTGACATAAACAGACCGTTAACTCCATAGTACTGAGGATAGGAAAACAGATCATTTAAGAGCTGCCCTTGCTGGGCGAAGGCGTGATTTACTAAACAAGTGGTCAACTCATTGACCGAACCTTGTTTCCTGGCTATTTT
>CAZAKO010000036.1:4965-10760 GCA_964485745.1 uncultured bacterium
GCGCTTACCAGGAAATTACCTCTTACGAAAATCTCGAAAATCAGGCAGAGAAGTGCGTATAAAAGTAAAGGACCACCAGCAAGATAATATAAAACAATAGCCAATCCCAGATAGATTAGGATTCGGTAAATGCCATTTTGCGGCGTGGCTTTCTGATAGAGCAGGGCAACCAGCAGAGCAAAAATGTATCCCAGAGTAAAACTCAGTGGATGTTCGTAATTGTTGTGCACGGTAATCAGCAAAATCAGGAAAAAGAACTGCAACAGGTTGACTGAATCGGATAGAGGTTTCTGCAGTTTTTCCGCTGTTAGGTGGAGCATTCGGTTAAATGACCACACTGCTAACCAGGCTATTAAGGTAACAAGCAGGGCACCAAGCCAGGGGAAATAATAAAGCTGCACCAAAAAAGCCGCCAAGTAATCTGTCAAGCCGCCCGGGTAGGATAAAAATTCACGCCAGAAACTCACCGTTGCGAAAAAGGCTGGCTCCTGCTGCTGGAAATATAGCCGCGGATTAATCCGTAGCCAGACATAAAGGAAAAACAAAACGAATAGCAGCAGATTACGCAGCCATTTGATTCGATCCTGAACTTGAGTTAATGGAGCATTTTGGGTCATTATTAAACCATTTCCATTAGTGAAAATTTTCAATCCGGGACATTTCTCTTGTCCTTAAGTAAGTAAAATCGAATTAATCTCCGGTTCCCCTTGACCGATCGGCTAACAATACCATTCCGGGCATCTTGAATTTGATACGGGGTTTTTCACTGCTTAATAAGATTCTATCGGAAAACACAAATTTTTACTCAAAACTGACCAAATTTAATATTTAAATTCCGATTTGCAAAGGCTTCGGCAATCCGACTGGGTGACTCCATTTTTGACCAATTCTGCTCCACTTATTTACTTTTAATCTACTCAATAAATTAAAATTATAGAGTATCGCAGAAGTGGCAAAGGATCGGGTTGAATTTAGTCAGATTCCTTTTCAAAGATACGGTCTAAAAATTTGGTATAATCTGAATCAGGTGCCAACTTTTTCAATTTATCATAGTATCTGCGAGCCACCCTCCGATTCTGGATCTCGAGGTAAGCACGAACTAAGTTAAAAAGCAACTGCGGGTCGCGCGCTTTAATCCGGAATGCCTTTTCTAAATACTCGATTGCCCGATCCTTATCCCCGTTTTTCAGATAGATTTGCCCACACCATTTGTTGGCAAAAAAAGTATCCTGATATTGCAAAGATTTCAACAATACGGTTAAAGCTTCATCCAAGCGGTTCAGCTTCAATAATATTTCGGCGGAATACTGATAGAAGGAGGCTTCCTGTGGCACAATATAATTCAGGGCTTGGTACTCCCTCAGCGCAGCCTCATATTCATGCTGCTGCTGATAGTATTTGGCAAGTTCATAATGACCAATTTCTAACGATACTTTTTCGTCAACCAGAATCTGATAAACTAACGACTCGAGCTTATTAGTTGGATGATAACCGTCCAGTGATCGGTTAGGCAGTGCCCGCGGTTGAAAAGGCCAGCTGCCCTTGAGATAGCGAATATTAATTTCAGCCACTAACGTATCCAGCCGCGTTATGCCCCAATTTTCCAAATAGAACTGACTGGGTTTGATCAAATCCGGATTCCACTCGGCGGCAATTAACTTCGCTTCTCGCATGGTATTGAAAAAAGCATCTGCCATCAGAAAGTAACCAGCAAGATTGGGGTGCAGATGATCAACAATCAGATTGTCACCAATCAGGTGCTGCGGTGAGGCATTTTCAAAGTAACTTTTCATCGGAACGACCGGTACGTCAAACTCGGTGGAAATTTGATGAATTATCTGATTGAATTCCTCCGCCGCCCGGAAGCGCAAAGCATCTAAATCTTTTGCCCGATAATACGCCTCTTTGGCTTCTGCATACTGCTGGCGCTCATCTAATTTCCGGGCAAATTGATAAACGCTGGCAGCCGTTGGCAGATTGGCAACCTGGACCGATTCGAATGGATGTTGATCGCGAACATTGCTGATTAGTTCACTGGTAATAACCGGTACATTCGCGGCTTGCGCACGTTGCAGGATTTCGCGCAGATTCTCAGCGAACTGCTGCTTCCCTGACTCATACAGCGGACTGCCATAAGGAATCGCCTGATCCACTACTATCCGCTCCATTAAAGTAGCCGTGGGATTAGTCAGCGACTCAGCCTTCAAGGTCTTTCCTAACCAGCGGCGGATTTGACCGACGCAATCGCGTACCAGCAGAAAGGTTCGAAAGCGCTCCAAGCGCAAATAAGCTTTGACAACGCCCCGGTTTCTACCCAGCGATTCCATCGAAGAAACTCCGAGGGCACCATAGAACTCGTTATGACCGGCGTAAATTAAAAGGGCATCCGGTTCATTAGCCAATATCTCACCCATGAAATCTAACAGCGTGTAGCTGTTTATCGCCGTCATGGCGACATTGACCACTTCGATCCGTTTTTCGGGAAAGGCATCGCTGAGCCGAAAATTCAGGATCCGCGAAAACATGATATTATTGCCATACGGAAAACCGGCAGTCGTTGATCCTCCCAGGACAAAGATGCGATAGCCATTCTCCGGCTTCTTTTTAAGAAAGAGGTCCTTCTGCGGCGTTGGTAAGGTAGATTGCAGATAAAAGTAGCGCCGTCCGACATTGCGGTTGATCATCTTGTATTGCGAAATTTCCTTTGGCGCCGTGATAAATAATTTTAGATTCCCATCATAACGAAAAATTACCAGCAGCAGTTCCAGCACAATAATCAGCAAAACTGGCAGGCCAATCATCCCTATTGTAAAGATCCGCTTTTTTCTGCGGCTCAATTCAATTTCTACCGGGTGATCTTTCGCAGATGACTTTTGACTAACTTTTCTTTGATTCCGAGATTTTTGCTTACTTTTACTGCCCATTTTTGTTTGCTTACTGAGTTTCCCCTAATTTAACCAAACAACTGCAGTCCAAGAGAAAAATTTTTATTCTTTTTTAAATTAATCACTCAGCACAAATAAACGAAAAGGTCGGCGATTTTGCAACCCATCTGATAGTGGCTAAAAATAATCGAGACTGAGTCACTGACATCAAAAGAACATAAATATTAAAGCCACAACGCTGAGCGATGTGGCCCGATTAAAATAAATTGAGTCACCAATAACCTGGTTAGTTCATATCCCGGCAGTAATAGGCAGCACCGGATTCACCAACAGCCACTTTGTAAACCCGGCGGAAATCAGGGAAAAAACCAATAAATAGATGAGTCCCTTCTCCCCAAACCATTTGGGTAGCCGCAGAAGTCAAAATATCACGATAGAGCGGTTCCATTTCGCCGTTGCGGCGGACAATCAGAACCGGATTAGCGTTATTGGTTCCGACATAAATATCGCCGTTGGCGGCAACCGCGATGCAATTCAGGGTCGAACTGGCATAATCACCGGCATCAGCCCAATCAAAAACTAAAACCTTATCACTAATCTGACCGGTTGCGGAGAGGATTTGATTTTTCCAGATACCAGTCTGGGTTGCCGAGCTGGCGGCTACATAGAGAGTATCATCACTGACCTTCAAATTGATTATGGCATAGCCGTCGTACTGAGTCAGAGCCGTAACAATGGTATCGGGATCAATCACATACAATCCTTCGCCACCGGCAAAGAGATTGCCGTTTTGATCAAAATCGATTGACCGCACTTTGGTCGGCAACGTGGCGAAAATATCACCAGCCATGCTGTCGGAAGTAATGTTGTAGATGGTATAAATATTAAAATTTTTGGAATTGGCAAACAAGAGGGTTTTGTTTGGTGCTGTTTTCAGCTCGGTGGCACTCTTGAAGGCACTCTTAAGATTTTTTTCCTCGGCAGTAAAATAGACCGACCGGTCTCCAATCGGGGTGGTCCTAATGATAGTGGTGGAGTAAAGCTCCATTCCGTAGATGTTTTCATCGTCATCCAAGGCAAATGCCAGGATACTCTCAGTATCGGTGTAGCGCCCGTACTCACTGGTAACTGACGGTATTTCATAGCCGGTAGTATCAGCAATGATCCACGCCCCCGGAACATCAATGGCAAACCGCAAATTGGTACCTGTCACAGTTGGGCGGTAAATCACAATTTCATTGGCGGTAGCACTCTTTTGACGAGCTACCCGACCATTGATATAGACCATATTTGAATCCAGTTCGGGGAAGAAATTTTCTCCCTCAATGGTAATATATAATACCCCTGGATTAGCAATATCATTTGGTAAAATATCCGTAATCTTTGGATCGTCCCGATCACCGGGAATCGGCGTCCAGATGGCTTCCGGTCCTTGGTATTCACAGCTCAATAAAGATAAAATCAATAATCCCAAAATAACAGTCGTGAACATTTTAATCCTTGCGCATTTCATAGTGCATTACCTCCCCGTTAAATTGCGAACCGGATAGTGAATCGCTGGACATTACCAAACAACTCAAAAGGCGAATAGGCATAATCGAAAGAAATGCCAAATTGAGATATTCCCAGACCAAATGAAATATTATCCAATGAATTATTGAGAATATATCCAGTTCGAACCGAGATTGAGTTAAGCAGTTGATAATTCAAACCAACTTTTACCTGCTCCGGGTGAGAACGTGGATGGGTCGCATCAATTGACATATACAGCGATTGTCCTGCCGGACGAGTACTCATCAGATCCAATAAATCCATGGATACTCCGATAATAAAGGTCAGTGGTAACTGGAAACTCTCCTGCTCGAATTTGATCTCTTCCGAAAAATTGCGGACCGCCATGCCGAAAGCCACACTCTTAAATCCGGTCTTAAAAAGTGTACCGAAATCAACCGCATAGGTGCCGGCCACATTCCTTTTAAAATCCATTTCACCCTTGAGAGTCATCGGTACAACACTCTTACCTAAATATTGATAGGTGGATTTGATATGTCCACCAATTGAAAATTTATCGGTAAGGGCTTTGGCATAGCCAATCCCCAGGGCAAAGGCGGAGGGATTCATGACTTCAGTATCAATATACCCCTTATTATTCCCCCAGAGAACAGTACCCTGAACTTCACCATAATCCACCGTCACAAGACTAAATCCGACAACCCCGTAGCGACCCCGGAAAGGACTAACTGCCAGACTCAGTGCATTATATCTTATATCGGCAATCCAGTTATTCAGCGAAAATGTCGCATCTATCAATCCCGGCATGCGTGCCATTCCGGCTGGATTGAAAAATAGTGAGCTTGATTGAGCTTCGATGGCGATCATCGCCTCACCCGTCGCTGCCGCCCGGGCATCAGAAGTCACCGATAGAAACTGGAAACCGGTCTGCGCCCATTTAACATTTGCAGACAGCAAGGGAATACTCAATGCTAACCATAAAACCAATAGATTGATATGCTTATTCATAAGGAACTCCTCTATTTGGTAAGTTTAGTGCTCTTCGAGAACGGTCACTAAAAATTTCGTCAGTCCGGTAACCTCAGTGGGAGTAAAACGGACCAGATATAATCCCGGCTGGAGATCAAAGACCTGACGTCCTCTGATTTTCGGCAGTACAATTTCCGTCGCACTTTCGGTCAATTGCACATATTCGCAACAACCGGCGACTGTCTCCAAATCCATTTGGGGTGAGCCTTTCTGTGGCAGGCTGACCGCTTTGCGCGTCAGGACATCGGCGTTAACGTAGGTATGCAAATTGTTAGCATCAAAAATCAAACTGGAATAAAAATAGACCATTCCCGCAGTCAGCAGATTATAAAGCAGATAACAGGTTGTACTGTTTTTAGGAAAATTCAC
>CAZAKO010000036.1:10860-17320 GCA_964485745.1 uncultured bacterium
TCCCGTCAATGATAGCTGAATCGCCTGCGGTAATCATCCCCTGCGCGACAAAATTATTCAGTTGAATTGCGGTTAACTCTTGATATCTTGGCATGGCTACCGGACTCCCGTTAACAATTACCGTATCTCTAGCTTCCAGGTCGCAGCTCAGGTAGCCACAGGCAATTTCATCCATTTCGGCTACCGTGTATTTCAGCTCCTCTTTGTATTTTTCCGGTAAAAAATCCTCGCATCCAAGCAGACAAAAAATCAATATCAGGGATAACCAGGTAATTACTCTGCGAATCAATTTTGTGGTCATTGCTAATCCCCCTTTTTATCGAATGATAATAAATTTGCGATAAGTGTTATCGCCTTTTTTAAAGATAATCTCACCAGTATTTTCGTCCTTATAATCTTCGGTCACTTCGAAGTAGGCAATATACAGACCACTAACCACAATCTGACGCGATGAGGTGATACAATCCCATAACTCGTCACCGCTGCCATCAACATGGCGAATGGATTTGATCAAATCGCCGCGCTCGGTAAGAATTTTAATCTCACATTTAGGCGGTAATCCGAAAAAGGCGATGCGATCCGGATTCGAACTACCAAACTGTAAATCACCTGCCCGCAGGTTAAAGGGATTAGGAACCACCCTGATTTCTGACAAATTTCTTTCTGCCGGTCGGCGGAGATAAGCCGGCATATTGGTCATAGTATAAAACATACTACTGACCAATGGCACGCCATAGCTGCTAGTACCATTATCCTTAGTCTGAACATAATAATAGTAATCGAATCCTCGCCGGGCGGTCTTGTCCTCAAATTCATGCACGGCATTACTGGCATTACATTCAAAAATTAATTGATACAAGGTATCGGTCATCCCCGTCGCCCGGTAAACCCGATAGCCGTCAAAATTCGGAGCAGTCACCGCATTATCACTCCAGCTTAAAGTAATCCGATCACCACCCGATTGGACATTAAAAGATGATGGCGGCGGAGGCGGCTGGAGAACCGCATAATTATTTTGGTAACATTCAATCGCCCGTCGAAAAGTTTGGAAAAGAGAATCCTCAGCAGTCCAGACCCAGGCGCGCTTGTATTCAGTGCGATCATTGGCATCAGCGGTAATTGGCGACATCCAGCTAGGCAATTCCGGCAGTGGATCGGGGTAGGTAAACGGTGTGCGATTATTAAACCAATTGGCAGCAATCTCCATGTTTTTAATCCGACTCAGCCCGGCAACACACTCGGCAAATACGATCCGAATACTATCACCTTGATGCAGCGTGTAAGGTCCAAAGCCCTGCGCGGCGGAATAACCACCAGCGTCATCGCGATATATATTAGCCCATGTGTTTCCCATATCTTCAGCCTGGGTTTTTACCGGGTGACCGGCTGAAATATATTCGTATAGCTTAGTCATACCAACAGTGTTGTAAGGATCAACTTGTTTAGACTCAACATCGGAACCGAGAAATCGGGTCGTGGCAGGTTGGGCAGGATCATCCATTTTTTCGGTCGCAGATTTATCGGCATGCAGAACCACGATTCCGATCATTGCCGGAGCACCTAAAATATTCCCGGTTTTAAAATTTGGAGCACCCCAATCTTCATCATAAATTTTTGTCCCAACATCCGCATGAGGTCCATACCAGGCATATAGTGCCCGAACGTGAAAACTCAAATCGGTAAACTTCGAATGTTGAACACTGGGATCCTGACCAATAGCATGATTAACACAATTTTTACCCCAACTAATATTTCCAGGAATGCCCCAAGCTTTACGGAAACCCTCAAAATTAAAAGCATAACGGTATTGAAAATGAAAATAAACATCGTTCAAAGTGTGGCTGACAGTTGTACCCGCCTGATCAATAACACCGGTATTCTTAAAAACATATTCGAAAATGTAGTAGTTATCGTTGTACTGTTGCGAAAAAGCATAGACTTTCCGGGTCATGGTTATCCCAATGGCAGTATTGACTTTATTGACAATCAAGCGGTCACCGGGAATATCTGCAATGTCATCCACAATATCATCAACATCATTCTGCGAAGCCGACATATTGTCCACCGTTACTGAAGGGTGGGAGAATTTTCCGATCATTTTAAATTCTACCGGCATAAAGACATTCTCCAAATCGGCAGAACGAGGTCCGTCGTTAATAACTTTAAATGGATACAATTCATGAGTGACCGGATCGGTATAATTTTTCACCCCGATCCACATTCCCTTAGCCGCACAGTGGTCCTGAAAAGTAAATTGTGCCGGCCAGCGCATGCCATCCGTCTGATCCTCTAAATGCGATCGGGTGCGCCGACCATATTCAATCTCGATCCCCGAGTTGGAAATCCAGGTGTGGAGCTGACCCACCCGCAGCCATTTATATTCCTGCGAACCGGAATACTGGGCAAATAAGGCGATTGAAATTATTACATTCAATCCAAAGATTCGCAAGACTCGCGTACCTATCTGAAAATAAATCTTTCGAGCAGTCATTGATTACCTCTCTGTTTGTATTCCTACCCAGGTCTTATTAATCCAAGGCAAAAGATGCCGTAATGCCGAAGAAGACCTGTCTGGGATTAAGAAAATTGAAGGAAGATTGATTGGGCATATCAATATAAGCCTTATCATCCAGGATCTTCTTCATTCTATTCTTTTCAATCTCTTGCCATTCACCCGGTTGATTAAGGTCTGCAGGAGTGGCGAAAGCCATATATTCGACATACTGCTCCATCGCCCGGTCATAATAAATTACGCCCTCATCACCCGTATCCATTCGAGTTTTCAAGACGGGCTTATTGTTAGCATCCAATTCATATACAGGCTCGTATTGAATGGCACTCATGGGCTCAATCGGCTGAAACTCAACACCCGGCTTGCGATACTCACCAACCCGGTCATCGCCAACAAGATTATCGTAATAATTACTTTTAGGCAGATGGAGGGAGTTCATATAAAAGATAAAATCGTCGGTATCATAAAAACTGGCGCCGGACAGGCGGCGGGTATTGAGCAGATTTTTGATCTCCGCAAAGCAGGTCAGCTGAACCCTTTGAAAATAGAAAGTTTTATTGAGCCGCAAGGTCAAATCATACCAGTCTTTGACCTGGACATTCTGCGCCACATTTAACCTGGCTTGCGGATTCCAGGTGATATACTCACCCGCCTTCCATTCAGCCAGCAGGTTTGCACCCCATCCCCCCAAAGGCTGCAGTCCAGCTAACTTGGGACCAAAATCGCGCGGCGTATTAAACATCAGATTAGCCCGCGCAAAAGGTTGGGGGATCGGTCGCTCCTGATAGAGATTTTTAGTATTATCATCATAAATCCGTTGCTCGGAGGCACTCTCATAAACCTGAGTTCGATCAAAATGACCACCAGTGACGACCTGATAAGTATAGTTCACAAAGCCGCTCCACCATCTGCCCGCCGATTTACGCGCCGTAATTTCAAACCCGCGAATATCCTCGTAACTATTATTATTAGCCGCATAATAGGAAACACTGCCATCGGCACTGGTATATTGAGTATAAGCCTGCTGATCAGATATGTCATGATAAAATAAAGCAAGTTGAAATAGAAAGGTATTCAACATTACCTGATCATAGCCAAGTTCATAGGATACCGTTTTCGCCAGAGCCAGATTAGGATTCCCATAATTGCGCATACCCCCTGAAATGCTGCGACCAACACGCAAGAGCTCTTCATAAGTCGGCAGCTGTTTAAAGTGACCATAATTAAAGAAAAGCTTGGAATTCTCGGTAATCGGATGGGAAATTGCCAAACGGGGACTTAACGAAAAATCCGGTTTTGCCTTCTTGGTTTGGTATTGGGTTGCGGGATTATATTTGGAGGAGAAATAATTCCGATCAAAAGGATCCGCTACCACCCACTCGGAATTGGCATTGCTATAATCCATTCTCAAACCGACATTTAAAATGAATTCCCGGACTTCTAATTTATCCTGAACATAGGATGAAAACCGATAGGGTGAGTCTTTTTCTTTGACATAATTGACATCGCCAAAGAATGGATTCACCAGACCATAATCTAAATCCAGCTGATTATAGACAAACTCAAAGCCGGTCCTTAATAAATTGCTGAAATTAACCTGGCTGGTCAGATCAAATTTCAGGGTTAGCGAAGAGGTCTCGGTCGAATCGCGAGCGGTACTGGTATGACCGCCAAAAAACATACCAGTAATCCCGGTATTGGGATTGGGACTCCAGCCAAAAGGCGCCTCATCCACAAAATAGCCCGGCACAACCTCATAGATCCGCGCCGTATCGCGGGCGGCAATCGGGCCGGTTTGATAACGGCGGGTAAGATATTCAAGACTGGTTTCATAGAGAGTTTTGGGACTTAAGGTATGCGTCAGTTTAGCAGCCATCATCATGTGACTTTCATCCGCGGTACTATACCAGGAATCACAAAAGATACGACCCGGTCGGGTCTCGGCGGTAATTTTGGCAACCTGATAAGGTGTTCGCATATAATCGGTCGGTCTCCAGTAATCAGTTCCCGAAATCCCGAATGTTGTGCCATAGAAATTATAATCAGTCGCGTTGATCGCCACATTATAGCTTTTACCGGTCAATCCCGATAATTTCAACTTGATTGACTGCGATATATCCGCCGTCGCCTGGATGGTCCAATCGTAATCAAGATAATCATCCCGCGACAACGGAATTAACAGCATTTCCCGCTGTTGACGGTAACTGGAAAAGAATCGCAGATTCCCCAACTGTTTTCCGATGATTGGCACCGGACCACCAAAACCGGCATCAATATTATAATCCGGTTGATCAGTTTTAGGCCGACGGCGGTGCTCCCAGAGAAATACCTGCTGTGCTCCCTGAGGGGTTAGATCATTCCCGGGAATTTCATCACTTAATAGTCGTTCTGAGATCGTGTTCCAGCCATCAAACTGGGGATATTGACGCTGAGTATATTCATTCCAGGCACCATTTTGCGTCCCAACCCAGCAGACCTCATCATCTAAGTAAGGTTTTAACCACATCGAATTTTTAGCGAAAGGCGATAGATCAAAATGTTTGGCAGCCGGTGGACTATATTTAACCGTAATTGCGCCGCTGTAACCGGTTTTGCTTCCTTCTCGGGTCACAATATTGACAATTCCCGAACGGACATTCCCATACTCGGCACTGAATCCGCCCCGTTCCAGCGAGATCTCCTTGATCGCGGAAAATGCCACGGTGGAGATCGGCTGATTATTGCGGGGATCGCGGAGAGTAGCGCCATCCATCAATAACAATGCTTCATCAGCACCACCACCGCGAATTACCAAGCCGCTTTCGACTCCAGCCTGAAGTCCGACTAATTCACCTACCGTAGTCACCGGAAGATTTTCTATCTCCTCAGCGGGAATTGCTACCACACTGGTAGATACATCCGGCTTGATGACGTTCCTCTCCGCTACCACGGTTACAGCTTCACCCTGAATCGCTTCCCGGATTAGTTGAAAATCCACCCGCGCAGTTTGATCAATTAAAACCTGAACATCAGTCACATTGACTATGGTATAACCGATAACCGAAACCGTGAGATCATAAACGCCTGGCGGAACGTTCAAAATAGTGAAATTCCCTTGATAATCACTGGCTGCTCCCAATGCGGTACCCTTAATTATTACATTGGCACCCTGAAGTGGTTCGCCAGTCTCTTGAACAGTTACAGTCCCAGCTATCTTACCTGTAATTCCTGCCCAGACAAACTGCTGAGTAAAAATAAGTAGTAGAACCAAAACGTATCGAACCCCAAATTTCTTAGCGAGCATCTGACTGCCCTCCTTTATTAATTACGTAGATTCTCGAATAATCAACTCGGTTTTAAGGATTTTAGTAACCGGTTGCATGTCTGCATCATTAATATGATGAATTAAAATTTTAGTAGCCTCTTTACCCAGTTCATACGCAGGCTGTCGCACCGAGGTCAAAGATGGTTCAATCAGAGAAGCTTCGGGATTATCACTAAATCCAACTAAGGCAATCTCATCAGGAATTTTCAACTTTTCAGCCTTAATTTTAATAAAAGCTCCGATCGCAACCGGATCATTCACGGCAAAGATCGCATCCGGTCGTTCGGCAGGAGGAAGCCGCAGCAATTGTTCTACCTCCTGCCTGCCATCCTCTTCATTCATCCCACCTCTAACGATATAGTCATCCCGGACCGGCATTCCGTGATCCTTCAAAGCGTCGAGATAGCCCTTCAACCTTAATTCACAGATTAAAAGATTATCGGGACCGGCGAGATGCGCAATTTTCTTATATCCCCGAGAGATCAGATGCTTGACTGCTTGCAAAGCACCCTCATAATCATCAACGATTACCTTGTTGGCTTTAGGATTATTCCAGGTGCGATCAAAAAATACCGTCGGAATTTTCCGCCTTTGGAGTGACTCGAAATGATCAAATCTAACCGTATTTTTCGACACCGAGATCA
>CAZAKO010000037.1:0-12799 GCA_964485745.1 uncultured bacterium
AGATTTGAATTCGTTGATAATTTAATTATGATCCTGATCGAAAGCAAAAAGGAAGGATCGTCTTTTCATTGATTTGTAGTGTCTATCGGGATATGCCCTGACCTTGCTATTCCGCATCGGTGAATAGATACCCGGCGCTGCGGATGCTTCTGATGTAAACCGGCTTTTTGGGATTTACTTCAAAATATTTCCGCAAATGGGCAATAAATATATCCACGGTCCGGGTTTCAATCTCGCCTAAAATGTTCCAGACATTTTCCAGCAGTTCCTGGCGGGATACGATCCGGTTTTTATGGATGATCAGGTATTTCAATAGCATGGCTTCCTGTTGAGTTAGCCGTATATCCTGCTTCCCCGCTTTGCATTCGAAATTGCTGAAGCTGATCTCGTTATTTCCGAATCGAAAAATGTCGGCGACCTGCCGGTTGTCGCGATACCAATCTCTGCGCCGCAGCATGGCTTTGATCCGGGCCAGCAATTCCTCGAGGTGAAAGGGTTTAGTCAGATAATCGTCCGCTCCGATCTCCAAGCCCTTGACCCTGTCCTGAACGGCAGTTCGGGCGGTGAGCATCAGGATCGGCATTAGCGGACTTGATTCACGGATTTGCCGGGCAACCTCAAAACCGTCTACGAAGGGAATCATTATGTCCAGCAAAATCAGATCGTAATTTCCAGTTGGAAATGTTACCAGTGCATCCCGACCGTTTTTGACCCAATCCACGGCGTACCCGTTTTTTTCAAGGTTAAAGCAGATGCCGGTGGCTAATATTTCCTCATCTTCAACCAGGAGAATGCGCGCCTTATTTGGAATTGAATCCTTCATTCGTATCTCACCGGTTAGCATTGAAATTTTAATAATTTATTCAAGTGACTCCTGCAACCAGTTTGGTAGACCGGTATTTCGATTCGAAATAATAATCCTTTTCCATCTTCCGGGATCTGAGTCTTGATATGACCACGGTGAAATCCGACAATGCCTTTAACCAGGTAAAGCCCCAGACCGGTTCCTTTGACACTGGGGATTTGCGGACCGGTAATACGATAGAACTTTTTAAATATTTTTTTCAATTGGTTTTTGGGAACATATACCCCATGATCCCGATAAGTAATGACGATTCTTTTATTTGTTTCCATCAGATTAATATCAATTTGTACCGGCTGTTCCGAGTATTTTTGCGAATTGTCGAACAGGTTCTCGAATAGTAGTCGGATAGCGTCTTTGTCTATAACGATTTGTGTCGAACACTGACCGGAAATGCAGAGTTGATTGTGGCTTAATCCGTACCGAACTCGTAATTCTTCCCAAATTGATCTTAATACTTCATCGGCTTCATACACAGTGCAACGGGTTAGGGCACGTTTACTCTCCAGCCGACCAATTTCCAGGATGGAATTGATCATTTTATTCAGACGAGCAGTTTCTGAGCGCATCTGCTCAATGAACTGGGCTGTCTGTTGCGGATTGAGGTCCTGGTAAGACACGATTGTATCGATGTACAATTGAATAGACGCTAGCGGTGTTTTCAATTCGTGGGTGATACTTGAAATAAAATTATCGTACAGGCGGGTCTGCCGGAAGTGAAAATACAAGTAACGGAAGATGACTGACATTCCGGCTACCACGGCCACGATCAGGACCAGCCCGATCACCAGCGTTGCGATCTCACCGCCGGAGCTGATGTGAATTGCATAACGCTGGTCAATTTCCTTGAACACCAGGTGGTTGGTTACAAAACGGGCAATCCATAAACCCATAACGGCTAACCAGGCCAGCTGCACCAGCACAAAAATGACGATGTATTTTGCTAATGAATATATCTTAGCCATTGGGCTTCAAGCAGGATGTCTTTTTTACATTAGTTTTACAATTCATTACTCGCATTTTGCATAAACTAATAATAGGTAAAAGCGAAATGAAATCAAATACTTTTGGCAATCAAAAGTAAAATGGATACCGATTGAACTCAATCATCGAAAGGAAAATCGAATGAAAGTACTAATGGTTCAACCTCAGACGCCGGAAACCTTCTGGGGTTTTAAATACGCCCTCAGGTTCATTTCCCGCAAGAGTGCCGAGATTCCACTGGGATTAATTACGGTGGCGGGACTGCTGCCGGAGGATTGGGAAGCTCGCCTGGTAGACATGAATATAACACCGCTGAAAAATGATGATATCCTCGGCGCCGATCTGGTTTTCTTGACCGGGATGAATATTCATTCCGATTCTTTCCAGAAAGTTGTTCACCGCTGTAATGAGTTGAACGTCACAGTTGTCGCCGGTGGTCCGATGGCGACAATGGATCACGAGCAGATTCTGGGAGTGGATCATTTTATTTTAAATGAAGCGGAAATTACCTTGCCGCCCTTTCTGGAGGATTTAAAAAATGGCTGTCCGAAGCCGATCTATCGGACGGATGAATTTCCGGATATTAGCCTGACACCCCAGCCGCAATGGCAGCTGCTGGATATGTCAAAATACGCCTCCATGAATATTCAGTATTCGCGTGGCTGCCCGTTTAACTGCGAGTTTTGTAGCATTACGGCATTGAACGGGCGTAAGCCGCGGACCAAGAGTCGGGAACAGTTTATTAGTGAATTAGATTCCCTGTATAATGCCGGCTGGCGCGGTAGCCTCTTCGTCGTGGATGACAATTTCATTGGCAATCGTAAAAAATTAAAACAGGAAGTACTGCCTGCCATGATTGAATGGGCTGAGGAACACGGCAATCCCTATACCTATAGTACGGAGACATCAATCAATATTTGCGATGATAATGAACTGATTGATTTAATGGTCAAAGCCGGTTTCGATCATGTTTTTATCGGCATCGAAACGCCCCATAGTGCCAGTTTGGCGGAGTGCGGCAAGTACCAGAATCTGGATCGGGACATCGTGGCTTCGATCAAGTATCTGCATCGGAAAGGTCTGCGGGTGTCAGGCGGATTCATTATCGGGTTTGATAACGATCCAGCGGACATCTTCGAAGCCCAGATTAACCTGATTCAAAAGAGCGGCGTCGTTACGGCGATGGTCGGTTTGCTGAATGCACCAACCGGTTCCCGGTTGTATGAAAGGCTGAAGCAGGAGAATCGGCTGGTAAATTTTTTTAATGGTAATAATGTTGACGGCAACATCAACTTCATTCCGAAAATGAATTATAAACGATTATATAATGGTTACGTTGCGCTGTTGCGGTCCATTTATTCCCAACCAAATTACTATCAGCGGGTAAAAACTTTTCTGCGTGAGTACAAGCTACCGAGGAAAGGAAATAGCAGGTTGAGTTTTCAGGGACTTGGTGCGCTATTTAAATCCATCTGGAGGATCGGTGTCTTTAGCAGTGGGCGGCGTTACTACTGGCGGCTGTTCTTTTATTCGCTGTTCCGCTGTCCGCGTAAATTTCCACTGGCGATCACCATGGCAATCTACGGTTTTCATTTCCGCAAGATAGTTCGATCAATTTAACGAATTACTCATGATCGCAGTGTTCATGATTCATGCTGCAATCTTCGTTGGAATATTCGATTTCGAGAGTCACATGTTCGCAGTGCATCGCATAGGCAATATGCTTTAGCTCCGATTTTATCCTAAGAACATCGGACCGATTAATATTCTCATCAACGACAACGTGCGTAGTCAATACATGATTGATTCCGTCCATTGTCCAGACGTGAGTATGATGAACCGATTTAACCTGGTCAATCCGTCTGAATTTTTCTGCGAGAGCCTGGGTATCTATCTCATCCGGAACGACCTGCAGAAAGACATTCAGCGCCTGTTTAAAATTGATCAATACGTGATAGCTGATATAGCCGCTGATCACAATTGATAAAATTGCATCCAGGATATATAAGTCGCTGAAAAGGAGGATAATACTGACAATTAGCACCGCAATCCAGCCTAAGATATCTTCGATAAAATGCCAGCTGAGTACTCGAATATTCAAGGTTTTTCCACGACGCAACTGCAGCACTGCGGTCCCATTTATCAGTACACCCAGGATTGCGAATAAAAGCATGCCTTTTACCTGGGGCTGAACCGGATTGAAAAGCCGGGGAATGGCGGTTTTGATGATCAAGATTGAGCCAGTCAGCAGAATGATGCTGTTAATTAACGCGGCTAAAATCGAATAACGCCGATAACCGTAGGAATATTTGTAGTCGCTAACTTTGCCTGATATTTTCTGTAAAAAATAAGATAGACCCAGAGCCAGGCTGTCACCAAAATCATGTAAGGCATCGGATAAAATTGCCATACTATTGGTCAAAAAACCGCCAATAATTTCGGCAATTGTAAAGCTAAGATTCAGGAAAAAGGCAATCCTGATAAGGCGTGTTTCCGGCTGGAGAGGCTGATCGAATTTGTCCGACATATTGTTAAGTTTGGTCAAGGTCTCTTAAAATTTCCAGGATTTCTGCTTCGTACGGTTGTGGAGCTTCGATTATCCCCCAACCTTTTTGTTGTTGATAGATGCCGTTATAGGCAGAGTCATGGAAAGAGCGCAGGATGTGGGGAATTTTACGCGCCTTTAACTCGGCTTCCAGCGCATTGGCCTGGATCTCATTCTGCAAAGTTGTGATTTTGTGATATTCGTGCATTTTTGATTCCATCTTAGAGATTTGATTGAATTTCAATCAAGAGGTTACGGGCTGCCTACTTGATTAGTTCGTGAAAAAATCAAGGACATTACCCAAAGTACTGGAGTCACCCTTGTATAATTCGGTATAGTGGCAGCGGGTACAGGTAATGGTGGTAAATTTTACATTCTGGACGTCGAAAATCTTGGCTAAAAAACTGCCGGTTGTCCGAATTTCAGAGGTTTCATACTGTGTGTTTTGACATTTGGGACAAATGTAAATTTTCTTTTCTTCCATGTTTACCTCGAAGTTATTGTTGTTTTATACAATTCCTTTTTTCTTATTGTCCACATTATCTATGTCTGGAAAGGTTTTTTAATCTACGCTCAATTGGGTTAAATATCCAGAACTGAAAATATTCGACCTTATCCTGCTCCAGCTCCAGTTCCTGGGATACATTAGCTTTTATTGGCATTCTTTAACCTCCTTCAATTTTCGTTGTAAAATATAAGTGAATAGGGTTTATAAACGATGAGTTTTGTTGAATCATTTGAAATTTAAATTGCAGAAAAATTTTACAACTATTAGAAAAGTCTCGATTGTCCAGCTTTATCCTACACATTTTCTTTATTAATTAGTATTTTATAATCGATGGAAATTTTGACTGTTAATCACCTATTAATCCTATCTAAAATTTAAAAGGAGAGTTATGAATGCTGACGGACTACTGAATCGTTTTTTGCGGTATGTGAAAGTTGATACCCAATCACGGGAAGATGTCGCAGGGCGCTTCCCCAGTACGGAAAAGCAGAAAAATTTGGCGCAAATGTTAGTGGTTGAATTAAAAGAACTGGGACTAAAAGATGCCCGGATGGATCAATTCGGCTATGTCATGGCTACCCTGCCCGGAAATTTATCTAAACCGCAAAATGCACAAATCCCGGTGATCGGACTGATTGCTCACGTGGATACCTCGCCGGAAGTTAGCGGTCAAAATGTGAAGCCGATTCTCCATAAAAATTATGGTGGCATTGATATTCAACTGCCGGGTGAGCCGCATCAGGTGATCCGCATAGCTGATAATCCGATTTTGAAGGATCACCTTGGAGATGACCTTATTACTTCCGACGGGACAACCCTGCTTGGTGCCGATGATAAAGCGGGAATCGCTGAAATCATGACCCTGCTTGAGTATCTAAAAGAAAATCCGCAGGTCAAGCATGGTATTTTACGGATTGGTTTCACCCCTGACGAAGAGGTCGGTAACGGGACTTTGCATTTTGATGTTAAAAAATTCGGTGCCGATTATGCCTACACAGTTGATGGGGAGACCGTTGGCGAAATTGAAAATGAAACCTTTAACGCCGCGGCTGCCACCTTCACGGTGCGGGGGGTTAATGTTCATCCGGGTTATGCTAAAGGGAAAATGATCAACGCGGTGCGAATCGCAGCCGAGATAATCAAGCAGCTGGAAAAGGATCCGGCTCCTGAGAATACCGAGAAAAGAGAAGGATATTTGCATCCTTATGTAATTGAAGGCGGAGTTGAAAAATCTACCATTAAAATCCTGATTCGTGATTTTGTGCAGCAGGGTATGAATAATAAATCTCGGCGACTGAATCAGATTCGGGATATCGTTGCGGCTAATTATCCACTGGCGAATATCGAATTGGAGATCAAAGACTCTTACCAGAATATGAAGGTGAAATTAGATGAAGAGCCTAAAGTAGTTGAATATGCCCTGGAAGCAGTCAAACGTGCGGGGCTCGAACCGCATTTGCAATTGATTCGTGGTGGTACCGATGGAGCTAAACTCTGTTTTATGGGTTTATTGACGCCGAATATTTTTACCGGTGGCCATAATTTTCATAGTAAGTTGGAGTGGATCGCTTTTCAAGATATGGAAAAAGCAGTCAATACCTTGGTTCAATTGGTTCAAATTTGGGTTGAGAAGAGTCTTTGACCTTGACAGCTGGATGGTGAAATAACCCGATAATAAAAATATAAAGGATGAAAAATGAATTTAGCCAAATTAAAGTTGTTGTTGATGTTAGCCGTGTTATTTTCGATTATGGCAGTCCAATTCAATTGTGGAGAAAGAGTGAGTAAGTCCAAGATGAACCTCGATTATGTCAAGGGTGAGCTGGCTAAGCTGGCACCGGTTGAGTTAAAATGTGATCTCTCAAATCTGGGAATCAGCGATCAGAAGGTATTGACCCGCCTGATTGAAGCCGGACGAATTATTGACGAACTTTTTCTGCGGCAGGTCAGCACCGAAAATGTCGAACTACGGGATCGTTTACAGAATTCGACTAATCCTGAGGATTCCTGCTATTGGGAGCTTTTTAATGTCATGTTTGGGCCCTGGAATCGGCTCGCAGCAAACCAACCGTTTTTAGGTACAAAATCAAAACCGCTCGGAGCTGGTTACTATCCCGAGGATATGACCAAGGAAGAGTTTTTTGAAGCAATTCAAAAAGATCCGACAAAAAAGGAAGCATTCGAAAATGCTTTTACCGTAGTGAGAAGGGATTCCCAGGGAAAATTGATAGCTGTCCCATATCATGATGAATATGCCGGACTGGTTGAAGGAATTTCTCATTTGCTGAATGAAGCCGCCGAACTTGCCGAAGATCCGACTCTGAAAAATTACTTAAAATTGCGTGCCCGGGACTTAATGACGGATGATTATTACGAAAGTGATTTAGCCTGGCTGGATTTAGCCGGTGATCTCGAAGTAGTGATTGGACCTTATGAGGTCTATGAAGATCAGCTGTTTAGTTATAAAGCTGCCTATGAGGCTTTTATTTGTGTAGTGGATCATCAAGAAAGTCAAAAATTGAAGAAAGTTGCTGGGTATTTAAATGAGTTGGAGGCATATCTACCGATTCCGGATCAGGATAAAAATTTCAATCGTGGTAGTTCCTCTCCGATTAAGGTCGTGAATGAGGTTTTTGCCGCAGGTGATACCAAGGCGGGGATTCAAACGACAGCCTTTAATCTGCCTAACGATGAACGCGTTCGAGAGGCAAAAGGTTCGAAGAAAGTGCTTTTGAAAAATGTGGCTCAAGCTAAATACGAGAAATGTTGGATTCCAATTGTCAATGCAATCCTGGCTCCTGAGCCTTTGCAAAAAGTCTCTTTTGAAGCTTATTTTAATCATGTCCTGATGCATGAAATTTGTCATGGCTTGGGACCGGGCATACTTACCTTGGCAGATGGTACCAAAACTACCGTTAGTCATGAGTTGAAAGAACTCTATCCGGTTATTGAGGAGTGCAAAGCCGATGTCCTGGGACAGTATACCTATCTTTATCTGATTGAGAAAGGCGTTTTTCCGGATAATACGCGAGAGTCAGCCCTTGCCAGTTATTTAGGTGGCATGTATCGCTCAATCCGATTCGGGATTGATTCAGCCCACGGTGGCGGAGTTGCGATTCAGTTTAATTATTATTTTAGACGGGGAGCTTTTTATCAGGATGGAAATGGTAAATTAAACCTGAATGAAGAAAAATTAGTCCAAGCGATTAGAGATTTGGCGGAGGAATTGTTAATCATTCAAGCCCATGGCGATTATACCGCTGCTAAGGCATTGGTACAAGAATATCGGGTTATGACTCCCTTGATGAATGATTATATCATTCAGTTGAAAGATGTACCGGTAGATATTCGTCCATCTTTTCCTATCGCAGGTTAATTGATTACTAAAAATAAAAAAAAGGGTCACGATTAATTCAGTGACCCTTGATCTATCTTAATAAGGGGGTTTTTGAGGTACCCTCCCCGGACGTAAATGAGGGGATTTTATGAGGGATATTACGGCACATCCAGGGAGGGGGAGGGGATATAGGTTTTGCTCAATCCTTATCATCATTTCAAATATCAAAAACATTGAGTCTTAGTACAATTATTATGCCAATCAATCACTTTTTCAAAATTTCCTATTGGTTAGATTACATTGTGATATTAGAAGTTACAACCTATTCTGAAAAAAGATGATGGAGTACAGGTGAGCACTTTTTAAATCGCTAATTCAAATAACTTAATTCTGCCCTATTTAACAATTTTTTTATATATTTGTTTCATAGAAATTCAAATGGAGATTACTGATGCGAAAAGTCCTTGTCGTAGATGATGAAGTGGAAATACGGGATATGGTGAAAAACCTTTTGGAAGCGCATGAGATCGCGGTTACGACTCTTTCAGAAGCGAGTAACGTGCTTGATACAACACTGCAATTTGAACCCGATCTGATTATTCTGGATGTTAATTTACCTGATGGAAATGGAATCGAACTGCTGAAAATGCTAAAAGAGAAGCCGCTGACCTCCTTCATTCCAGTTATTCTGCTGACCGGACAATCTGCCATTGATTCTCAAATTACGGGATTAATGTCGGGTGCCGATGATTACATAACCAAACCATTTGATTTAAACTTGCTGTATGCCCGGGTTGTGAGTGTTCTGCGCCATTCACTTTCGCATACTCGGCTCAAGTATGATCAGCGAAATCTGTTAAACTATTTAGTCAATCACTACTCCAAAAGAGATTATACAATTTTTACGAAATTGAGCCGGGATTATCCCGATTGTCCTAAATATTGGCAGGGATTTATACCCGATTTGATAATCGAAAAAGGAACGAAATATCGCTGTTTCAACTTTGAGACTACCCAATCAATTGTCGAGGAAAATTTCCTCGAAAGGCTCAAGGCGATGGCTGAAATTGCCAGTAGTTGGCGATATCCAACTGAATTGAATATAATTGTCCGAACTAATGAAAATTTGAAGCTTGCGAATAAAATTATTGAAGAGAATCGGCTGCCGATTAATGTCAGGTATTTCAAAAAGCTCTCATAATTTGTTACGGCATTAATTTCATCCTTCATAGAATTTGCTTGAATAATTGTCAAAGATTAAATAAAATGGGAACGTATGAAACAAGAAACGTTTCCATTGAGTAATAAAGAACTGCCACTGAAATTTCGACCAATCCTCGAACATGCCCGCTTCCGGATCATGCAAAGTGGGATTCGAACTTTTACGATTGAAAAATTAGCCAGCGATTTGAAAGTCAGTAAAAAGACGATTTACAAAATATTACCATCTAAAGAAGAATTTGTCGAGGCGGTTCTGCTTTATCACTTTGAAGAACTGTTTTCCAAAGTGCAACAATTGCCCGATCACCCTGAGGATCCCCTGAGATATATATCGTTAACACTCAACATTATCTTACGGCAAATATCACTTATGACGGCTGCGACAATGTACGAGATCAAACTTTATTATCCCCAGGTGTGGCGGCAAATTGAAGATTTTCAAGCGGGAGTCGTGAAGAATTTGCTTAATGGTTTTAAGCAAGCCCGCCAGATGGGATTAATCCGCAAAGAGCTCAAATTGGATTTCGTTACCGGTTTGATTATGCGGATTGTCCAATCGGTATTTCAACCTGAATTTTTTATTAATTATTCCTATACGATTTCGGAGATGGTGCGCATGTTTATTGATCTGATTATGAACGGCATGATGGAAAGCGGCTGTCATTTTGACATCCGGGCTATCGCAGGGGGAAGCGACTAACAATGAAGCAATGGATAAATCCTGTACTAAAATACCCACGGAGTGTGATTGCCCTTATCATTCTGTTGACCATTATCCTCGGTTCGAATATCCCCAAATTGCGACTTGATCCCGATGTCAAAGCGATGCTCCCGCCCGACTTCGATCTAATCGTTTCAATGGATCAAATGGATGAGCTTTTCGGTGGCTCGGAATTGGTAATCATGGCTTTGACCGGTGATGATATTTTTAGTCAGCCGACGCTGGAAAAGATCGCCAAGATGACATCTGAAATCGAGGCTTTTCCGTTTGTCGAGAAAGTCGTCTCATTGACAAATGCTGCGGATGTGATTGGCAGTGAGGATGGTTTTGAAGTCAGTGAGATAATCAAAGAATTTCCCCGGAGTCAGGTGGAAGTAGCGCAAATTAAGCAGCGTCTGCAACACAATGAGCTGCTTTATGGTAATATTGTTTCGCGCGATTTTACAAGTACTGCCTTGATTGTCATGCTCGCAAATTCCGATAAATCCAATAGCGACGAAGAAATTTACCAGGCTTTAACTGCATTAAAGCGGCGTTATGAACATCCGGAGATTATTCATCTGGCGGGTTATTCCTTGACACGTCAGGCATTGTCAGTGGTGATGCAGCGGGACATTCTCATCCTATTCCCCTATGGAGTAGTGTTAATGATCTTTTTCCTGGTTTTTAGTTTCCGCAGTTGGATTGGGGCATTTTTACCTTTTGTAATTCTTATCCTGATTGCGGTAAATACCTTAGGATTAATGGGGCTGCTTGGATTAAAATTTACGATCATCGGGTTGGTAATTCCGGTAATGTTGATTGCGGTCACCAGCAGTTACAGTATTCATATTATTTCGCACTATTTTGAAGAATATGCCATTGAATCGGGAAGCAGAAGTAAGGATGAGATAATTCGATCATCCCTTGGATTATTAATAACCCCGGTATTTTTGTCAGCCTTGACTACCCTGATAGGTTTCCTGAGTCTGCAGTCGCATGTGTTGCCTCCGATCCGGGAGTTAGCCCTTTTAGTTTCATTTGGAATTGTGGTTGCTTTTATTCTGAGTCTGACTTTTTTACCGGCGGCTTTAAAAATTTTACCTTTTTCGGTTCACCTGCAAGCAGGGCGCTCATCCCGGCGATTCAATGTTTTTCTGGATCGATGGGGTAGGTTTTTTGTCCATCATAAAACCATATTTCTGGTTATTTTGGTCGGGGCAGTGTTTTTAATCGGCACCGGGATTCCCAGAATCAGGGTTGACACCAATCCGGTTTGTTTCTGGAATAAGCAATCAGAAATCCGCCAGAGTAACGATTTTATTGATCAGTATTTTGGCGGTTCTTCGCAATTATCTATCTGGGCCAAAGGAGATATCAAATCGCCAGAGTTCTTACAGAAAATGGAGCTGCTTTCGGAGTATCTGAAAACCAAGCCCCAGGTTACCCAAGTTGTCTCCATCGTTGATCAGTTAAAATTGATGAATCAAGCCTTTCATGGTGATAGTGTGGAATATGATTGTATTCCGGAGACTCGCGAACAGGTGGCGCAATATCTCTTTCTGTATACGCTGAGTGGTGATCCGGAGGATTTGGACCAATTCGTTGACTATGATTACGAGCAGGCGCAGATTCAAGCCCGGGTGATCGAGATGGGTTCGACGGCATCCTATCAGCTCTATCGCGACGGTAAGGATTTTATCAGCCAAAATCTGAGTCGGGAGGAATTTCCTGAGGTCACCGGCTTGACAGCTTTAATCGGTGTCTTAGCGAAGATGGTAGTCAATGGGCAAGTTCGCAGTCTGATTGTTTCGATCATCCTGGTTTGCTTAGTTACGGCTTTGATTTTTCGATCGCTAACGGCAGGTCTGCTTTCCATCCTACCGCTGACGGGGGCAATTCTGATTATTTTTGGATTGATGGGTTATCTCCAGATAAACCTCGATATGGCGACGGTTATGCTGTCCAGCATTTTAATTGGGGTCGGAGTTGATTACATGATTCACTTTCTGTTTCGCTATCGCTTGGAAGTCAGAAGTGGTCACAGTTGGACAAGTGCAGTTCCCCGCACCCTGCGTACCAGTGGAAAAGGGATCTTATATAATGGAATTTCAGTCGTGATTGGATTTTGTGTCTTGCTGTTTTCGGGATTTTTACCGATTTACTTCTTTGGATTTTTAATTGTCTTTTCAATTATTGCCTGTTTACTGGGAGCGCTGACGGTCTTGCCTTCCATACTAATGATTACCAAACCCAAATTTATTTCTAAGAAAAGCGGGAGCACTGATGAGTGAAACGATCGATAAAAGAATCTCAAAAATTCTATTTCTTGCCTCGGGACTGATTATTCTGTATTGGGTAATCAAAGGACTAATCTGGCTCTATCACTGGTTCATCGGGCTGCCGCCATATAGTTCCGGCTGGTGGACATCGTTAGGGCAATTTTGTCTAAGTAATCTCAGCATCATTATCGTAGTATATCTGATTATCTGTCTGCAAGTAGCCGGGATTGCCGAGTTTCGATTTAAAAAGAATTTTCTCAAGGCGTTTTTACTGGGGATTATTATTACACCGCCATTAATGATGGTTGTCTGGGGCAGGCGAACAAAATGATCGGAATTTGGAATCACAGCTAGTAAGAA
>CAZAKO010000037.1:12899-17248 GCA_964485745.1 uncultured bacterium
GGACATCCTGGATTGACGTGGTGCTGAATTACCCCCGCTTGATTATCGGTATCTGCCTGCTGATAACGCTGTTAATGGGCTGGAATATTCCCAAGATTGTGATCGATTCGGATATCAAGTCCATGTTACCGAAGGACCAGGAGATTATCGTCACGACTAACAAGTTAGAGGAGATTTTTGGCGGATCGGAAATTGTCATTTTGTCAATTAAATCCGATGATATTTTTAGTAAAAGTACTTTGACCAAATTACAAAAGTTGACCGATGAAGTCGAATCGTTGCCAATTGTTGAGCGGGTGCTGTCGCTGACGAATGCTTTCGAATTGCACAGTATTGCCGATGGTTTTGAAGTGCGCGATCTGATCGAACAACTCCCAGAAACCGAGGAAGAACGGGCAGCTTTGCGCCAAAGAATAATGAACGATGAAATGCTCTATGGTAATATTGTTTCTAAGGATTTTCAGTATACCGCAGTCATTGCCATTTTGCCCGTTACCAAAAGAGCCAGTGACGATCAGATAACATATGATACCTTCAATGCATTGAAGGTGAAATACTCGGGACCCGAAAAGATTTATATTGCCGGACTACCACTGACCCGCAAAGCGATCACGATGACCATGCAAAGTGATATGAAAGCCTTATTCCCTTTTGGGATTGCCCTGATGATCTTTTTACTGGTTTTCGCTTTCCGTAGTTGGGTAGGTGCATTTCTGCCGTTTATCGTTGTTATAATGAGTGTTGTAAACACCCTTGGACTGATGGCGTTATTGCAGATAAAATTTACTTTCATCTCGGTGATGTTGCCGGTAATGCTAATTGCCATTGCCAATGATTATAGTATTCACATTATCGCTTATTATTATGAGGAGTGTGGCTCTCTTCAAGGGCTCGCGAAAGGTGAGATTGTCCATCGAACAATCCAGCATTTGAAGACCCCGGTCTTTCTGGCGGGAATTACGACCATTATGGGATTTCTCAGTTTGCAAACCCATATTCTTACTCCAGCCCGCCAAATGGGTCTGCTGTCTTCCTTTGGTATTACGGTAGCCTTGCTCCTGAGTGTGACATTTGTACCGGCAGTTTTGAAGCTGCTTGATGTGCCCATGGTCTTGCAGCGCGGTGATAATAATCTGCGAGTGAATCGTTGGTTAGCTAATTGGGGTCAATTTTTTATCACCAATCGCAAAGTTTTTTTAATTGGCAGTCTGCTGTTTGTGATCGTGGTTGTTACCGGTATTCCGCGCATCATTGTTGATACAAATCCGATGCACTATTATCGAAAAAATGCCGAGATTCGAGTCAGTAATGATATTATTGATAAAAATTTCGGCGGTTCCACGCAGCTGAGTGTTTTAGTTGAAGGTGATATTAAAGACCCACTGATTCTGCGCAAGATGGATGAATTGACGACTTATCTGGAACAGGAGCCAACCATCACCCGGACGATCTCGATTGTGGATTATATCAAGAAAATGAATCAGGCATTTAATAGCGACAGTACTCAGTATTATGCCATTCCGGCTACCCGGGATGCGGTTGCCCAATATCTGCTTTTATTTTCGATTTCCGGTGATGAGAGTGATCTGAGTCAGGTAGTGAATTACGATTATACTCAGGCACAAATTATGGCGCGGGTGAATGAGACCAGCTCCGTTTCTTTACATAAACTGTTAGTGGATACCCGGAATTATATCAAATCCCAAGGTGAAGAGGCAATTTTTCCCACGGTTACCGGCTTTGTGGCGGTCGTTGGTGAATTGGTAAATATGGTAGTCCAGGGACAGATGCGCAGTCTGGTGATGTCGTTAGTTCTGGTCAGTCTGGTTTGCATGATTATGTTTAGGTCGGTAGTAGCCGGATTATTGTCAATTGTGCCGTTGTCGGCAGCGATCCTGATTGTCTTCGGGCTGATGGGCTATGCTGGTATTGAACTCAACGTTGCGACCGCGATGCTGTCCAGTATTATGATTGGTGTTGGTGTAGATTACACAATTCATTTTCTGTATCGCTTTCGCTTCGAAGTTCAGCAAGGTTTAAATGCCAAGGAGGCGGTGATCCGCACCCTGACCACCAGCGGCAAAGGGATTATCTACAATGCTCTTTCGGTAATTATTGGGTTTACGGTTTTACTGTTATCGGGATTCTTACCAATTTACTTCTTTGGCTTTCTGATTGTCTTTTCGATTTCGGCTTGTTTAATTGGAGCATTGACTATCATGCCAGCATTGATGGTAATTATCCGACCGAAGTTTATATTTGATAAAAGGAGATAAAACGCAAAGAGCACAACATAAATAATCTTGGCGTATTTGCAGTAAAAAGAAGGAGAGGGTTATGAACCGATTAATTTCAATGTTAATGATAGCGCTGGTTGTTGGTCTCTTTTCCGTGATGAGTCTTGCCCAGTTGACCGGACGGGACATTATGGAAAAAGTCAGCGAGCGCGGTAACATCAAAACCGAGTTTGGCAAATCCAAGATGACCCTGATTAATGATAAGGGTAAAACCCGCGAACGGGAGGTAATCCGCTACCAGAAATCCTATAATGGCAAAGATGGAGTTGACACCAAAGCCCTGATATTCTTTGAATATCCGGCTGATATTCGGGGCACCGGACTCCTGCTTTGGAGCTATCGGGCTGCCGGGAAGGACGATGATCGTTGGCTGTATTTACCGGCATTGAAGAAAATCCGCCGGATTGCCGGTGAAAGTAAAAACGAGTACTTCATGGGTACCGACTTTACCTATGACGATATGGGCGACCGCAATCTTGATGAGGACACTCATAAATTACTCGGTCGGGAAAAAGTTGATGGGGTTGAGTGCTACAAAGTGGAATCGGTACCGGTTAATAAGGACGATCAGTATGCAAAAAAAATCACCTGGGTCATTCCGGACAAATGGGTTTTCCGGAAGGTAGAATTCTACGACAAAAACGGAAACCTGCAAAAAGTCCTGACGGCTTCGGACATCCGCGAAGTTGACGGCATCTGGACTCCGCATATTCTATTTATGGACAATTTGAGCAAAACCCATCAGACTAAAATCGAGATTGAGGAGGTCAAATATAACGGCGAGATGAGTGACCAGATTTTCACCCAAACGACCCTGCAGCGAGGAAAGGTACAATGAAATCCGGTAAATATTTTTGGTTGTTGGCTATTACTGCGGTTGTTTTCCAAGTTAGCAATGCCGAAGTGGAATTTCACGGCTATATGCTGAATCACAGTGCCATCCGCATCCATTCGCCTTATGATGCGATGCTGCTACGCAACCGCTTCCGACTTAACTCCGAACTGATGGGCGACAATGTCTACGCCTATGCCTCGGTGGATTTTCTCAATGATGTTGTCATTGGAGATTCGACGGCATTGAACCTGCGGGAGGCATATCTGGATATTTACAGCTCCTGGGTGGATTTCCGAATTGGCAAGCAGCAGGTCGTTTGGGGGAAGGCTGATGGCTATTTCATCAATGATATTGTCAATCCCCTTGACCTGTCGCTGTTTCTGTTGCAGGATTTCGAGGATATTCGCATGGCGACGACCATGTTGAATACTAAGATTCATCACGGCAATAATTCGCTGGAAATTCTGGTAATTCCAGAATATAAACCGATGAAAATGAACTTTACCGGAGACTGGGGTTTTAACCGACCGGATATTTATAGTGTCCAGGATCCAGGCTCGGGTTTAATTTTAACGATCCCGATATCCTACGGTATTGATAAATTGCCACAGAGTTCAATCCGGAATTTTGAATATGGATTCAAGTGCAATTTATTTTTATTTGGTACTGATATTGCGCTGATTTATCTGAAAGCACGTGAGGATAAACCGGTGATGCGCAAAACGGTCGAAATGACGACTATTCCTAATATTGGAACAATTCCAACTAAAATTAATATTACTCCAACTCATCCCTGGTTTACCTTTTACGGGGTGAATTTTTCGCGTCCTATTGGCGCCTTCGTCTTTCGTGGGGAAGGCGGCTATTATCCAAAAAGATATTTTGATTTTGTCCCATCTGATCTCAGTCAGTTGAATACCGGTATGCTAACCGAAAAACCATTCCTGCAGGGCATGCTCGGCATGGATTATCAGCTGACCAGTCAGATTGATCTGAGTGTTCAGGGCATTCAGGAACGAATTCTGGATTACGAAGATGCAATTATGACGGATGAGGTCAATACAATTTCGTCGTTGATGTTACGGGGCAGTTTTGCCAATGATACGGTTCTGCCTTTGTGGTTGATGCTCTATAATATTAGCAACAAATCGTACTTGAGTCGGGTCAGCATTGACTGGAAATATTCCGATAGCTTTACAATCACCCTCGGAGCTGAC
>CAZAKO010000038.1:0-7554 GCA_964485745.1 uncultured bacterium
GCACAGGCGATGGAGCGCGCTGGAAATTTTGATGTATTTTACTCAACAGTCATCGATAAAAGTTGCACTGATTATGAATGGACGCGAAAAATAATCGGTGATCTGGGTGGCAATTTTATCACGGCTGACGGCGAAAAAGAGCGGATCGAAAAAATACTACAGCAGAATTTCGACGTCGTGGTCTTCGGTAAAAGCAGTCATGCGCAAAGATATTGTAATCCTTCGGCGTTGGCGGTTTTGCTCTATCATGGAATCGGCGTCAAATCCTGCTATTATACCGATTATCATCCTCGGATCAATGTCCGTTACGTTGAGAGCCAGTACCGCTTGGATGAGTTAAAACGTCGAGGTGTAACGACCGAGCTGGTCGTCATCGGTTTTCCCAAGCTTGATCCGCTTTTCGATGTTCAAAGTGATCAATCAACATTGAAAATAGCGGGACTTGATCCTGATAAGCCAACCATATTATATGCACCGACCTTTTATCCGGCTTCGATTGAAGTGTTTGGCGATTCATTGGCCGAATTGACCGCAGGTTGCAATCTGATTGTCAAATTGCACCACTTTTCTTGGCTGCTGAAAAAATATCATAGTCACCTTGAGCTAATGCAAAATCTATCTAAAAAATATGCCCATGTTCATTTAATTCCACCTGAGCAGTATAACATCGTTCCGCTATATAAAATTGCCGATTTGCTATTGACGGAGGCATCTTCAACGGCTTTTGAATATTTAGCGACGGGCAAGCCGGTGATCGTCTGCGATTTTTACCATTTACGTTTAAAGCATCGGCTTTTCTATCACTCATTTCAGAAAAGCAGATTAGATACTGAAATCTTACCGCTGCTGGATTTTGCTTATCAAATCGAAAAGCCTCAACAATTACCAAGTGCAATCCGGAAGGCTGTGGCAGAATCGGCGGAATATCGGCAAAAAATTGCCGGGAAAGCCGAGTATTTTCTGGGGAATCTGGATGGCAAGGCAAGTCAACGAATTGTGCAGGACCTGTTGATCCGCCTTAAGTAATATTATGCGACGTTATTTATTTTTTATCACCAAACCATATTCGATTAATGTTTGTCAGGCGCTGAAGGCGGAAATCCAGCGATCCGCGAAAGGTGAGTCGCTAACCTATATTCCACCTTCACTGGAAAAGTACAGTTCGCAGCTCGGCGCGTATGCCACCTCGATTAAAGAAGCAATTCAATTCAAACCCGACATCGTTTTTGTACCGGGGAATGTTGTCCACGATAAAATCCCCGGTCTGAAAGTCCAGGTCTTCCACGGTCTGTGCGAGGAAAAGGGTGGGCATTATAAGATTACCGGGTTTTTCGATCTCTATTGTACCAGTGGTCCGCTGATTACCCGGAAATTCCAAACTTTAGCAGAGCGATACCGATACTTCAGTGTCGTTGAAACCGGTTGGCCGAAAGTTGACCTGATTCTCGAGCCGGTCAAGCGGGATGAGATTATTACTAAATATGGATTTAAGGCAGAAGATAAAATCATCCTTTATGCTCCGACTTTCAGCCCGAGGTTTAAATCCTCGCAAAAATTGTTACCACAATTGAAATCCATGGTCAAACCTAATGAGACCTGGATCATCAAGTTCCACGACCTAATGCCGCCCGCTGATAAGCGCCAATTTCAGGAGTTGAATTCGGAAAAGATAATAATTTGGGACGATCCTAATAACATTCCGCTACTCCAGGTTGCCGATCTCCTGATTTCCGATACTTCGTCAATTGTCTATGAATTCATCTTACTCGATAAGCCGGTTATCACGATTGATGCCCGGATTCGTTTGGAGAAGGGAATTAATCTAACTGATCTAGCTCAACTGCGCGCGGCAATTGACCAGTCTCTAACACAGCCGGATGAATTTGCTAACGGGCGTCGAGCGGTTTTACAGGAAATTCAACCTTATCATGACCACCAGAATGCTGCCCGGGTGATTGCCGCCGCCGAGTCAGTATTAGCTTCAAATGCCGGTTCGGATTTTAAAAGAAAGCCACTAAATCTCTACCGTAAATTCCAGGTTCGCAAAAATTATCATTAACAAGGATAAAATGAAAAAGACCACCTACATCGGACCGCCAATTGATCGTTACCATTTTGAAGGATTGATGAACAAAGGCTGGATCATCGAATATGCGCTTGAGGTTTTTAAGCGGAATCCTAATGTTGTGGCTTTGCTGGAATTGGATATTGGAAACAGGTTTCAGAAAGTAATTGTCAAGAATTTTGGTTGGCGGAATAACATCTCGATTCTCTTGAGTCCCTGGATGCGTTCGCGGGCGCAGAAATCGTGGGATGCCGCGCACTGGCTGTTAGAAGCAGGCGTGCCGGTTCCCAAACCGCTGGCTGTCTATACCCAACGTCAAGCGGGATTTATTGTCAAAAATTATTTAATTACCGAGTATATCGGGAAGTTTCAAACCGCCCGCAGAATTCTGCGCAACGAGGTTGTGGAGTTGGAAAGTAAACAGCTAATTGTCAGCAAGATGGCTGAAATGGTTGCCAGAATGCATCAGGCGAACTTGATCCATCACGATTTGACCAAGGGCAACTTTCTAGTAAAAGATGACAATTATGAAAAAATTTATCTGGTGGATTTAAATCGTCTGGAACGGAAATCGCGGCTGTCTATTTCGGAAAAGATGGCGGATATTGCCAAAATCAATCTCTGTCGCTGTCAATTAAATGAGGAACACAATGGCTGCCTCTGGCGTTTTTTCCTCCAGCATTACGATGGTCACCAATTCGAGTCCAATTTAAAAGCCCTGAAAAGAGCAATTTATAAAAACCAGCTCCGTCGCCAGGTCAAGCAAATTAAAAACGTAAAAGGATAAGAAAGTTGAATCGGTGGTTAGCTTTACTGTTTTATCTTCTGATTGGGTTAATCCCATTATCAGTAAGGGCTCAAACTGAAGTTCCTTTCACGGTTGGCGAGCAGTTGACCTATTCTGCCTGGTTCAATTTTATCCGGGGCGGCTCATCCAGTCTGGAAATTATTGGATTAGAAAAAATAAATGGGATTCAAACCTACCATGTTCGTTCGATAACCGAATCCAATCCGTTTTTTGATAGATTATATAAGGTCCGGGATCAGATGGATTCATGGCTGGATGGAGAAGGTTACTATTCGCACAAGTTCAGCAAATCGTTGCGGGAAGGACAGTATCGGAAAAAGTACGAAGTCGAGTTTAATTATCAGGAAGGTAAAGCCGTCTCTGCATCAAAAACATCAAAAATTTCCGCTCTGGCTCATGATGGTCTTTCGATGTTTTATTATGTCCGTACTTTGGATCTTAGTCTGGGTGATACTATCCCAATCAATTTTTTTGATAATGATTTATTGCGACCTTTTATCATCAAAGTTGAGAAACTCGAGCTGGTTGAGACACCGTTAGGGGAGATTAAATGCTTTGTCCTGGCACCTGATCCCGATACTAAAAAATTATTTAAACAAAAAAATCAGGTCGTAATCTATCTTAGTGCCGATAGACGGAAAATTCCAGTCATAATTTCCAGTGACACCCGCTTCGGTTCGCTGCTATTGAAACTGGAAGCTATAAATACACCAGAATAACCAATCATCCATTATCTAAATGAACCATTTTTCGTTAGTTAATGAAGACTTCAGTGGTGGAATCCATAAATCAGCGTAATCTGTGATTCTGACAATGTACTGATTAACTGATGAGGAGATCGCGGTGGTGGAGGGGAAATAGTCTTGAATTTTGATTACCGATTAATATCACGTTGTCAATGGTCTCTTTCTTCAGTTGAGACATTTAATTGGAACATTGCTGAGAGAATTGACTTTTTCGATCCGATCGGATTAACCTATTTTACCGGTTTAATCGATAAACAAATGCAAATATCGGAATCAGGTTCCATTACATTTAAACCAGAGATAATCAATTATCTCGAGAGAATAAATTTTTTATCTTTTCTTGAAGATGAATTTCCTAATCGAATCACGATTATGCCTCATCGGCCTAAAATAAGAAGGCGCCCGTTACATGATCGATTATTAGAGTTCGATAAGAAAGATTTTACTGATACAACTGATATGGAAAGGTGTATTCAGCATTTGAGTCAGTTATGTCAGACAAGAATAGGTAATGCTATTCAGTTCGTATTCATTGATGATGTGTTTGGCGAATTAGTGAGTAATGTCGGAATTCATTCGGGCGTAAGATCATTTTTTGTAATTGCTCAACGTTATTCCAAGAACAAATTATTAAAAATTTCAATTGCTGATCTCGGGATTGGAATTCCAGTAAAAATGCGCTCAATATTTCCTCACGTAACTGATGACAATGACGCAATTATTTATGCAACTGAGCCGGAAGTTACAACCTCCGGAATGGGGGGATTAGGTCTGACAACTCTTAAAAGTTATTTGAACGATCCGGAAGATTATTTGTTTATTGTCTCAAATAATGGCTGTGTAAAATTTACTAGTCAACTTAGTACGCCATTCAGAAACTTTCGCTCACCCGTTTCCGGAACATTCGTGGAAATATGTTTTAAGGAAAATTCGACTTTTAGAGAGATTTGAGCGGCAGATTAGCTACTTTTCTGAGAATCGCAGGATCAATAGTCGTAATTTTAAGAAGAGTTTTTATTTTAAACTGAATGGCAGGATTGATATTTTTCAGTTCTATTGATGAATATTCTTTTGCCAATTTGAAAACGGTCGCCTGAATAAACGATACGGATACATCATTGATATCCTGAAAATCGATAATGAGATTATCAGTATATGAAACATTGGTCAGATATTTTTTTATTTTTTCATAGACGCGATTTCCGGATTCACGGGTAAGCGTAAACTCGGCAAAATCTTTCATCTTTATCAGGCTGTTCATATTCATTACTCACTTTTCACTTGCTGATTTTATAAAAATATATTTCAATAAAAAAGTACAAAATATTACTACTAATCTGATTTTTAGTTCCCTGTCAAAGAATAATAAAACACATTTATCGAAGTTATTAAATCAGCAAAAAGTAAAAATCCCGCCAAAGCGTGACTTTGCCTTTAACTTCCATCTACAAACAAGTTGGATTGAGCCTATTTTTAGTTATTCGCATCAAAATATCAATAAATATTTCTGTGTATAATCTGATGGATTATTACCATGATGAAGGAGGCTGAGATCGTGGCGGTGTAGGGTGAAAAATAGAGGGAATGAAGATGATCGAAACTCAGTACGAAGAGAAAAAATTCCTACGCTCATTTACAAATTGCAATCCTGATTGGAGGTTGCTGGTAAAAGATTGTGTTTGTTTTGCAAATGCCCTCGGGGGGAATAAGAAAATTGAGAGATGTACTTTATGAACTTGTAAAAAAGGGAAATAAGAACGATTGGTGGAAAGAAATATCGCAAATATTTTATTGACAAAAACCGATGTAAAAAAACTCAGATGAGAAAAAAAGAAGTTAGAGATTTTCAGGGGTGAATCTTCAGAGTGAATCCAACAATCCAATTTATTATTGGGCAATTTTCGCTGCTGATATTCCGGCTAAATATCCCGTCGAAAATGCTGCCTGCAGGTTGTAGCCGCCGGTATCGGCATTGATGTCCAGAATTTCCCCAGCAAAGAATAAACCTTTAATTAACCGCGATTCCATCGTCCGGGGATTGACTTCTTTGAGATCAATTCCGCCAGCGGTGATGATTGCCTCCGCAATTGGTCGGACTCCGGTAATGGTAAAACGGAAGTCTTTGAGCCAATGCCGCAGTCGCTGCCGTTCGGAACTGGTAATGCTGCTTGCCAATTTTTTCCTCGGAATTCCCGTCTCATCAATGCCAACCGGGATGAGTTTGGCAGGAAGGAGCGTTTTAAGCAGGGTATGATATTGGCGTTTGCCGTGTTGCTGGAATTCGCGTAGTAAGCGAGTTTCCAGTTTCTGCTGATCCAGCGCCGGTTTAAGGTCTAAAGTAATTTCGACTTTGGCTTTTTGTTCAACGGCGATGACAACTTTGCCTGATAATGTCAGAATAATCGGTCCTGAGAGTCCAAAGTGGGTGAACAACATCTCGCCGAATTCTTCAGCCTGTTTTTTGCCATTAACTAACAAAGAGGCTTTGACATTTTTCAGGCTAAGTCCCTGAAGACGCCGAGCTATATTTCCGGCAGCTACCAGCGGAATCAAAGCTGGTCGCGCTGGAATTATTGTGTGACCGACCTCAGAAGCTAAACGGTAGCCATCGCCGGTCGAGCCGGTCAACGGATAACCCATTCCCCCGGTGCAAAGAATTACGGTTTTACACGAATAGGATTTATTTCCCTGTGGGGTCGCAGCTTGAACACCTTTGATTTTAGCATTTTGAATTTCCAGTTTGGTGACACGGTGATTGGTTTGAATCTGTGCCCCGGTATTCCTAAGCCAGCGAATCAAAGCCTCGGTAACAGCCGGTGCACTGTCGCACTCGGGGAAAACCCGCTTGCCGCGTTCGACAATCGTGACGATCCCAGTTTGGTTTAGAAATTCACGCAGCTCCTTTACGAAAAAATTGTAAAAAGCTGGTTTCAAAAAGTTGCCACCCTTGCCGAAATGACGAATAAAATCTTCGATCGTTGTATCATTGGTCAGGTTGCAGCGACCTTTGCCGGTAATCCGCAATTTGCAGCCGAGGCGCTCCATTTTTTCCAGCAAAAGGACGGATTTTCCCTGCAATGCAGCCTGACCGGCAGCCAGCATGCCTGCCGGACCACCACCGATTACGATCACATCAAAAATTACATCAGAATCTATCATTGCCGTATAGCTTGGCAGAAAAAAGAGTGGAATACAATGAAAAAATCTTGTGTCTTGATACGATTGAGAATTTATTAAAAGATGGTTTGAATTGAGTTATGAAATCCGCCTTTGGGGATCATTTTTCCAGACTATATAGGAGTAGGCAAAGGTAACAATGACTGAACCGATTACTCCGACTATCAGGATTGCATAGGTTACTTTGCCGGTGAATAAAAATGCACTAAGAGTTAGAAAAAAACCGCAGAGGATAAAGAGCCTCCCGCCGAGACGGTGAGTTTTATTCCAGGACAATTCACTAGTAAGGGTCCAGGGTGTTTTGATTCCCAGCAAAAAGTTACTGCGGATCTTGCCCATGTAATTGCCGATGATAATGAAAAGCAAGCCGACCCCAAAGGGAACGGCTCGGTCAACGCTTATTCCCTTATTAAGGCTGCTCATAATGATTAAAATGTGTAATCCTGCCATTAATAGAAAAATTGCAATCAGAATTATATTATAGGCTTTCATGGATAAATTTAAATGCTTTTTGCGCGGTTCAATTAACGGGATTAGGATAAGTAAGATCCCCATGACTGTCACTACAACCGGCATCATGAACAATCCCCAGAATTTACCGGCATAGCGGTCGGGTTGTCCATCAATTCCCCAATGAACCGGCAGCTGCGTATCAGGTGGAATCTGGCGCCACGTCCAGGCGCTGATCAATAGGGTTAAAATAATGATAATCAAGCAGGTATAAAAGGCTGGCTTGGTATCTTGCCACCGGTTGTGAA
>CAZAKO010000038.1:7654-17235 GCA_964485745.1 uncultured bacterium
ATGATAATCAAGCAGGTATAAAAGGCTGGCTTGGTATCTTGCCACCGGTTGTGAATGGTATTCATATTATCTCTCCTTCAATTGAAAGGTTTCCATTAAACTCAGTAGCGCTTCCTCCAATACGGTCAGATTCAAATGATAGATGATTGTTGTACCTTCTTTATCACCGTGGATCAGGTCGGCTTCGCGCAGGATATTAAAATGCTTGGAAAGTGACGGTTTGGTGATTTCAAAATGGTCGGCGATCTCACCAGCGGTCAGATCCCGTTCGCGTAGCAGTTTCAGGATTTTACGCCGGGTTGGATCGGCAAGGGCACGGTAGACCTGGTTCATTTCAGCACTCACTCTTGGGTTTTGTTAGCCATTTCTCTAATTAGCCAACTGTCTAAATATAGAGTGTATTTAGCTATTTGTCAAATAATTTTTATGATTTCTTTTTTGAAAAAATTTAAGATTGGTATTGCCGTCTGGCTTAGTAGTACCTTTTTTTGATCACCGTTTTAGCAATCTTGAAAATATCTGCCATCACACCGGCGGCGGTGACTTCCGCGCCCGCGCCTGCACCCTTAATTACCAGTGGATTTTCGGAATAGCGGTTAGTCGTAATGGCGATAATATTATCACTGCCTCTGAGGGCATAGAATGGGTGCGAGGAATCCACTTCCTGCAGGCTGATGGAAGCCTGGTTATTCTCGAAGATTGCAATATATCGCAGCACTTTCCCGGCAGCTGTGGCGTGGTTCAGCCGATCAGTAAAGAAATCGTCGGTTTTTTCCAATTCAATAAAGAAATCTTTTACCGAAGCAGCTTGGTGGCATGTTTGAGGTAGAATTTTTTCCACCTGAATGTCGCTTAACTCCAGTGGTACGCCTGCCTCGCGAGTCAGGATCAGCATTTTACGGGCGAAATCCAAACCCTCCAGGTCCTGTCTTGGATCGGGTTCGGTAAAACCTTGTTCTTGAGCTTCTTTGACAATTGCACTGAAGCGTTTACCGGGCTGGAAATTGTTGAAAATATAACTGATCGTTCCGGAGAGAATTGCCTCGATTTTGATAATCTGGTCGCCGGAATTGATCATATCCTGCAGGGTACTGATAATTGGCAAAGCGGCACCCGCATTAGTTTCATACAGAAAGTGGACATTATGATCTTTGGCGAGTTGCCGGAAAGCCAAGTACTGGTTGTAAGAGTCGGTATTGCCGAGTTTATTTGCCGCAACGATTGAAGTACGGGCCGACAAGATCTTTGCGTAATTGGCAACTACTTCGGGACTGGCGGTGCAATCTATAAAAACGTTGTTACCTAAGTTAAGGCGTTTGATTTCTTTCAGGAGCAGGTCAAGATCGGTCGGAATCGAGGATTGGGCTAATTGGGACTGCCAGGCATTCAGGTCAATACCATCCTTATCGAAAATCATTTTCTCGATATTTGCCAAACCGACTACTCTTAAATCCATGGTGTAATCTTTGAGAAGATGTTGGTAATTAATCCGGATCTGTTGGAGCAGCGCCGAGCCAACCAGACCGGTTCCCACAATGAAGAGATTGATTCTTGATTTGCGGGAGAAGAAGGCTTCATGAATGGCATTTAGGGCACCGACTTCATCCTTCTTATCAATTACAATCGAGATGTTCAATTCGGACGAACCCTGGGCAATAGCATCAACGTTGATTGCCTTTTCGCCGAGAGAATTGAACAGCCGCCCGGCGAGTCCGGTGGTTTTGCGCATGCCTTCTCCGACTACGGCAATGATAGAGCGTTCGTCCTCGACAATTATCGGATCTATCAGGTGGGCTTTAATTTCTAAGGTAAACTCTTTCGCGATGGCATTTTTTGCCTTTTTGACATCGGATGGAATAATCGCAATGCAAATTGAATGTTCTGAAGAGGCTTGGGAAATCAGGATCACGTTGACATTGGCATGTGCCAGGGCGCCGAAAAAGCGTGAAGAGGTTCCGGTGACCCCGACCATTCCGCTGCCCTGGATAGTAAGGAGCGAAATATTACTGATCGAGGTAATTCCTTTGACGATGCCGGTGGACTTAGTTGTTTTTTTACAAATCAGAGTTCCGGGAAAGTCCGGATTGAAAGTATTCATAATGCGGATTGGCAAACCCCGATCGAGTGCCGGCTGGATAGTTGGCGGATGAATAACTTTGGCACCGAAGTGGCTAAGTTCCATGGCTTCCTGATAACTTAGTTCCGGCAGTGAGAATGCGTCCTTGACCCGCTGCGGATCGGCTGACAGAACGCCGTTGACGTCGGTCCAGATTTGGATTTCATCGGCACCAAGTGCGGCACCGATAAATGAAGCAGTATAGTCCGAGCCGCCGCGTCCCAGAGTAGTGGTAATGCTCTCTTCCGTGGCGGCAATAAAGCCGGTGACAATTTTAATTCCCGGATTATTCTGGAAGAATTGTCGGATGCGAGTCTCGCTGATTGCGGTTTGAATATGGGCAGCGCCAAAATTGTCATCGGTAACGATAACCTGCCGGGTATCTACATAGTGAATTGGTAAGCCCAATATTTTGCCATATGTGGCAATAATTTCTGTCGCCATCCGTTCACCGAAGCTCATAATCAGATCGAGTGATCGCGCAGAAAGTTCTTTCAGTAATAAGACTCCGTGCACAATCTCGGATAATTCGGCCAATAGCTCATCAATTCTTTTGGCAATTTCCGTCTGCTGGTCAGGTGGGAAAAGTTCAGTAATGTACTGGTGGTGGCGATTTCGCAATTTTTCAATCAAATTTAGGTAATCAGAATTCTTCTTAGCAGCCAGCTGACTGATCTCAATCAGCTGGTCGGTTACACCGGACAGTGCCGAGAAAACCGCAATAATTTCGATTCCCTTCTGGGTATTGCCTTGGATAACCTTAAATATGGTTTTCAGATTTTCGGGTTTTCCAACGGAAGTTCCGCCAAATTTCAGGACTTTTAGCATAGCTCTTTTTTAAAAAGTTTAGTGATTATCGAAAAAATGTTGGGAATAATATAGTTGGTTTCGGTTAAAAATGAAGGAAAATCTGACTTACTGGTAAATCTTGGAAAAATGTTCGGTTCGATATTGATTCTAAATCTTGATCGGCTTAAATTCTGCCTAAATGGCAGAGTTCAGACTTAAGACCGATTTAAAACCAACGGGCGACCAACCTCAGGCAATATTAGAATTGACTCGGGGCATCCAGCATGGAGATAGATTTCAGACTTTATTAGGAGTTACCGGCAGTGGTAAGACTTTTACCATGGCGCAGGTGATCCAGAATGTCCAGCAGCCAACGTTAGTCATTTCCCATAATAAGACTCTGGCGGCTCAACTCTTCAGTGAATTTCGAGCTTTCTTTCCTGAAAATGCCGTGGAATATTTTATTAGTTTTTATGATTACTACCAGCCGGAAGCCTACTTGCCGGTGACTGATACCTATATTGAAAAGGACTCTTCGATTAATGATGAGATTGATAAGCTCCGTTTGCGGGCTACCAGCTCGCTGATCAGTCGCAGGGATGTAATCGTGGTTGCCAGTGTTTCCTGCATTTATGGCATTGGATCACCGGAAGAATATAGCCGTTATGTTGTTTTAATTAAGCGGGGCGACCAGCTCCGAATCCGCAATTTATTTGGCAGTCTAGTAGATATATTTTATGCGCGCAATGATCTTCATTTAGAGCGGGGAACCTTTCGCGGACGGGGCGATGTGGTTGAAATTCAACCGGCTTATGAAGATTTTGGCTATCGAATTGAGTTTTTCGGCAATGAGGTCATTCAGATCTATTCTTTTGATCCCTTAACCGGCGAAATTCTCAATGAATTGGAGAGTATCGTAATTTTTCCCGCAAAACATTTTATCTCGAGTGATGAGAATGTCAAACGGGCATTGCAAACAATTGAAATCGAGCTGGAAGAGAGATTAACCGAATTGCGGGAAGCCGGGAAATTGCTGGAGGCTCAGCGACTGGAACAGCGCACCCGATTTGACCTCGAGATGATTGCCGAAGTCGGCTACTGCTCCGGTATCGAAAACTATTCCCGTCATTTTACCAATCGCAAGGTTGGCGAACAACCTTATACGTTGCTGGATTTTTTTAGAAAAAATGATTATCTGTTGTTTATTGATGAATCCCACGCGACAATTCCCCAGCTGCGGGCAATGTACAATGGTGACCGTTCGCGTAAGGAAGTCCTGGTTGAATATGGATTTCGATTACCCTCGGCGCTTGATAATCGGCCGCTACGATTTGAGGAATTTGAAAAAATGATCAATCAGGTAATTTTTGTATCAGCAACCCCAGCCGATTATGAATTGGAGCAGAGCAATGGCGTCGTTGTGGAGCAGATAATCCGACCGACCGGTTTGCTGGATCCGGAAATTGAGGTTAGACCTACCCGGCATCAGATTGATGATTTGATTGAGGAAATTAAGCTGGTTACCAATCGTAAAGAGCGGGTATTGGTTACAACCCTGACCAAGCGCATGGCAGAGGATCTGGCGGAATATTTACGTGGTATGGAATTGAGAGTGCGCTATCTGCATTCCGAAATTCAGGCACTCGAGCGGGTGGAAATTTTACGCGATTTACGCCTGGGTGAATTTGATGTTTTGGTGGGCATTAATCTTCTCCGGGAAGGGTTAGATTTGCCAGAGGTTTCGCTGGTTGCGATTCTGGATGCCGATAAGGAGGGCTTTCTGCGCTCGGAACGATCGTTGATGCAGGTTTCTGGTCGGGCAGCCCGGAATATTAATGGCAAGGTAGTTTTTTATGCCGATGAAATGACCGCATCAATGGATAAGGTAATTCAGGAGGTCAAACGCCGGCGGGAAGTCCAGCAAAAATATAATGAGCAGCATGGCATTACGCCAAGGTCAATCTATAAATCTATTGCTGAGGTTATGTCGGCCACCTCGGTCGCCGACATTAAGCCTACTGAGATTGTGCGGGAAAAGGAGAGCGTTACAGAGCAGTATCAGCGTAAAATGGATCAGGCTGAATTGATCGAGTTGCTGAATCGTGAGATGCTAAAGGCCGCGGAAGCGTTAGAATTCGAGAAAGCGGCGGAATTGCGGGATGAGATTACGAAATTGAAGGGAAAGAAGATAACCAGCATTATTAAATAGCAAATAATAAGTTCCGATTTCCTGGTGTAATTTGGTTTTTTGGATATATTTGAAATTTGTATTTTGTTGTTTGGAATTTATCTAAAGTTGAGGTTTTAGGATGAAGATTTTGGTTATCGGCAGTGGCGGCAGGGAGAGTGCCTTGATCTGGAAACTGAAGCAATCCGCTAAGGTGACCGAACTGTATTGTGCACCCGGTAATGCCGGAACTGCCTGCTATGCTGAGAATGTACCGATCAGTGAAATTGACTTTGAGAAGTTGATTGAGTTTGCCCAGACTAAAAACATTGACCTGACAATCGTCGGTCCAGAGCAACCTTTAGTGGACGGCATTGTTGACCAGTTTAATAGTCAGGGACTGAAAATTTTCGGTCCTACGCAAAGTGCGGCAATGTTGGAAAGCAGTAAGGTCTTTGCCAAAAAGTTGATGTCTGAATACGATATTCCAACCGCACCTTATGATATTTGTAGTTCCCGGGATGACATTCAAAATGTAACCAGCAACAAGTCCTTTCCCTATGTGATTAAGGTTGACGGACTGGCGGCGGGCAAGGGAGCGCTGGTCATTCAGAACGAGCAAGACTTAGAACAGGCGGTACAAGATATTTACGAAACAAATAAATTCGGTGTGGCTGCCGAACAGGTGATTGTTGAAGAATTTCTAGAAGGCGAAGAGTTGTCGGTATTTGCAGTCACGGATGGAACCGAGTACGTCTTGCTATCGTCGGCTCAGGATCATAAACGTGCCTTCGATGGTGACCTTGGTCCGAATACCGGTGGCATGGGCGCCTACGCTCCAGCACCATTAGGAACGGCTGAAGTGTTACACAAGGTTGAAGAGCGGGTTATTAAACCGGTGTTGAGGGGCATGCGCGAGCGCGGCACACCCTATGCTGGCGTTTTATATTGCGGCTTGATGATTAATCACGGTGATCCCTGGGTTTTAGAATTTAATGTTCGTTTTGGTGATCCAGAAACACAGGTAGTGATACCCCTGATTGAATCAGACCTGTTAGATTTATTATGGAGTGTTGCTCAGAGTAAATTGGATACCACAACATTCCGGATTTCGGACCGTTATGCCGCCTGTGTGGTACTGGCTTCCGCCGGTTATCCGGGCAGTTATGAAAAAGGTAAAATTATTTCAGGTTTCGAACAACTCTTTCAAAGTAATAAGGCGCTGCTCTTTATGGCTGGAGTGAAGCACGATGGTCAGCATTATCTGACTAATGGTGGACGGGTTGCCGGAATTACGGTAGTCTCGAAAAGTTTGAATGATGCCATTCACAGTGCCTATAATTATGTGAAGGTAGTACAATATGAGGGCAAACAATTTCGTACCGATATTGGTTTTCGGGCAATCCAGAAGGATACGAAATTAATTGCCCGAGGCAAATAAACGAGGTATTTATGGATGAGGCTCGTTTAAGAAAATTACAACAAAGTTTTGGGATCATCGGTGAATCGGAGAAGATCAGGGAAATAATCGAAACGATTGACCAGGTGGCGGCTACCGATATTACCATCTTAGTCGTCGGTGAGAGCGGCACCGGCAAAGAACTGATCGCCGATGCGATTCACCGACATAGTCTGCGGAAGCACCAGACGCTCATCAAAGTCAACTGCGGCGCGATTCCCGCCGGAATCCTGGAGAGTGAACTGTTTGGGCATGTTAAAGGTTCTTTTACCGGTGCAATTGACGACCGCAAGGGCTATTTCGAGACTGCCAATAACGGCACGATTTTCCTGGATGAGATTGGCGAAATGCCGCTGGAAACTCAGGTAAAGCTATTGCGCGTGCTGGAATTGGGTGAATTTCTGCCGGTGGGCGGCTCGAAAAGTAAAAAAGTTGATGTCCGCATCATTGCCGTGACCAATAAAGACCTGGGTGAGGAAATTGAAAAAGGTAACTTTCGCAAAGATTTATACTATCGCTTAAAGACAATTACAATCTATGCCCCGCCGTTGCGGCAACACAGCGAGGATATTCCTTTACTAATTGATAAATTTGCCCTTGATTTTGCCAATCGGAATAGCATCCCGTTTAAGGGTTTTTCACCCAGCGCAATTCATCTTTTGGAAAATTATACCTGGCCGGGCAATATCCGCGAATTGAAAAATTTTGTCGAGAGCATGATTGTGCTTGAAAAAGGCGAGGTCATCACCAGCAGCATGGTCGCCCGCCGCCTGAACATCGAGAAACGAGCACCCTCCATTAATCTACCGGTTAAAATTACCAAGAGTGTTGATCAGGCGGAACGGGAATTGATCTTGCAGCAGATTCTAATGATGCGGCGCGATATTAGTGAAATTAAAGAAGCAATTACAGGCAATCTTAATGTGGTTGCTCTGGAATCACCGGCTGCCAGACACGAGATTCAACCCTACATCAATCCGCTTAGCGAGCAGCCAACGGTGGACGAGGAAGCGCGGTTTGAAGCCTCGGAGGAGTATATCGTAAATCCTAATTTGTTAGGGAAAGTATCACTGGAAGAAGTCGAGCGGGATCTAATTGAGAATACCCTGAAAAAGTTCCATAACCGTAAGCGCCAGACGGCGAATGCCCTCAAGATCAGTGAACGCACATTGTATCGCAAAATCAACGAATATGGATTATAAAAGTGAGTAGAATTTTTTGTAAAGCACAACGAATCGGGATTATCGGATTAATGCTAACGCTTTCCAACTGCTGGTTTTATTCGTTTAAAGGAACCTTGCCGCCGCATATTAAGAATATCGCTATTCCGATTTTTGATGATCGCACGGCTGAGTTCAATATTCAACAGGTAGTGACCGATCAGATCCGGGTCGGATTCATTCAGGAAAATATTCTAAAATTGGTCGAAGGGGAAGATGCTCATTCGAAGCTTTATGGAACGATTAAGAGTATTCAAGACCGACCGCTGGTTTACAAAGTAGGCGAAAACGAGGAGTCGGTGACGGAATACCGCCTGACTCTGAGAATCGAGGTAGAATGGTTTGACAATGTTGAAAATAAAAGCATTTTCAAGAAAGAGTTCACCGGTTTTAGTGAATATGATCCAACCGGTTCGACCGAACGGACTCGAAATCTGGCTTTAACCGAATCGGTCAACCAGATCACTCAAGACATTATCAATGCAATCCTGGCTGGATGGTAAAAATTCGATAGATGGGGAGAGGTAAATTAACATGAACTGGATTCTCATTAAGGACGTCAAAAATTACGATCAACAGGAAGTGATTCTCAAGGGGTGGGTTTATAATAAACGCTCCAGTGGTAAAATCTGGTTTCTGATTTTACGGGACGGGACCGGTCTAATCCAGGGAATTGTATTGAAGAATGAAGTTAGTGCTGCGGTTTTTAATCAATATGCCGAGTTAGATCAGGAGTCTTCGGTAATCGTTCGGGGTTTGATTCATGCCGATCGGCGCTCACCGGGTGGTTATGAGATTGTCGTGAGAGATATTCAGGTTCTCCAAATTGCGACCGATTATCCCATTGCATTGAAAGAACATGGGGTCGAATTTTTGATGGATAACCGGCATTTGTGGCTGCGTTCCCGCAAACAGTGGGCGATTCTTCGCATCCGGCATACTGTTTACTATGCGATTACCGATTATCTGCATCAAAATGGTTTTGTGCGATTCGATTCACCCTTGCTGACTCCCAACGCCTGTGAAGGAACGACGACCCTTTTTAGTGTACCCTATTTCGATTTAGGCAAAGCTTATTTATCCCAAAGTGGTCAGCTGTATCTGGAGGCGGGGATAATGAGTCTCGGTCGAGTCTATGACTTTGGACCGGTATTTCGCGCGGAGAAATCCAAAACCCGCAAGCATTTAACCGAATTCTGGATGATGGACGCCGAAGCTGCATTTGTGGAACATGAAGAAAACCTGAAGATCCAGGAGGAGCTGATTCGATTTGTAATCCGGTCAATTCTTGATAAATGTGCACTGGAATTGGAAATACTCGAGCGTGATGTTGAACCACTGAAAAGAGCCGATGCGCCCTTTAAACGAATGACCCATGCCGAAGCAGTTGAGGATCTCCGTAAAAAGGGTTCTGATATTTCGAGTCTGAGTGACTTAGGTGCCAAAGACGAGGTTTTGCTGACAAAAAATTCGGAGGTGCCGATTTTTGTCGAGAAGTGGCCGAAGGAGATCAAGGCATTCTATATGAAGCGCGACCAGGAAAATCCCGATTTGGTCCTGGGAGCCGACCTGATAGCGCCCGAAGGTTTTGGGGAGATTATTGGCGGATCCCAGAGGGAAGATGATTATGAGCTGCTCTACCAGCGGATGGTTGCCGAGAATATGCCTTTGAATGAATATCAATGGTTTTTAGATTTGCGCAAATATGGTTCGGTACCCCACAGCGGTTTTGGGGTTGGTTTGGAGCGCCTGGTGCAGTGGATGTCCGGCACGGCTCAGATTCGGGAAACAATTCCCTTTGCCCGCACAATCTATAGGTTGAGACCATGA
>CAZAKO010000039.1:0-3482 GCA_964485745.1 uncultured bacterium
ATTTTTAATCGTTTGCCGAGTGCCGAACTGGCTAAAGGGCAGGTAGATCCTTTCGATTATGAGATTGTCAGTCCGCTGGTGGATTTAATTATCAATGAGCACAAAACCTCAACCGAGCTGGTTGCAATGGGATTTGATCCGGCATTGGTAAAAGAGATTATGAAAAAAATCCGACTGGCCGAATTCAAACGCCGCCAGGCTGCTCCCGGATTGAAAGTAACCAGTAAAGCCTTTGGTTTAGGAAGACGTTTTCCGATCATTAATCATTACGAGGAGTAAAACAATTGAAACTGGCACGAAATTTTAACATGATCATCACTGTTCTGATAATTTCGATGATGAATGTATTCGCAGCTGATTGGGCAAGCACCATCAATGGTGAGATCTGGAATCGGATCAAGAAAGAAAACCAGCGCTACTTTATCACCGGTTTTTTACAGGGACTTGATAAAGCGGAAAATATTATTGATATTACGGTCAGAAACCAGAAGCAAAAGGAATTTGCATTTACCGAACCTTTCTATGTCCACCAGATGCGCATTAAGATTAGTGAGTATCTGCCATCCAGTGATCAATCGGTGGACTTTCTGGTTGACCTGCTTAACGCTTTTTATGCCGATCCTTATAATGTAAAAATCCCGTTTGAGGCGGCTCTCAGGATTACTTTAGTCCGCCAAAAGGGTGAGATTGAAAAAAGTGATTTTTGGTTAAAGGAAGCCCGCAGAAATGTCGGGATTAAATAAAGCTGATTTAAAATAGGATGGTTAAAAAATGGATGAATATTCGCCTACTGAAGAACTTCATCTTGCTTCTCATTTTTATGGTTATTTAGGAACGATTGCGATTGCCGGATTTGCGCTTTTACTGGTATCGGTTGAACCAAATATTTTAAGACAATTTCGATCCTGGATATCGGTTGAGACTTTCAATAATTATGTACTGACCTGGTTTACCATCAGTGGTCTGACTGCCTTACTGGTCTTTTTTAGCGGAATTCTGATGCAGTTATTCCGTAAATCAGACCGGCTCATTAATTATATCTGGTATTTTGTGATTTTATCATTCAGTCTCTTTTGCTCGACATTCTTTTTAATCGTATTTAGCGGTCGCAGTGAATCCGTCCTGATCACCCGGGTCGGAATTTTAATTATTACGAATATTGCAACATTTCTATCTGCCGGGCTATTCTATGTCATTCATTTTACCCGACGTCATAATTTTTTCCCGTTAGTGTTAGGAATTCTGGCTGCCACCACAGCCTTTAACTGGTTCTACCTGAGCCTGATCGTAAAAATATCAGTATTCTGAGATAGACTGAAAATAAATTTAGAATTAATCTGTATGATAAAGCAGGTCATACAACGATCTCCATTGGTAATAATTACCGGTTTGTACCTTTCCGGAGTTCTGGTTAATAATTGGCTTCAGGTTAATTGTTATTTCTGGTTTAGTTCGGGTATTTGCCTGTTACTAGTGAATTGGTTATTTTTCAGGCGAAAAATATCACTATGGCTGACGGCTCTATTGATACTTACGCTGGGTGGATTGAATCACTCACGAAGTGTCTATTTTGGGCCAAATCATCTCATCAGGTATATTCGTGAAGAAGCTGATAGTCTGCGGTCGCTGGTCGAGTCGGTAGAAACAAATCCGGACGGACGTCAGCGGATTGTATTGAATCGAGTTCAGGTCAAACAGGGTTTTTGGCAATCATGTCAGGGAAAATTATTACTAACGGTCAAAAACAGTGAACGAGGGTATTTCTACGGTGATACACTTTATTTTAATACCCGTTTGCTGCTCCCTTCTGGGAGGCGTAATCCTGGCGAATTCGATTACCGCAAATACCTCAACAATCATCACATTTTCGCCCTGGCTTACGTGGATGAAAACGAGGTGCAAATTAGTTCGTCTGCTTCTTGGTCCTTACGGCGTTTCGCTAATTTAGTAAAATATCGAATCCAAGATTTGATTGATGAATCAGTCGCGGGTGAACCCGGTGCGATTTTGAAGGCGCTCTTGATCGGAGTTCGCAGCGAAATTAGTGAACAGACGGAGCAGACATTTATTGACAGTGGAGTGATTCACGTCCTGGCTGTCTCGGGATTGCATGTCGCTTACGTGACCCTGGTCTTCTGGGTGATTTTCGGTTTTATGCGATTGCCCCTTAAACCGAAAGTGATCATGACAGTCCTGGCTTTGGGTTTTTATGTCTTGATTGTGGACGTTAGACCTTCGGTTTTTCGGGCGGTAATCATGGCGTCCATGGTGCTGATTGCCAAAGGCTGGGAGCGAAAGGTTAATATCTACAATTCTATTGCCGCGGCAGCCTTGATTCAGACTCTGATTGATCCATTGCAGTTCTATGATATGGGTTTTCAATTATCATTCCTTGCGGTTCTATCGATTGTCTATATTTATCGCCGACTCGAAGTGCTGCTGCCGGAAAAATTGCATTCCGGGGCAATTTCCCAACCGACTCTGCGAAAAGTATGGCAATTGTTCTTAGTGTCAGTGGCGGCCTTAACGGGAACATTGCCGGTCACAATCTATTATTTTCATCGGGTTCCGATAATCTCGCTGCTGTCCAATTTAATCGTTATTCCGCTGGTGGGAGTGATTGGTGCTCTGGGTTTTGCCCAGATTATTTTAGGATTTATCTGGAAGGGTTTCAACCTTGTTTATGGAGCAGCCGAATCCTTATTAATCGAGATCCTTCGTTTGATAATCCGGAATATTGCCAGTCTGCCGGGTGCTTATTTTCAGGTGCCCCAAACCAGTCTATTCATTGTACTTTTATTGTATTTGCTTTTACTGGGAATTTTGCATTCTGATCGGCAGCGAATCCGCAAGTTGACTCTAATTGGGGCATTGATTTTTAGTAATATTTTCGTCTGGAAGGAAATCATTGTCACTCCGGCATTAACGGCTACCTTACTTGATATCGGGCAGGGTGATGCCATTCTCTTGCAGTTACCTTCGAAAAAAGTGGTGCTGATTGATACTGCCGATCGGACTTACCGACGTAATTATGCCGAGTTGGTGATTTATCCCTATCTGGTTCGGAATGGAATTCGGAAGATTGACGTCATGATTCTTACCCATCCCCATAACGATCATATTGGTGGTGCGCCGTATTTGTTACGCCAGGTGAAGGTTGGACAAATATGGGAAACCGGGATTAAAGCCCACTCGGGAGTTTATCGTGAAATTCACTGGTTAGCCGACTCGCTCCAAGTCCCGATTAAATCGCCGGTTGCGGGGGATATTGCACTAATCTCGAAAAATTGTCGGCTCTATTTTTTACACCCTTCAGAGCGCTTTTTAGCCGAAGAAGCCAGAAATTACAACAATGGTTCGCTGGTATTTCAATTGAAATTCGGAGAAAATAGGTTGCTTTTTACCGGAGACGCCGAGGTCAAGGCTGAAAATTACCTGATCCTCTGGGGTGAAAGGTTAAAGGCGGAGCTGCTAAAAGTAGG
>CAZAKO010000039.1:3582-14588 GCA_964485745.1 uncultured bacterium
GTTTCCCGGATTGTGCCTGAGGTAAAACGGCTGTGTCTGGAGATTAACTATTATGCCAATTCGGATTTGGTAGCTAAGATCCAAGAATGCATACCGAAGGAAGAATCACCACTTGCCCGGGAAATTCTTCAACTCTTAATTAAGAACATTGACCTTGCTGCCCAAGAGCAGCTGCCGATGTGTCAGGATACCGGAGCGGCGATCGTGTTTGTGGAACTTGGTCAGGATGTCCATTTAACCGGAGGTGATTTATCTGCGGCAATTAATGAGGGAGTTCGGCAGGGATACGCAGCTGGATATTTACGTAAGTCAATGGTCGCCGAGCCACTTTTTGAGCGAGTCAATACCGGAGATAATACACCGGCGATTATTCACACTGAAATTGTCCCCGGTGAAAATATTAAAATTACTTTAGCAGCCAAAGGTGCCGGTGCCGAAAATATGAGTGAATTGCGGATGTTGAAGACTGCGGATGGAATTACCGGAGTTAAGGATTTTATCGTGGACGTAGTTCGCCGGGCGGGAGGTAATCCCTGTCCGCCGGTTATCGTTGGTGTCGGAATTGGCGGTAATTTCGAGCAGTGTGCCTTGCTGGCGAAGAAGGCTTTATTGCGTCCGCTGCATGAAAAAAATCCCGATTCCCGACTGGCAACAATTGAAGCCGAGGTTTTGAATCGAATTAATCAATTAGGTATTGGTCCGCAGGGCTTGGGCGGCAGGACAACTGCGCTGGCGGTGCAGATCCTGAGCCGACCGTGTCATATCGCCATGCTGCCGGTGGCGGTAAATTTGGACTGCCATGTTCACCGCCATGCCACGATCCTGATTGAATAGACAAAAGGTAAATTTAATTATGGTAAAGGAAATCACATTACATCCACCATTACAAAAAGCCGAAATTGAAGGTTTGCAGGCTGGCGATCGGGTTCTTATCAGCGGGGTAATTTATACGGCGCGCGATGCTGCTCACCGGCGATTGGTCAGTCTGATTGAGGCAGGAGAAGACTTGCCATTCGATATTCGGGGGCAGGTTTTGTATTATACTGGTCCGTCTCCGACACCCCCTGGCAAAGTCATTGGCTCAGCCGGACCAACGACCAGCTGCCGAATGGATCCGTATACACCGAGATTGCTTGATGCGGGATTGAAAGGAATGATTGGCAAGGGTCCGCGCAGCCAGCGCGTGATTGATTCGATGATCAAGAATCGGGCAGTCTATTTTGCTGCCATTGGTGGTGCCGCAGTAGTGATTGCTCGGACTATCCGGGAGGTAAAAATCATTGCCTATCCGGAGCTGGGACCAGAGGCGATCTGCGAATTAAAGGTCGAGAATTTTCCGGCAATTGTGGCGATTGATACAAATGGTAATGATCTGTTCAAAATCGAGCCGCAAAAGTATCGGATAGTTTAAAAGCAAAAAGCATTTTGATTCATTATATCAGAGGAGACAAAATAAAAAAATGAGTGAGATGGAGAAACTGCGGAAAAATATCCTGGATGATGAAATGCAAGGTAAAATCGGTAAGGCGATTAAGAAAATACAGGAGTTTTTGAAAGGTAATGCCGCTGCTTATGATTTACAGGTAACTTTGGGAGAGTTGTATTATCTGCAGGGAAATATTAAAAAATCAATCCAGGTCCTGGAGAAGGTAATTGCGAATAAGCCGGATTATATTTTTGCCTTGTATCGCCTGGGCATTTCCTATTTCCGGGCAACCCGCTTCGACGACGCAATCCGGATTTTTCAGCATATCAATAAAGTCGAGCCAGATCTCCTGATGGCTTCGTACTGGGAAGGATTATGCCATTATCATAAGGGGCATTTCAAACAGAGTATCGCTGCCTATCAGCGACTTACTGACAATAGTCCAGAGGGAACCCCGGGTTATTATCAGCTGGCAGTCGTTTATCAAGCTTCCGGTCAGTATCAAAAAGCCATCAATTGTTTAGAGCAAATTTTAAAAGAGGATCCCAATATCGTTTCGGTCCATTATCATCTGGCACTATCGCATTTAGGGCTCAACAACCGCGATTTAGCTATTCAGCATTTACAGAAGGTCATCGAGCTCGATCCGGAACACTGTGATGCGCAGCAACGTTTGCTGGAGCTGACGGAATCGGAGGATTTATATACTTTTGAAGTTCCGCCTCTGTGAAAATAATCATACAGATGATGTTCTTACTTTAACTGAATTGTTGAACGAATAAATTGAATATTGGAGTATTTGAGATAATGAAAAAAATCCTGCTGAATCTGAGTAATCTTGATGAAGTCTTTCCTGATCATTTCACCCCGGAGCAAATTGCTAAGGGTAAAACTCTATTTTATCAGAAACTGGCAGAAATGTCACACCGATTTTACGGCGGGAAAATCCAGACCGCACCTAAGGTCGGCGTTTTTGGATTTAATTGGTTTAATGTCTGGTACACGCCGGGAGTTTCTCGAGTTTCCACGATGATCCGGGATGATAATGGGATGTCTTTCGAATTGGCGAACCGTGGTAATTTAGTTGGAATTGTATCCGATTCAACCCGTGTTCTTGGTGATGGTAATGTGACTCCTCCAGGTGGTTTAGGCGTAATGGAGGGCAAAGCCTTATTGATGAAATATCTTGGTGGAATAGATGCCGTAGCATTATGTGTTGACAGTCGCGATGAAAAGGGGCTTAACAGCGCCGCTAAGTTGATTGATTTTGTCAAGATGTGCCAGCCCAGTTTTGGCGCGATTAATTTAGAAGACATCTCCCAGCCAAATTGTTATCGGGTGCTGGATGTGTTAAGGGAAGAGTGTGAAATTCCGGTCTGGCACGATGATGCTCAGGGAACGGCTTGTGTGACTTTAGCTGGTCTGATTAATGCCTTGAAACTGGCAGAGAAAGAGATCGGCGAAGTAAAAATCACGATGTTGGGAGCCGGGGCTTCGAATACAACGATTGCCCGAATCATCATTGCGGCTGGTGGTGACCCGCAGAAGATGACGCTTTTTGATTCCAAGGGAGGACTCCACCGCAATCGTAAGGATATCAAAGCCGATCCACGGTTTTATCGCAAATGGGAATTGTGCCAATCAACCAATCCAAAATGTATCAGCGATTTTGCCGCATCGTGCAAAGGTGCTGATGTGTTGATTTCGCTTTCGACCCCAGGTCCAAATATTGTTAAGCCGGAATGGATCAAATCCATGGCTGACAAAGCGATTGTATTCGCCTGTGCCAATCCGGTGCCCGAAATCTATCCTTACGCTGCCAAACAGGCAGGAGCTTTTATCGTTGCGACCGGTCGTGGTGATTTCCCGAATCAGGTGAATAATTCGCTTGGTTTTCCGGGAATTTTAAAGGCGGCACTAATGGTCAGAGCCCGCAAAATTACCGATGAAATGACAATCGCAGCGGCTAATTCATTAGCCGATTTTGCCGCGAATCGGGGCATCAGTCCGGACGACATAATTCCCAAAATGGATGAGGTTGATATCTTCCCCCACGAGGCAGCTAACGTTGCGGTTGAAGCTGTCAAAAGTGGGGTTAGTCGTAAGACTCTGACTTATCCAGAAGCATATCAATCGGCTCAGCGCGATATTGAGTACTCCCGCTCGCTATTGCACTCGATGATTGACGATGGATTTATTCAGACGCCCTCGCCCGAAATACTGCAAGAGACTCTAAATTGGGCAATCAGACAGATTTAAATCCAGCATTCTGTACCATCAAAGCGGTATTCCAAAGGTAATCTGGAATTCCGATAGAAAATTCCATAGCAGCATTTAATAACTGGTAAATTTATTTTCCGGTGATCACTTTCTTTAAGACTTTTCCCAGTTCGTACAAATCGTAAGGTTTAGCGACAACCCCCTTAAAACCATATTGACTGAAATTTGACATTATCGGATCGGTAGAATATCCGCTCGAAACGATTACGTTTGCATCAGGATCAATTGTTAGCAGCTGACTAATGGCTTCTTTGCCGCCCATTCCTCCCGGGATTATCAAATCCATAATAATGGCAGCATAGGGTTGGTTTGCAGCGAGACTTTTCCGGTATTGAGCAATCGCCTCACGACCATCTATAACCGCATTAACCTCATATCCCAGGCGGCGGATCATTTCGACAACAACTTCACGGACGATTTTCTCATCGTCTACCACCAGTACGCGACCCTCTCCGAGCGGTTGCTCCTCGCTCACATGTTCAGGCACTTCGGCAGCCGCTTCGGTAGCTGGGAGATAGACGGTAAAAGTTGAACCTTTTCCCAGTTCGGAAACTACCTCAATTTTACCATTATGGTTCTTGACAATTGAAAAAGCTGTTGCCAGTCCCAGACCGCTACCGCGTTTCTTGGTTGTAAAATAGGGATCAAAAATTTTTAACAGATGTTCGCTGGGAATCCCGATACCTTGATCTGTAATGCTGACTTTAACATATTTACCAGGATTCAAAGATTGCAGATTATCAATATCAGCCAGATAATTTTCAACCTGGATATTGATAATCCCGCCCTCGGGCATGGCTTGGTCGGCGTTGAAAATGATATTATTCAGCACCTGATTGATCTGACCTTCATCCGCTTCTATAGCCCAAAGACCGGCAGCTCTTTGAATGATACTTTTTGCTTTTGAACCGGCGAGAACGAATTTAGTGGATTCCTCGATTAAGTTAGCAATGTCAAGAATCTTTTTAATTGGCAAGCCACCCTTTGAAAAAGTTAGCAGTCGTTGAGTCAGGTCACGCGCGCGCATGACTGCTTTTTCGGCTTCGTTCAAACGCTCTTTGATTATTTCATCATCTTTGGCATAGATGCGTGCCAGGGATACATTGCCTAAAATGCCGGTGAGAATATTGTTAAAGTCGTGGGCAATACCACCCGCCAACATGCCAATTGATTCCAATTTTTCACTGCGGAGTGACTCCTGTTCGATCTTTTTATGATCGGTGATATCTTGGATTTGAACTAAATAATTGAAAACTGATCTCTCGGTGTGGAATGGAGCAATCAGCACATTTAGATAAATAATCCCATGATGCATATGCGGCGATTGCCAATTATCGAAATTGATTTCCTGTTCAAATTTTACCGATTTACGCTGAAACAGGTCTTTTTTGGTACTATTTTTCAAGATTCCAATTTCGAACAAATTAAGTTGTCGAATAAGTTGCCTATCGGTAATTCCCAGAATATTGAAGAATTCGGAATTAGACTCAATAAAATTTCCATTAGTATTAAAGAGAGCTATGCCGACCGGGGAATCTTCAAAGATCGAGCGGAAGCGCTCCTCGCTCGCCCGCAGAGCCACATCGGTCTGTTTCCGGTCAATTAATACTCCGATTTGATTGGAAATGAATTTCAGTACTTCTAAGTCGTTTTGATGATAGGCGTTTTGATTGGTATAACTCTGGACGACGACTGCGCCAAGCACTTCATTCCCGAATATAATTGGTACTCCCAACCAGACTTTCGAAGGAGTTCCAATTAGGTCTATAGTACCCTTAGCAACCATTTTTTTGATATCCTGTTCGTAGACCAGAAGCGGCTGATTCTTTTTAATTATATAACCAGTTAATGAACGACCGGCGGGAAAGGAGGTGAAATGATCTTTTTGATCAACGAAATAGGGCAGAGTAAGAGTATCATTTTGTTTGTCATAGAGGGTAACAAAGAAATTTGTAGTGTCAATAATTTCACCAAGTGCCTGACGGACAAAATCGAGAAATTGAGACAGGTCGGTTGTCTCAATGACGGCATTGGTAATCTGATAAAGTACATGCTGGACCGCTTCACTCCTTTTCCGATCGGTTATTTCCTGTAAAATTCCGAGGGAACCGATGACCTTTCCACTGCTCTCATCGATGAAAGGAACAGCACTGTCACTTAACCATTTTACCTGACCTTCCGGGGTAATGATTTTAAAATCAGATTGATAGTAGTCAACTTTGCCGCTCTTAAAGAGTTCGGCGGCAGTAGTCTCATCGTTGGGTATACCCGATATATTTACATGAGATTCTCGGATCAAAGATCTGAGTTTGGCGAGACTCATTTGATTCGGGGAAATTCCGAGTACTTTTTTGCATTCCTCCCCGATAAAATCATAGTGATTGGTGGTATAGTTCAACAAATAAGGAATACCCTGGGCATTCTGAATTGCCTGCTGATAGATTTTCTGAGTTGCTTTTATTTTTTCCTCGGTTTTCTTAAGCATGTAGAGGTTTGCTAGGGCAGTCGCATAAAGCCCCAGAATTTCCTGATCCTGTTCGGTAATTGGTTTTTTATCAATTAGATTATCCGCACCCAGGATCCCAATAATTTTGTCTCCGATAGTAAGTTTGGCAATTGCATGATTACCTTTTCCAACTGCTTTGGTATCCTTACCGATGAGTAATTCGTTTTCAAAGAAGACTACTTGTTGTTTATTTTTTAATACTTTTTGGACCGCAAAGTCGGTTACAGGTGATTGAATATGCCTTTCGTCACAAATGTTACCGGTTTCGTCCGTGCCATATGAGCCATGCATGGTTTTAAGGTCTTCCGCAAGGAACCACAATCCGATGCGGTTGAATCCTAACTCTTGAATGCCCAGTTCAACTGCTTGCCGACAGAGTTCATCGAGTAATTGAATTGAAGAAAGTTGGTTGACAACATTCAAAATGCGGGTTAGCCGAAAAGAGAAAGTGCGCTGTTTTTTTTCGCTTTCTTGCAAGGCTTCTTCTATCTCTTTCCATTCGGTGATGTCTTTAGAGATCACCGTGACTGCAATCGTTTGATCTTCGACTGGGCTATTGACTGGACTTAAGGTTCGGATAAAGTAGCGTTTATCCCGGTGGCTTTGGTGTTCATAAGAGAGCCATTTGCGCTCATGATAAACCTGCCCGAGTTTGGATAGAAATTTCTGGGTATCCGCAAACGAGTGAAATTCACCGTAGGATTTACCAATGACGTTTTCGAGCGGTTGACCGAGCCGCGCAAGGTAAGTTTGGTTAGCAAAGAGGAAATAACCATTTTCGTTAACCAGATAGATCGAATCCTTGCTCGATTCAGTCAGTGAGCGATATTTTTCCTCACTGGCGCGCAAGGCTTCTTCAGCTTGTTTGCTGGTCGTAATATCATTACTAATTCCTACCATACCAATTATCGCACCATCCTTATTCCGTAAAGGAATTTTTGAGATGAGTTCCCAACAAGGCTGTCCCTTCTGATCAAACGAAAATTGTTCCTTATTCAAAATTGTCTCGCCATTTTTGATTACTCTTTGGTCTTCGGCATAATACTCTTCGGCTAAATTTTTAGGGTAAACCTCAAAATCGGTTTTGCCAAGAAGATCGCCTTCGGTTAATTGATTTGCATGACCGAGAGTAGTGGTAACCCGAGCAAGATGGGCAGAATTGACTAATATTTTCTTGAAATTTTGGTCTTTGATAAAAATTGAGCTGGGGAGGTGATCGACCAGGGTTTTAAGTAATACCCGTTCCTGCTCACCCGTTTGCTCGGCTTCTTTATATTCAGTAAGGTCGGTCGTAATGATATAGCGGGTGGCAATTTTTCCAGCTTCCCGAGAATAGGAATAGCGATTGTGCAAATAGCGTCGGGTTCCGTCCGGACGAACGATCCAGAATTTGAGCTCTCTGGGTCCATAGCCGGTTTTTTGCTCTTCTTTGATTACTTTCGCGAGGTGCTCTTTTTCCTCTGGAACTGCCAGATCAATTAAATTTAAATTCACTATTTCAGCAGGGGTGCAGCCGGTTATCTGACCGATGCGCTCATTAAAAAATTTTACCTTACCATGCTCGATGATCATCAATCCATCGGGAATATTGTCAGCCATTTTATGAAACATTTTTTCGCTGGTTTGGAGTGCTGCTAAGACATCTTGCTGTTTGGGAATGTTGGTGAGGTTAATCGCAGCTGATGGCTCTTTGGTCTGTTTCGAGAATGACTTTAGTACATTTTTAATAGCCGGAACTAAATGCTTTAAGTTAGTTTTGAGAATGTAGTCTGAGGCACCCCTTTTGATGCATTCGGCAGCGGTTTCCTCATTCTGAGCATCGGTAACGAAAATAAAGAGTGTGTCGGGAGCATGAGTTTGGGCTATTTCAAGTGCTTTAATTCCCGATAATGCCGGTAATTTGTAATTTGCCAGAATTAAATCCGGTTTGAAATTTTTAAGTTTTTGCTCTAAGTTAGATTTACTAATGGCTGACTGGAATTCCGATTTAGAATTTATTCGTTTGACTTGCTGAATGATTGCATTAATATCGGCTTGATTCTTCTCGAGTAAAAGGACACGTTGGAGTTTATTCATCAAGTCCTCCTTAGCCTTCATATTTTAATGTAACTATTATATAGTCGTGTAATTTGATTGGGTTCAGGATTACTGAATTTATCCAGCGGATTGGCTTTTCTATGCTGGGTATCCACTCTGCTGCCTATCACAATTAACATAGAGAAAATTTAACATTTGGTAATTCAGAACCAAAGGCTAAGATAAAAATAATCCATGAGATCCATTAGTGGTGTGATTGAGCTAATTTTCTTGAACGTTTAGGTACGTTATTAGGTTAGGTTTTAATATATTTATCAATGATTTTTCAAAGAGTGTTATAGGTAGTTTAAGTAGTGTATAAACAGGAGCAAATTACATGAAATCACTTACCCGCTATATCACGGTCAATTATCCACGCCGGCGCGGATTTATTAATATTACTCCTGAAGTAGTACAATGCGTTACTGAAAGTGGAATCCAGGAAGGTCTGTGTTTGGTCAACGCGATGCACATTACCGCGAGTGTCTTCATTAATGATGATGAGTCCGGATTGCATCAGGATTTTGAGCACTGGCTTGAGAAACTGGCTCCGGAAAAACCATATTCCCAATATCACCATAATGGTTATGAAGATAATGCCGACGCTCATTTAAAACGTACGGTTATGGGGCGAGAGGTGGTCGTAGCCATTACCGGCGGTCGGTTGGATTTTGGTCCCTGGGAGCAGATTTTCTATGGCGAATTTGATGGCAAACGTCCGAAGCGCTATTTAATTAAGGTGATCGGTGATTAATTACTTTGCTTTTAATCCTTACTATACCTGTAAATCTGCTAATTTTTCAAAAGTCTTTGGACTAAGTCGGGCAAGATTTTACTGGATAGACATTTGGAGTTTTATTAAAATATTTCGCAGAATTTTTCGTTATTTTTGGTTATGCTTGGTTCAGTCTCGATTATCAATAACATATTGAACATTTTTAATAAGGTAATGGCGAGGAATTAAATATGGCGATGGAAAATATTTTTCCGAAAGTCGGTATTCGTCCGACTATTGATGGGCGCTTGGGGGGAGTCCGAGAGTCCCTTGAATCTCAGACTATGAATATTGCCAAAGCTGCCGCCAAATTCATAAGCGCTACGCTTAAGTATCCTGACGGTTCTTCGGTAGAATGTATAATTGCCGATTCCTGTATTGGTGGGGTAGCCGAGGCAGCTGCTTGTGCCGCGAAATTTCGTCAGCAAAACGTCGGCGTTTCCCTGACTGTGACTCCCTGCTGGTGTTATGGAAGCGAAACGATGGATATGGATCCCCATCTCCCCAAAGCCATTTGGGGATTTAATGGTACCGAGCGTCCTGGCGCCGTCTACCTGGCAGCCGTGTTAGCCGCCCACAATCAGAAAGGTCTTCCTGCTTTTGGAATTTATGGCAGGGACGTGCAAGATGCTAATGATTTAACAATCCCACCTGATGTCCAGGAGAAAATCATCCGTTTTGTAAAGGCTGGTTTGGCAGTGGCTATCATACGCGGCAAGTCCTATCTTTCGATGGGATCGGTCTCGATGGGTATCGCCGGTTCAATTGTAGATGCCGATTTCTTTCAGGATTATTTAGGAATGCGCAATGAATATGTGGATTTATCTGAATTTATGCGCCGAATGGATCAGAAGATTTATGATCAGAAAGAGTACGAGAAGGCGCGCAAGTGGGTGAAGATCAACTGCCGGGAAGGCAAGGATTATAACACTATTTCTAAGACCCGTGCCCAGAAAGACGCCGAATGGGAAAAAGTAGTAAAAATGGCAATTATTGCCCGTGACTTAATGATTGGCAATCCTAAATTAAGGGCGATGGGCTATGGTGAGGAGGCACTGGGTCATAACGCTATCCTGGCTGGCTTTCAGGGACAGCGGCAGTGGACCGATTATCAACCTAATGGCGATTTTCTCGAAGCGATCCTGTGTTCCTCGTTTGATTGGAATGGCGTGCGTCAGCCCTATCTGGTTGCCACCGAAAATGATGCGCTGAATGGGGTCGCGATGCTTTTTGGTTATCTGCTCACGAATACGGCTCAGATGTTTTCCGATATTCGTACCTATTGGAGTCCGGCAGCCGTTAAGCGGGTAACCGGAAGAGTGTTGAAAAATATGCCGGCAAACGGTATAATTCATTTGATTAATTCGGGTGCCTCAGCCCTTGATTTCACCGGGCAGCAGGAGATTAATGGCTTACCGGCGATCAAGCCTTTTTGGGAAATTACACCGGAAGAAGTTGAAAAATGTCTCAGGGCAACCTCCTGGTGCCCGGCAATTCACGAGTATTTTCCAGGTGGCGGATTTTCATCCGAATTTCTAACCCGCGGCGGGATGCCCATAACGGTTTCGCGGATTAATTTAGTGAAAGGGCTCGGACCGGTTCTGCAGATTGCCGAGGGCTATACGGTTGACCTGCCGGAAGAGGTGAATCGAACACTTTGTGATAGAACCAATCCCAGCTGGCCCACCACCTGGTTTGTCCCGCGCTTAACCGGGCAAGGCGCCTTTAAGGATGTATATTCGGTAATGGCTAACTGGGGTGCGAATCATTGTGCCTCGAGTTATGGGCATATCGGCGCCGACCTGATAACTCTGGCGGCAATGCTGCGGATACCCGTTTGTATGCATAATGTCTCTGAGGAGAAAATTTTCCGACCTTCAGCCTGGTCTGCCCATGGCATGAATGCTGAGGGAGCCGATTACCGGGCTTGCCAAACTTACGGA
>CAZAKO010000039.1:14688-16803 GCA_964485745.1 uncultured bacterium
CCTATTATGGAGAATATTGATAAGTACATCTCCCTGGAACGGCTTTATGCCATTTGTGGGGTTAGTAATTTTAATTTTAACACGATCAACGTACTAATCTGGTTAAAGGAAAATCATCCTGAAGTTCTCGATGAGATGCACGCTTTTCTGTTCATATCATCTATTTTTGTGTATAAGCTGACCGGGATGATGATTAATGACTGCACGATGGCCGGTACCTCGATGTTGATGGATATTAAAAAAAGGACTCTTTCGGCTGAGATTTTGGAGGCTATTGATGTTCCAGACAGATTTGCCGATCTAGCTGAGGCCGGGACAGTTGCGGGTGAACTAACAACTACGGCAGCTAAAGAATTTGGTTTGGCACCGGGAATACCGGTAATTCTAGCTGGGCATGATACCCAGTTCGCCCTGATCGGTTCGGGCGCCGGTGAAAATGAGGCGGTACTGAGTTCCGGGACATGGGAGATTTTAATGACCCGGACCCGGAATTTGGCTCTCGACTTCAATCAATTGAAGGCTGGAGTGACGAATGAGCTGGACGCGGTTCCCGGTCTCTATAATACCGGGATTCAGTGGCTTGCCTCAGGAGTATTGGAGTGGATTAAAAGCAACTTTTATACCCGGGAACTGGCAAGCGATCCCAAACAGGTCTATGATTTGATGATTCAAGAAGCAGCAACTGTCTCGCCGAATTCAACAACTTTATCAATTATCCCGGATTTTGCCACCAATTGCGGCAGGATCAGTGGTTTAGGATTGCATACCTCGCGAGGAGAAATATTTCGCGCTGCCCTGGAAGCCTTGGCAGAGAAAACTCGACAGGGATTAAATCTTCTGCAAGAAATTGGGCAATTCAAAGCCGATTCATTGATTATTGTCGGTGGTGGCGCTAAGAATCAATTATGGAACCGGATCAGAGCCAATACTCTGGGAATACCTTTAAAGTTAGCGCAGCAAGCGGAAACAACCGTCCTGGGTGCCGCGGCATTTGCCCTGACTACGCTCGGCATGTATCAATGTTTAGATGATGCAGTCAATATTATTTCGTCTCACTATGATTACATTTATCCAAATAATAAAACCTGAGATTGAGTATGAGCAATTTGAATTCCTTGAAATCAATATTCATTCAGCATAAAGAGATTGAAACCCTATTGAATGACATTGCCGAGATTGCCGGATTTCTGTGGCAGAGAGGGTGGTCGGAAAAGAATGCCGGTAATATCTCAGTTCGGATTTCTGCCAGAGTACGAGAGGAAATTGTCTCAAAAAGCGATGAGCAAATCCTTGATTCACCGGTAACTCATTTAGGTGATGCATGTTTTTTTATTACGGGCACCGGAACACGTATGCGCGATGTTGCCCGGGAGCCTCTTACTAATGGTATGTTTATCAGAATTAATCATCAGAGTAATGGATATTTACCGATAACGATTGGCAATACTGCAATCAAGCCTTCTTCAGAGTTACTATCACATTTGAACATACATGATCTGATTGCCCGGAGAGGCACCGATGAAACTGTCGTGATCCATACTCATGCCACGGAGCTAATTGCATTGTCACACTGGGATAAAATTCAAAATAGTAGTGATTTGAATACGATTCTCTGGGGGATGCATCCCGAAGCGATGGTATTTGTTCCCAAAGGTGTGGGATTAGTACCTTATCTTTTGCCCGGGAGTTCAACAATTGCCGACGCTACTGTCCAGAGTTTCGAGCAGCATGATATTGTCTTATGGAAAAAGCATGGCGTGTTCGCAATCGGTAAGAATCTTCATGATACTTTTGACCAGATTGATATTGTCTGCAAATCAGCCAAAATCTGGATACAGTGTCGCGCAGCCGGATTTACTCCAGAGGGATTAACCAAGTCCCAATTGGATGAATTGAAACAATTGGTGATTAGATAACAAGTCCAAAAAGAGTCTTGTAAATTCCACTGAAAATGCGGATATTATCTACGCTTTTTTAAGATGATTTGAAGTAGCTCGTTGGACTCTTCCTGGATTAAGTGAAGTACTGAATTGATGCTGATCTTTTAGATTTTTAGAATAGTGATCGCGGGGTGGAGCAGTTGGTAGCTCGTTGGGCTCATAACCCAAAGGTCAG
>CAZAKO010000040.1:0-16388 GCA_964485745.1 uncultured bacterium
TTCCTGGGCGCCTTCGGGATTATGCTGACCTTTATCCTGTACCTGTTAGGCAGTCTGCTGACCCAAAAACGCTAAATTTAGAAAGGAAATCGTAATGAAAATTGTTGCCATTATCCTGTCCTCGGTCGGTCTGTTGCTAACCTTAGCGCCCGCATTCCTGCATTTCTTTGGTCAAATTTCCTGGAACACTCATGCGCAGCTGATGTTTGCCGGTATGATTCTCTGGTTTGTCTTTGCCCCGATCTGGTATTTTAAGAAAACTTAAGCAAAGAGATATACTGCAAATTCATATCTGACTACTTCATCAACATGGAATAAACCCCTCCGAGGTTTCGGAAACCTCGGAGGTGTAATCTAAATCCGATTCCGGCTATTTCATCAACATCATCTTGCGGGTAAAAAACCTGCGACTTCCCCGGATTTTCAGTAGAGGTCATCCGTGAACTAATAATATAAATCCCGCTACCAAGCGCCAAACCGTTGAACTAAACCGAGTATGTACCCACCAAATAAAGGCGATAACATAATACCATAACACATCAGCCGATCAGAATGAATACATCAGTCCTTACCTGACTTGCTTCAAGCAAACTGAAGGTGATAAGAGCAATTGGAATAAATTACCGCTTAATAAGCTTTCATCAGGGTGGGAAAGTAATTAGACTGGTTAGCGAAGGATTCGTAGGAAAAGAACACTAAGTTGTTGAAACCGTTGGTCCGGGAGATCAGCACTTTGGTCAGAGCCTCGTACCTGCCCTGATTATAGACGGCGATGCCCATCCAGATTTTGTCCTTGAGAATCAGTGGATCGAATTTATTCAGGATTTCCTCGAACTGTTCGGAGCTTTTAGTATAGTTCATCGGCACCGCGAAATCGAGGTAAGCGCTTTTCAACCATTTTTCCCAGTCCTGATAGAAATAGTAACGCGCTTCGACCGGATCCGGCTTGACGGCAGCACTCAGGGCTATCGGTTTTCTGGTCGTAATAATTACTTCCCGGGTATCAATGACCAGTTCGGTGATGGCATCCCGTCTGAAATCATTCCATTTCTCGATTAGCTGTTCGATCGTTTTCGCTTCCATGCCCGAAAAGAAGGATTTATTGGTAATGGATAAAAGGATGGGATCTACCCCGTAAACATCCTTGAATCGCTGTCGTCCGACTTCATTGAAATCGTAACTGTCTTTAGGATAACGAATATAGTCTAAGTGAACGCCATCAACATTATATTTTTCGACCAGTTCCCGGATTATCTCAACCAGATAGGTTTTAACTTCCGGCACTAACGGCGAAAGATAAACGCCCTCGAGATTATTATTTTTAAATTCCCTCTCCCTGCGATGAATATCCTTCTTGCCATCCGCATCCACAGTACACCATTCCGGATGCTGTAAAAGTAAATGCTGCGGATCGGTGGGTTTGTCATCCGAAGACCATAAAAGGTAGGTATTCAGCCAGGCATGCACCTTAATACTCCGCGGATGCGCCTGTTCGAGAATATATTGCAACGGATCGAAAGACGGATCAACGATAGTCGGTGACAAAGGCACAATCGCAGATCGGTAAAAGGCATCGCCTCGGCCCCGGACCTGCACGAACAAATCGGTAAAGCCGTTCTTTTCTGCAAAATTAATGAATTGATCTACCAATTCCTTCTTAAGCAGCTGGTCGCGGATGATCCACATTCCCCGATGAATCGCTTCTGCCGCTGCGACTTGATTATCGGCACCCAATAATAAAAGGGCAGTGAAAAATACTGCCCTTAATAAACTAATTCGGTTAATATTCACAATCCTATCCGGTATTGTCAGGCTGATTTCTCCTCCTGAGCCTCACCAACTTGGGGTGGTTCACTCACCTCCGTTGGCTCTTGTTCCGGTTTCTTCTCTTTCGGTTTTGCAGCTTTCTTGGGCTTGGTTTGCTTCTTGGTCTCTTTCTCTTCTGTTTTTTCCTTCTCAGCAGGAGCCTTTTTAGCAGCCGGTTTGGCAGCTTTCTTCTCACCGGGAAGTTTATAATCTACCAATTCAATTAATGAGACCGGAGCGCTATCATTATCCCGAAAACCCAATTTAATGATTCGGGTATATCCGCCATTGCGATTAGCATACTGCGGAGCTATATGTTCAAACAGCGTCTTAACCAGATCACGTTTCTGGAGCACTCGATAGGCGAGTCGGCGATGATGAACGGTCCCGCGTTTGGCGTAGGTGATCAATCGTTCTACCACCCGGCGTAGTTCTTTGGCTTTGGCATCGGTGGTCTTGATTTTGCCATGTTCAATCATAGATGCGGCAAGGTTCATTAATAAAGCTTTCCGGTGACTTGCGGTTCGTCCTAATTTGGCTACCCGTTTCTGATGGCGCATGATTGAATTCTCCTTAGGTTAATTATTCGTTCTTCTCAGTCAGATAACGGTCAACGTCCAGACCGAATTCGAGGTTCATCTCTTTGAGTTTCGCCATCAACTCGTTGAGTGACTTGCGGCCAAAGTTTTTAAACTTGAGCATTTCGGATTCTTCCCGGGAGACCAAATCGGCGATAGTTCTGATATTATTGGCTTTCAGACAATTGTACGAACGCACCGAGAGCTCCATCTCATCCACACTCTTGCGCAGTAAATTCCGAATTCTGATGACATCCTCGTTGGGGGCTTCCAGCGGAATCTCCAGTGGTGCGGCTTCGATGCTGGAGAACAAGGTAAAGTACTCGATCAGCAGCTTCGCCGCATAATCCATAGACTCTTCGACCGTAATACTACCGTCAGTCCGCAATGTAATGGTCAGCTTCTCCAGTGTTTCGCGCGCCGTTCCCGGTAAGGCTTCCACTTTATAAGCACATTCTTTGATTGGTGAAAAAACCGAATCAATGAAGATTGTACCAATTGGATAATCCGGCGTCCGATTCTTCTCTGCCGCCACCCAGCCAATACCGCGTGAAATTCTGATTTCCATCGTAAAGTCAGCTTTTTCATTCATTTCACAAATATGCAGCTCGGGATTCAGAACTTTGAATTGAGTTGTACTTTTTTCGATATCACCGGCAACAAATTTGCCTTCGCCTTTGAAATTCAGGATTACCCTGTCTGGTTTCAGATCAAATAGCTTAAAGCGCACCTGTTTCAGATTCAGGATAACATCTGAGACATCTTCAACGACACCGGGAATTGTCGCAAATTCGTGCAACACCCCATCAATTTTGATGGATGAGATTGCCGCTCCGGGAATCGAAGTAATTATCACTCTTCTTAAAGCATTTCCGATAGTTGTGCCTAATCCTCTTTCCAGCGGTTGGACAATATACTGACCGTAGGTATCCGATGAAATTTCCTTGATTACTCTTGCCGCGATTGGTTCCTGTGTGGTCATTCTTTTCCTCTTGGTTTATTTAGAATAGAGTTCCACGACTAATTGTTCATTGACGTCAACACCCATTTGATCCCTTTCGGGCACCTGGATAAATACGCCCTGCATTTTGGCTTTATCAAGGATCAACCAGGGCAGGTCATGATCGCCGTGGATGCGTTTCATGGACTCATGAATAGCAGCTAATTTTTTACTGGGCTCGCGCACCTGAATTATATCGCCGGCTTTGCATTGATAAGATGGAATGTCAACTATTTTCCCGTTCACTAAGAAATGGCGATGACGCACTAATTGGCGAGCCATCGCACGCGAAGAAGCAAAACCAATGCGATAGACAACGCTATCCAGACGACTCTCCAGTATTTGCATCAATTCGGTACCAGTCACACCTTTCTCACTAACTGCTTTATTAAAATAACGTCTAAACTGCTTCTCTAAAATGCCGTACATGCGTTTAATTTTTTGCTTTTCGCGCAATTGCAAACCGTAGTTCGATAACCGACGATGACTGGTTTGACCATGCTGTCCGGGTGCATAACTCTTGGTTTCGAAGGAACATTTGGTAGTGCTGCAACGATCACCTTTTAAAAATAGCTTCGTTCCTTCACGACGACACAATTTACAGACTGCACCAGTATATTTTGCCATTGATTCTACTCCTAGCTGTTTATACTCTTCTCCGTTTCGGTGGGCGACAGCCGTCATGCGGAATGGGAGTTACATCCTTGATCGCAAAAACCTGTAATCCTGCTAAGCTCAGGGCTCGAACGGCGGCTTCGCGACCGGCTCCCGGTCCTTTGACGCGAACTTCGACCCGGCTCAATCCCAGATCCAGCGCTTCCCGGGCCGCCTTCTGCGCCGCTTGCTGAGCGGCAAAGGGTGTATTTTTACGGGAGCCCTTAAAGCCGACCGTACCCGCCGATGCCCAAGAGATTACGTTGCCATAATTATCCGTCAAGGAAATGATTGTATTATTAAAGGATGCCTGAATTGTCGCAATACCTTCGGTGTCAACCTTAATCTTTTTCTTTTTCTTCGTTACAGTATGTTTGGGTGGCAATTCGGAAACCTCCTATCCTAACCTTTCTTTCCAACTTTGACTTTCTTGCGACTGACCGTTCGGCGGGGACCTTTGCGGGTCCGGGCGTTCGTCTTGGTCCGTTGTCCTCTGACCGGCAAGCCACGGCGATGGCGTAATCCACGATAACAACCAATATCCATCAGGCGCTTAATATTCATCTGAAATTCGGTCCGCAGACTGCCTTCGACCTTCAGTTCATTACTAATGACTGTGCGGATTTCATGAACCTGTTCTTCCGACAGATCCTTGGTTCGGATCTCCGGATCAACTTTAGCCTTCGCTAAAATCCGCAGTGCCATCGTGCGACCAATACCAAAAATATAGGTCAACGCTATCTTAATCTTTTTATCATTCGGTAAATCTACACCTGCAATTCGAGCCAAATCGTCCTCCTACTCCGCTATTAGCCCTGCCGCTGTTTATGTTTGGGATTAGGGCAAATTACGCGCACAACACCCTTCCGACGGATGATCTTACATTTATCACAAATTTTGCGTACCGATGCTCTGACTTTCATAGTGATTCCATTCTATTTATAACGATAGGTAATTCTGCCTCTGGTCAAATCATAGGGCGATAACTCTAACGAGACCTTATCACCGGGCAAAATCTTGATAAAGTGCATCCTCATCTTGCCCGAGACATGCGCCAGTACTTCATGACCGTTTTCCAGTACGACCCGAAATGAAGCATTCGGCAGGTTCTCCTTGATGGTACCATCAACTTTAATCAATTTTTCCTTTGCCATAGAATTACCCAGCTTTATTCGTTGATAAAATTAGTGGGTCGTTTTCCGTAATCACAATGGTATGCTCAAAGTGAGCCGAAGGTTGATGATCCGCAGTGACGATTGTCCAGTCATCCTCAAGCAAATAAACTTCAAAGGTCCCGGCATTGACCATTGGTTCAATTGCCAGACACATTCCCGGTTTGAGTACCGGTCCTTTGCCGGGCTCACCGTAATTAGGGATTTCGGGAGCCTCATGCAGGTGCGTTCCGATCCCATGACCAACCAATGTTCGGACAACTGAAAAACCATTGGCTTCGACGTGCTTCTGCACCGCATTGCCAATATCCGAAAGTCGCTTGCCGGCCCGAGCCACGGCAATTGCCTGATACAGCGATTCCTCAGTCACCCGCATTAATCTCTGTTTTACTTCACTCACTTCGCCGACCGCATAAGTCAAAGCCGCATCACCAAAATAACCATCTTTCTCGGCTCCGACATCAATTCCAACAATTTCCCCCTCTTTTAGCACGCGCGATGAGGGTATTCCATGAACTACTTGTTCATCAATACTGGTGCAGATACTTGCAGGATAGCCATTAAATCCTTTGAATGCCGGTCTTGCGCCTTGACTCTGAATAAATTCTTCCGCTATTTTATCCAGCGATTTAGTCGTCACTCCTGGTCGAATCTCCGGTCCTAACAAACAAAGAGTTTGATAAACGATCTGGTTACTCTCCCACATTTTCTCAATCTCAGCCTGGGATCGAATATAGATCATGCAATCTTACCGACGACGACCCTTCAATTTTCCACTTTTCAAAAAGCCATCATAATGTCTCATCAGCAGATGGGATTCAATCTGCTGTAATGTATCTAAGGCAACACCTACGATAATCAATAAACTGGTGCCGCCAAAAAAAGATGCCAATTGATAATCTAAATTCATCACCTTCATCAGGATATACGGAAAAACGGCAACAAAAGCCAAAAAGATTGAACCCGGCAGGGTAACTTTAGTCAAAATATTATCAATAAACTCCGAGGTCTTTTTACCAGGTCGGATACCGGGAATAAAACCACCATACTTTTTCATATTGTCCGCAACTTCCACCGGATTGAAAGCAATTGCCGTGTAGAAATAGGTAAAAAATACAATCAGGAGACCAAAAATTGCCCAATATACCGGCTGCTCAACACTAAAGAAAGTCATCATCCCCTGAATTATATTGCTATTCGGAAAGAAGGTCGAAATAGTGTTGGGAATAAACATGATTGATTGGGCGAAAATGATGGGCATAACACCGGCCGTATTCACTCGCAAGGGAATATGGGTTGCCTGACCGCCATACACTTTCCGCCCGATAACTCGTTTAGCATATTGCACGGGGATCTTACGCTGCCCCTGGGTCAACAGCACCACAAAACCCACGATGACAAACATCAGTCCAAGTAAAATAACTTCCGTGAAAATCCCCCGCACTTCTTCCCTGACCATTGCGATTTCACTGACTACCACATTAGGAAGACGATCAATAATCCCAATCATAATAATCAATGAAATCCCATTACCGATCCCGCGCTCGGTAATCCGTTCGCCTAACCACATGATTAGAATCGTACCGGTACTCAAAGTCAGCATGGTCATCATTACAAAACCAATTCCCGGATTGGGAACGACTGGCAGCAACTGATTACCAATGCGGGCAGACATCTGCGGACTCATCAGAAACTGGGAAATACCAAAGGATTGTAACAAGGTAATTATCACCGTGCCGTAACGAGTCAGCTGCGTTATTTTTTTACGCCCCTCTTCACCCTCGCGCTGGAGTTTCTGGAAGTAAGGAATAACTGAACCCAAAAGTTGCAGAATAATCGAAGCGGTGATATAGGGCATAATACCCAGCGCAAAGAGAGTGGCTCTGGCAAACGCACCACCGGCAAATAGGTCATAAAGCCCGAATAAAGTATTGGCATAATTCCGGATCGCCGCCCCGAGCACTTCACTATCAATCCCGGGAATCGGAATGTGCGCTCCAATCCGAACTACAATCAACAGTAAAAGCGTGTACAGAATGCGCTTGCGCAGTTCAGGGATTTTAAATATGCTCTGAAATTGCTGTCTCATAAAACCTCAGCCTTCCCCCCTACGGCTTCAATTTTTTCTTTGGCGGTTTGACTAAAGGCATGCGCCGTCACCTTGAGCGGTTCTTTAACCTCCCCGACACCCAAAATTTTCACCGGTATCGCGAGCGAATGAATTAAGCCCTTCTGATAAAGGATTTCAGGTGTAATCTCCGGTAGTTGTAAGCGGGCAATCCGTTCTAAATTAACAATCTGCATTTCCTCTTTAAAAATATTGGTAAAGCCGCGTTTCGGCAGACGGCGATAGATTGGCATGGTACCACCTTCGACCCAGGCTCGATGTTTCGAGCCGGTGCGGGCATGATAACCTTTATGTCCCCGTCCGGAAGTGCCACCAGTCCCCGAAGCATTTCCCCGCCCAAGGCGTTTGCGATTTTTCCTCGAATAAGGTGCGTATTTAAGCGAACCAAGATTCATCTTTAATCCTTAATCTCTTCAACTTTTAGTAAATGCCGGATAGATCTAATCATCCCCCTGATTGCCGGATTATCAGGCTGGATTACCGTTTGATGCATGCGTTTTAAGCCCAGTGCCTCCAACGTTTGAGCTGCACGCTGGCGATAATCAATCGAGCTCCTTATCTGCGTAATCCGTAACGTTGCCTGTTTTGTCGTATTCATGTACCAAAAATCTCCTGCAGTGTCATTCCTCTCTGATGAGCAACCATATAGGGATCTTTTAATTTTTCTAGCGCCAGCATGGTTGCCTTGACGATATTATGACTGTTATTCGACCCAATACATTTGGATAAAATATCGCGGACACCCAGCTGCGCCATGATCGCCCGGATGGGTCCTCCTGCGATAATTCCCGTCCCGGGTGAAGCCGGCTTTAATACGACCACCGCTGCGCCATATTTGGCTTGAACGGCATGTGGGATTGTACCATTAATTACTGGAATTTTATAAATACTTTTTTTGGCATTCTCCCGAGCTTTAGCCACAGCTGTGGTAACTTCCAGGGCTTTCCCCAGACCAATGCCGACATGCCCTTTCCCGTCACCGATTGCGACCACGGCATTAAAACTAAACCGCCGACCTCCGGTAACCACTTTAGCAACCCGGTTGATTTTAATCACCTTCTCTTCAAGTAATTCCAGCTGCGTCGGATCCACTGTTTTCAAATTGATACTCCTTGCAATTAAAATTCTAATCCGGCATTTCTGGCTGCCTCAGCCAGAGCTTTTATCCGACCATGATATTTAAAGCCACCGCGATCAAAAACTACCTTTTTAATCTTCTTTTCCAGCGCCTTCTGGGCAATTAATTCCCCAACCAGTCCACTCTTTACGCGTTTGGTGGCATCCTTTTTAATTTTAGCTTTTATTTCGGGTGAGAGATCCGAGACCGCCAGGAGCGTTTTTCCTTCCTGATCATCGATCAATTGAGCATATATATGACTCAAACTGCGATACACTGCCAAACGTGGTCGCTCAACCGTTCCACGCACAATTTTCCCAATATGCCGCTTACGGCGTAATCGTTTCAGCTGCTTGTCATCATCCTTGATACCCATTCGCCAACCTCTATTTCACCCCAACTTTTTTACCAGTCTTGCGGCGTATTTTTTCATCCGTATATCTAATGCCTTTGCCTTTATAGGGCTCTGCCGGTGCAATTGACCTGATTTTTGCAGCAATCTCGCCGACTAGCTGTTTATCTGCACCGGAGACCGTTATAACCAAATTTTTCGGAATTGTTAGCTTTATGCCTTCCGGAGGCGTAATTAAAACCTGATGTGATAAGCCTAAATTCAGTGCCAGTGATTTGCCCTTCATTTCGGCTGAATAACCGACACCATTGATCTCAAGGGACTTCTGATAACCATTAGTTACACCTTCAACCATATTAGCAATCAGCATCCGGGTTAAGCCATGTAAAGAGCGTTGACTCTTAGTTTCACCGGAGCGCGTTACCCAGATTTCGTGATCCTTAATTTTGACTGTTATTTCTGCCGGATATTTCCATGACAGCGTACCTTTGGGCCCCTTGACCAAAACGGTATTATCCTGAATCTTGACTTCGACCTTTTCCGGAATTGTTACAGGTTGTTTACCAACTCTCGACACAGTTTACTCCTTGCTCACTTCGCTTACCACACATAACACAATACTTCTCCACCCACCTTACTCTTTCGCGCAATTTTATTAGTAACGACGCCAATTGGGGTGGACAGGATGGCGATACCCAAACCGCCGAGTACTCTGGGAATCTCTGTCGCCGAAACATATTGTCGCCGACCAGGTCGGCTGATTCGTTTCAGCCCTTCAATCACCGGATTTCCTTCCTTGGTATATCTCAAATAGATTCTAATCAGCCCCTGCTGATGATCATTAATCAGGATAAAATCCTTAATGAATTTTTCATGTTTCAGGATCAGTGCCATCCGTTTTTTTAATTGTGAAGCGGGAATGTCCACCCAGCGATGATTAGCGGCCAGGGCATTCCGGATACGGGTTAAAAAATCAGCTATTGGATCGGTTACCGGCATATTATATCAACTCCTGTTTTACCAGCTGGCTTTGGTGATTCCCGGAATTTCGCCCTTTAAGGCTAATTCTCGAAAGCATAACCGGCAAAGCCCAAATTTACGATAATAAGAACGGGATCTGCCACAGACTGAGCAGCGCCGGACTATTCGAGTGGAAAATTTCGGCTTGCGGTTTGCCTTGGCGATTAATGATTTTTTAGCCATCTTACTTTGTCTCCCCTGCAGCTTCAGCCTTCACTGGTCGTTTTTTAAAAGGAAAACCGAATAGCGATAACAGTTCACAGGCTTCTGCATCGGTTTTGGCAGTGGTCGTCAGGGTAATATTCATTCCCCTGATTTTATCAACTTTATCGTAATTTATTTCCGGGAAAATGATTTGCTCTCTGATACCTAAGCTATAATTGCCACGACCGTCAAAGGATTTATCGCTCAACCCCGAGAAATCGCGCACTCGCGGTAAGGCAGTAGTAATCAGGCGATCAAGAAATTCATACATTCGAAAGCGCCGCAGAGTAACACTAGTCCCGACGGGATCTCCCTGACGAATTTTAAAATTAGAGATTGCCTTCTTGGCTCGGGTTACGACCGGCTGCTGTCCGGTGATTGTGCGAATATCTTCCTGGGCACCTTTCAGACTCGCCGGCTCATCTTTCCCCCGACCAACTCCAATATTCAGACTGATCTTAGTCAAGCGTGGAACCTGCATTGGATTTTTATAGCCAAATTTCTTCATCATTGCCGGAATAACGGTCTTTTGATACTCTTGCAATAATCTCGGTTTATATTCCGTTTTCGTTACCACAAAGGACTCCTAATTAAATCGAATCAATCACTTCCTTAGTCTTTCGGGAGCAGCGGACCTTCTTACCATCTTTGAGAACTCGATAACTGACTTTAGTCGGTTTTCCGTCATGGATAAGTTTCACGTTGGAGAGGTGAATCGATGCCTCTTTCTCGACAATCCCACCCTGGGGATTAGCCTGAGAGGGGCGCGTATGCCGTTTGATAAAATTGACACCCTCAACAATCACTCGATTAGTTTTGGTAAAGAGCGCTAAGACCCGGCCGGTCTTTCCCTTGAATTCTCCCGAAATAACCATCACTATATCATTTTTCCGAATGCGATCCATGCTCGTTCTCCTCTACAGTACCTCGGGGGCCATAGACACAATTTTCATATAATTCTTCTCTCTCAACTCGCGCGCCACCGGACCAAAGATACGCGTACCGCGCGGCTCATAGTTATTATCAATCAAGACCGCCGCGTTGTCATCAAAGCGAATATAGGAACCATCTTTACGGCGAATCTCTTTTCTAGTACGGACAATTACCGCTTTGGATTTCTCACCCTTTTTTACCATCCCATTTGGTGAAGCCTGCTTGATCGTAACCACCACGATATCACCTACTGAAGCATATTTCCGTCCCGAGCCACCTAAAACCCGAATACACATAACTTTTTTAGCGCCGGTATTATCGGCCACATTCATTCTTGTCTCTTGCTGTATCATCGGAACTTCCCCTTAAGATTCGTGTGACTGCTCCACAACTTCGATTAATTGCCAGCGCTTGGTGTGACTTAACGGGCGGGATTCAACAATCCGGACAACATCCCCGACCTTGCACTCGTTGTGCGGATCATGGGCATAACATCTGGAGGTGCGGTGAATATATTTGCCGTAAGTAGGATGTTTTACCGTCCGCTCAATCCGCACCACGATAGTTTTATCCATCTTATTGCTAATTACGGTTCCGACGAGAATTTTCCTGTTCTTTGGGGATTCCATCTTGTTCAATCCTGTGCTTTAACATCCTGGGTATTCTTGTTGGCGACATTCTGTTCTAATTGATGCATGACTGTCTTGATCTGGGCGATTTCCCGACGAACCTGTTTAATTTTCAGTGGATTTTCCAGTTGCTGAAGAGCCTTTTGAAAACGGAGATTTTCCAGAGCCACAATGTCGTCATGGAGTTTGACTTCCAGCTCGGCTCGCGATAGTTCCCTTAATTGATTTCTTTTCACTCTAAGCTCCTATTTGTCGTCTGGCAACCACCTTGGTTCTAATCGGTAGCTTATGCACCGCCGTGGAGAAGGCATCCAGAGCCTGCTCTTCATTCGGCACCTCAATTTCAAACAGAATTCTGCCCGGCTTGACGACCGCCACCCAAAACTCGGGGGCACCTTTGCCCTTACCCATGCGGGTCTCAGCCGGTTTTTTGGTAATCGGTTTATCCGGAAAGATCCTGATCCACATCTTGCCGTGCTTACGCACTTTACGAGTAATAGCTACCCGTACCGCTTCGATCTGGCGACTGGAAATCCAACCCGGCTCAAGTGCCTTCAAGCCATAGTGTCCAAAACTGACCTCATTGCCGCGGGTGGCAATTCCCTTCATCCGACCTTTTTGTTGCTTACGATGTTTTACTTTACGAGGTGCCAGCATTGCTATCTTCCTTTACTGCGTCTTCCTGTAAGATTCGCCATTGCAAATCCAAACTTTGACTCCGATACATCCATAAGTTGTATGCGCCGTGACCGCCGCGAAATCTATATCAGACCGCAAGGTATGCAGCGGAACTCGGCCCTCGCGGTAAGTTTCGGTACGTGACATTTCAGCCCCACCCAAACGACCACTGCACTGCACGCGAATCCCATCCGCACCCATCCGCATCGTCGCCTGGATGGCTTTTTTAACTGCTCGCCGAAAAGAGACCTTTTTAACCAGCTGAGCGGCAATATTATTCCCAACCAGGGTCGCATCCAGCTCGGGTCGCTTGATCTCATTGACATTCACCTGGACATCTGTATTGGTGAGTTTCTGTAACTCAAGCCGCAACAAATCTACCTCCTCACCCTTTTTACCAATGACAATGCCCGGTCGGGAGGTATTAATTGTTACGGTGATTTTTTTAGCGGTCCGGTGAATATCCACACCGCTGATTCCCGCGTTAGATAATCGCTTCAGAATATACCGGCGCAGTTTCAAATCCTCGGTCAACTTTGCGGTGTAATTCCGTTCGTCAAACCAATTACTACTCCAGGTTTTATTGAAACCAAGTCGAAATCCAATAGGATGAGTTTTTTGACCCAAGCAGCCTCCTTTTATTGCTTTTCTATACTATTCTCTTTTTCGGCAACGACAACGGTAAGATGGCAGGAACGTTTACGAATCAACGCTGCCCGCCCCATCGAACCCGCGCGCCAGCGTTTGGTGATTCCACCCTCATTGACATAAATTGTTTTTACTAAAAGATCCTCAGGTTCAATATTAGCGCCACCTTCCATATTCATCAGATTGGAAACCGCCGAACGGATTGTCTTTTCCACCGCCTGAGAGGCTTTCTTGTTATTGAAATGCAGCACATTCAGGGCTTTTTCGACCTCTTTACCGCGAACCAAATCAGCCACCAGGCGTACCTTCCGCGCCGATTGCCGCACATAATTGCTGATTGCTTTTGCTTCCATAATATTTATTTTTTAACCTTTTTCTCTGCGCCGGAATGCCCCCGAAAGATACGGGTATGAGCAAACTCACCTAACTTGTGTCCGACCATATTTTCAGTAATGAATACCGGGATAAATTTATTGCCGTTATGCACGGCGAAAGTATGCCCGACAAACTCGGGGGAAATTGTCGAAGATCTTGCCCAAGTCTTTAAGACCTTTTTCTTGCCTGATTGATTCATCTCGTTGACCAAACCTAACAGCTTGCGATCAATATAAGGTCCTTTTTTCAGTGAACGACTCATTCCTTACTCCCTAATTACTTGGTCCTTCTCTTGACAATAAATTTATCACTCAAATTACGTTTCTTGCGCGTCCGATAGCCTTTCGTCGGTTTGCCCCAGGGAGTCGTGGGATGGCGACCACCGGAGCTCTTGCCTTCACCACCACCCATCGGATGATCAATCGGGTTCATCGCAACTCCCCTAACCTTAGGTCGGCGCCCCAACCAACGATTGCGACCAGCCTTGCCAAGACTGATGTTTTCATGAGTCTTATTGCCAATTTCACCGATCGTGGCAAAACATTCATTCAGCACCAGGCGCATTTCACCCGATGGCATCCGCAGGGTAACATATCTACCCTCCTTAGCCATAATCTGAGCCGCACTCCCGGCGCTGCGGGCAATCTGTCCACCTTTTTTCGGTTTCAACTCGATATTATGTACAAATGTCCCAGCCGGAATGTTCTTTAGCGGGAGTGAATTCCCCAACCTGATGGGTGCTTCTTGACCGGAGATGATCTTACTGCCTACAGTCAAACCTTCCGGTGCAACAATATAACGCTTCTCCCCATCCCGATAATTTAACAGTGCAATCCGGGCGGAACGATTGGGATCATACTCAATACTCACGACGACCGCTTCAATGTCGAATTTATCACGTTTAAAGTCAATTATCCGATAAGCTCGCTTGTGTCCGCCACCACGCCGGCGGGCAGTAACCCGACCCAGATTATTCCGACCACCGGAACGTCGCAGCGGAACTAATAAACTACTCTCGGGCTTCGTGGTTGTAATATCCTCAAAAGTATCGACCGTTTTGAATCTCTGACCGGGAGTTGTTGGTTTAATTTTCTTGATAGCCATATGTTTATACCGCGGTTTCTCCTTGATAAAAATCTATTTTTTCGCCCTTTTTAAGGGTTACTATCGCTTTTTTCCAGTTCGACCGCTGACCGTTAGTCCGGATTACTCTGCCGCCACTGCGAATCGTGACCTGCTTCGTCTTGCCATTCAAGTTAATCGTCGCAACTTTCTCGACCTTAACTCCAAATTTATGCTCAATAGCCTTCTTAATTTCCAGTTTATTGGCAGCAGAATGAACTTTAAATCCGTACTTCCGCTCTGAGTCTTTCAGGGCATTGATCTTTTCGGTTAAAATTGGCTCGATTACAATGGTATTTTTAATCGTCATTACTTAATTCCTGTTAGTTTGCCAGCAGCTGATTATTTAATTCTTCCAGACCTGCCCTATCAATCAGCAGAATATCACAATCCAACATGTCGTAAGTCGAAGCTCTCTTGGCCTCAATTAATAAAATATTGTAAAGATTGCGACAGGCTAATAAGAGGTTCTGGGTTACTTCCGATGCCAGTAGGGTAATTCGTTTGTCTTCGATGCTCATGGCTTTCAAGATTTGCAGCATGGTTTTGGTCTTAGGTGTATCCAGAACAAAATCCTCCATTACCCGAATTGCGCCCTCCTGATATTTATAAGCCAGGGCACTTTTACGAGCCAGGGTTTTCACTTTCTGATTAATCTTCATTAAATAGATTTTTGGCTTTGGTCCGAATGCGCGCCCTCCACCGACCCAAATCGGGCTGCGGCGTGAGCCAGCCCGGGCGGTTCCCCGACCTTTCTGTTTCCAGGGTTTACGTCCACCACCGCGAGCTTCGCCCCGGGTTTTGGTGGAACTATTTCCCTGCCGCATATTAGTCAGTTCGGTTTTCACTGCTAAATAGATCGCGTGATCATGCGGATCGATATTAAAAGCAGTTGAATCCAGGGTCAGTTTCTGGTCGGTTTCCGAACCATCTTTGCGATATATAGTAAATTCTGTACTCACCGTTCCTGCCTCCGAATCGTCACCAAACCATTTCTGGCACCCGGAATTGCCCCTTTGATATATAGTAAATTATTGTCAGGATCGATCTTGATTATGGTCAGTCCGCTGACTGTATGATTATCACCACCCATCCGACCACCCATTTTCATACCTTTAATTACCCTTGAGGGGTAGGCTGAAGCACCAATTGAGCCCGGTGCCCGCAGGCGATCACTCTCACCATGGGTTTTTGGTCCACCCTTGAAACCGTGCCGTCTAACCACCCCTTGAAAACCTTTCCCTTTGCTGATCCCGGATACTTTTACCCGCTGCCCGACATTAAAAAGGGACACGGTAACCATTTCACCAACTTTGGCATAATCACTTTCAAAATCCCTGATTTCGGTTAAATAGCGATAAGGTTCGCTATTGGCTACTTTAAAATGACCTGCTTCCGGTTTCTTGGTATGTTTAGCCGTTTTAACTTGAAAACCAAGTTGCACCGCTGAATAGCCATCTTTTTCAGGAGTTTTGACCTGGACCACTCGACAAGGACCAGCCTCGACGATCGAAACCGGAGTCAAATCACCATCTTGCTCGAAAATCTGGCTCATTCCCAATTTTTTACCAATGATTCCTAACATAACTGAACTTCCATTAAACCTTTATCTCAATATCCACACCGGCTGGCAGATCTAATCGCATCAAGGCATCAACCGTTTTAGAAGTCGAATTCAGAATATCCACTAACCGTTTGTGAATTTTGGTCTGAAATTGCTCTCTTGACTTTTTATCTACATGCGGTGATCTCAGTACCGTGTACACCGTGCGCTGAGTCGGCAGTGGTATCGGACCAGAGACGACCGCACCGGTTGATTTAGCAGTTGCCACGATTTTCTTGGTGCTTTTATCCAACAGATTATGGTCATACGCTTTGAGACTGATTCTGATTCTTTGTCCCGCCACAATTAGCTCCTTATTCGATGATTTCGACTACCACACCGGCACCGACTGTCCGACCACCTTCACGA
>CAZAKO010000041.1:0-16036 GCA_964485745.1 uncultured bacterium
CAGGGTGAATTTAAATCAGATTAAGTACCTGCGCAAGCAATTTTTATAAAATATTTTCAATTTTTCAATATGGCGACGGTAATCGCAATTGCTCGACTAACGGATACTTTTCAGTTAAGGCAATTAATTCGTCCTGACTTGCTCGCATTTCATAATTTTTGACTAAATCATAGGTCGCATAGAGATTCACTCCGTAAGAAATCAAGACTCCAGAAACGAGATAATAGTAGAATCCCGGATAATGTTTCCAGGCATACGTCGTGGCTTTCAGCAAACTTAGAAAACCCACCGCAATTAAGCCTCCCTGACGATAATCACCATTTAAAATCTGAGCGCTGCCCGGCAGCAGTGCCGCACCGGCATAAATCCCCCACTTCTTCTTCCAATTAAGTACCCGCTCTTCTGATCGAATTCGCTGGTATTCCGGCATAATCTCCAGCGAGACAGATTTAGCATTCAAATCAGATCCAATCGAATCAGCCAATTCAACCTCTCTCAGCCGGATCAAAGTATAGAAAATGATTATTCGAAACGGTGACTCTCGCTGGGCTAGCGCATACCGGAGAGCAGCCTCGTAATCACCCTTGTCATAATAAAACAGCGCCAAGCGTAAACGATTCTCTAAATCAAAACGAGTATGGGCAGATTGATTTGCAGCCTTGCGATAATACTCTTCCGCCAGCTGCAGCTCCCCGCACTGCTGATAAACTGTCGCAATCCTGAGATAAACACCCGGAGCTAAGGAATCATCTGGAAAGCGAAAGAGAAACTCATAGTACTGCAGGATCGCCTTTTGCCAATCACCATCCCGGGCATAATGATCGGCTACCTGGAGGATGTTGGTTCTCAAATCCAAATTCTCAAACTGTAATTCCTGGGCAAAGGTAGCCATTGAAGAGAGCCCCCAAATTAAAAAAATTACCCGGCAGAATAGACCGTTAATTTGTCTAATATTGAGCTTCCACACCTGCAAAATCACCTAACGTAACAACATCATTTTCTTGGTCATAATTCTGTCAATCGCTTTTAGGCGATAAAAATAAATCCCGGCTGCCACCGCCTGACCGCGCTGATTCTTACCATCCCAATAAAAAGTATACTGACCCGGCAACAGCTGCCGCTCGACTAAAGTCTTGACTACCGTACCCCTCAAATCAAATATGACCAATTCAATCCAACCCGTTTGATATAATTCAAATTTAATCTTCGTTGTCGAATTAAAAGGATTGGGATAGTTATCCCCCAGTGAAAATAACCGATCTGCGGTAATCTTCGCAGCCAATACCTTCGAAGGTCGGTCAATCCGGGTGGTATTTTCCCCAAGCCATGCCAGGCAGCTGTTAAGTAAATTGGTAAATTCCTGGGGTTCGATGGTAAATTCAATCGGAAAACCAAAGGTGATTGTCCGAAAACCGGAATCTGTAAAACACACCCCCATCCCCGATCCGCTGCTTTGACCTTTTAAAATACCCCAAGCACCTGTCGCCGGTTCAAGATAATCCGCCCAGTTTTGACACTGAGCACCACCCAGAGAGTACCTAATCGGACCATAAGCTCCACTTTCTGCAGAAAAGGCAGTCAAAACCGGACTACCGGGGGCAGAGACCAGTAGGGTATCTGCCGAACCTCCGACAATCGCCAAATCATCATCGGGATCGGAAGTGTAATCTTCAATACCCAGATAATTGTAGGCAAAATCACCGGCGCTGAAACTACCACTCCCGATAATTCCCCAGCGATACAGGTAATCCATATCCACCACCATCAGGTTACCGCCAGTATCTAAAAAATCAGCAATCTTATAGCTATCCTCTTCCTGAATATTCCTGATCGGCACGATCTGATTTTTCCCATCGAGAATCAACAGGGTTTGAAATCGGCTGTAGTGAATAACGGTAGTATCAATCCCGCGGTGATCGGTCATGTTCCAGTAATAATAAGGTATAGTTAAACTTTGTAAGGCATTTTTATAAAGAATACCACTGTTATTTTCTGAATCGTCAATGACCAACAACGGCACATTTCCCGGAGTTGCCAGGCAAACAAATGATTTTTCTGGTGAATATTGCACCTGTCCGGTTTGATCCTCGGCCTTAACCCGATAATAAACTGTGTCGCCGGTAGTGTAATTCAAATCGGCATAATACCAATCTTCTTCTAAATTGGTCATCGGTAAAGCTGATTCCACCGCCGTTTTGCGATCTTTAAACAGCAGACTAACACTAAATTGCTCTCCCTCCAGCTCGACAACTCTGACATAAATCCGGCGGTTTTTGGCAAACGTATCGGAATACTCCGCAAGATCGGAAATAATCGGCGGAATTGCTGCATACTGGACTTCGACCTGCATCATGTGCGCCACCCAATTGTCAGTCCCCGTCTGAACATTGCGGTACCATTTCCCGGAAGACTGAGAATGCAGGGTCGTCCAGCTGCGGCAGCTGCCTTCCTGATCATAATAATGATAAACCCCATCCTGCCAGATTTTGGGATTGCCATCGGGACTCAACCGATAACCAACCCAAAAATCCAGCTGATCGGAATTTAAGGTAATTCCCTGACCTAAATCGCGAGTATTCCAGACTAAGCTGTCCAATTTCTGTTGGCTCATATCCAATTCATAGCATAATTGGGATTGGATATTTTCTGGTATCAACTGGATCGTTCCGGGTTTGTTGGGAAATTGATATTCTTCACCTAAAATCGCCGGTGCCCACAGGTACCAATTTGCATAACCCGTGGACGAGTTTTGCATCATCAATTTCGTCACCTTGCCTGGAGCCAGCAGCGTAAACCAGTTGATTACGGTATCGCCACCCACCTGGTAATTCGCCATAAAATCATTATAGTTCATCGGGCTGATGGGTGGACAAAAGTAAAAAATCGTATCAATTACAACTCCGGTGGTGTGGTTATAAAACAGGTGATGGTATGCCGAATTGGTTTTAATGGTAACCGAGTTCCCCGAGGAAGAAATTAGCTGCGTTTCCAAGGGGCGAGCCGGAAGCGCTATATTCATTACAATCCACATCACAACCAGAAAACCGGTTAACCGAATTAAATAATTTTGCCAGGTCGCACTCATGGAACAATATTAATTCTATTTTCAGAAAAAGCCAAAAAGTGATTTGGCTAACTAATTTGTTGAACATTGATTATTTCCTGTTGACTTATTAAACAATTATAAGAATATTCACAAGGTAATTAGATTAGCTCTTAACTTGAAAAGGAAATTAACATGAAAAAAAATTTTGGGCTTTACGGTCCCCTGTTGTTAATCCTGATTCAGACGGCGCTTGCCGAGGATAGCTGGATTGACCAAATTAATCAAACCATTCAGAAAAACGGTTTGGAATGGAAAGCTGCTGAAAACTGGGTGACCCGCCTGTCCCCCGAAGCCCGAGCCCGCCTTTGCGGCACAATTTTAATTCCACCGCCAAATGCGGCCGAGAAGTTTATCACCCTTGCTAAACCCGCAGAGATGCCAGCCCACTTTTCATGGACCGATAATAATGGTAATTGGGTCACATCCGTAAAAGATCAGGGGGATTGCGGCAGCTGCTGGTCTTTTGCATCAACAGCTCAGGTTGAATCCTGGTGGAAAATATCCAACGACGATACCAGTAATTTAGACCTGTCCGAACAATTCCTGATCTCCTGCAGCGATGCCGGGGATTGCGATGGTGGCTATCTTTCCTCGGCTCTCAATTTCTTCGAAGAAATTGGAACTCCCAGCGAAAGTTGTCTGCCCTATCAAGAACGAGATGATATTCTCTGCTCATTTGCCTGTGCCAATTGGGAATCCGAAGCGATTACAATTCCCGGCTGGGGATATATTACTCTGGATGAAGATAATATTGACAATCTTAAGGCAGCAGTTTATCGCCATCCGGTATCGGCTGGTTTTAATGTCTACACCGACTTCTATGCCTATACCAGCGGAATTTACGAACATGCAGTCGTCGAAGGAGAACAACCGGAAGGAGGACATGCCGTTTTAATCGTCGGTTGGGACGACGAACAGGAATACTGGATCTGCAAAAACAGTTGGAATACTAGTTGGGGTGAAAACGGTTATTTTCGCATTCGCTGGCATAATTGCGAGCTGGGCAATTATGTTCCCCATATTTATGATGAATTAATCCAGGGACCGGCATTGAGCGTATCTCCGCCAGAGATCGAGGTAATGCTTGATTCTGGAGATTCATCGTCAATAACCATAACTTTAAATAATACCAGTAGTAAGAATCTCGAATTTTCTGCCTATGATCGCCTGATCGAATATACCTGGCATCCCGATACTCAATATGCTTATGAAGGAAAAAGCTGGTGGGCCGGCAATCCTGATTTGGGCGGTTATGCCGACCACTGGCTGCAATATCTGGAAACCCCGGTGATTGACCTGCATAATACCACGGCACCTGTTTTAAACTGGATGGGGCAATGGACGGTCGAAGATCCGGCGGGTGCCGAAGCACCATATGACGGCTGGGATGGCTGCAATGTGTGGATTTCCACCGATGGGGGCTTGAACTTCACCGTGGCTACTCCGCAATCACCCGCATATAACTGTCAGAGTCTCTGGAGCTTTGGAGATTATGAACAAGGCTGGGGAATGGGACCTAATATTGCCGGTTGGGGTGGTTCGAGCAATGGTTGGGTACCGGTGAGTTTTGATTTAAAGTCATTTAAATCCAGTAATGTCATTATCCGCTGGGCACTGGCTTCGGATTTGGCATACTCCATTATAGATGATAACAGCTTATTCGGCATGTGCGTTGATAATATCGTTATTAGCGATGGTGCAACGGTTATTTTTGAAGATGATGGTGAGGATATTAAGACAATGAACCAATGGGGTGACAGTGGTTATAATCCAGCACCTTGGATCAACATCCTGAACGGTGGCGGATATCTCCAACCAGGCTCCAATAGTGATATGATGGTAAAAATCAACACCCAGGGTATGAAACCGGGATTCTATCGGGCAAACATTGAATTTACTTCCAATGATACCAGTGCTTCAAATCCAATCATTCCTTGTAAACTGGAAATTTTGGCTGCCGACCACGATCTTTATGTAGACGCTCCATCAATCAGAGATAGTTATGGAATCCAAACAAAAATTCCCATTTCAGCCGAAATCAGCAATTTCGGACAGAATGACGAATCGGATATTCAGGTCATCTGTACGTTTCACCATGGAGATGAGGTACGTTTTTCCCAGACTAAACAGATCAATACCTTGCTAATTGGTCAGACTGCTACCGTCAACTTTGATCCGTTTTATGTCGCTGAGCTTGAGTATTTGAAGCTGGAAGTATCGGCAACCATACCGGATGATGCCAATGAAGCTAATAATCATCTTACTAAAGTTATCCAGGTTACCAATCTCATTGATGACTTCGAAACTACCAATGACTTGTGGATTCCCGAACATGGGGCAGGTCGCATGAGCAATTTAGTGGAAGCGTATAGTGGCAGCTATGTCTACAGCATGAGTGTCATCTATCCCTATCTCAATACAACAAATTCAAAATTAACCTACAGATCGGGCTTTGACATCAGCGGAACCGACTATGCCGCTATCAGTTTTTGGGTCAATTGTTATACTGAGTCCAAACGCGATTATTTTTATACTGAGGCAAGTACCGATAGCCTGAACTGGATTAAATTAGACTCGCTTACCGGAATTCAGTCCTACTGGATCAAGAAAGTTGTTGATTTATCGCAATTCATCGTTGCTCATCAGCCGAAGGTGTGGATCCGCTTTCACTTTGTGGCAGGCGGAGGTCGACAGGGGCTCCACTTCGCAATTGATGACTTCTCCTTTTATAACCAATATCCACCGACCGCTATCGCCTCTAACGATCAATCGCTGCCGGAGAAATGGCAACTCCAACAAAATTTCCCCAATCCGTTCAACGCCACTACCACAATTCACTACTCCATGCCTGAGAACAGTCAGGTAAAAATTGTCATCTATGATTTATTCGGACGGAGAGTCAAGGAGTTACACAACTCATTTGAAACGGCAGGATACAAATCGGTAACCTGGAATGGTACCGATGATTCCGGGAGATCCGCCGCCAGTGGTGTCTACTTTTATCTGATTGAGAGTCCGCGTTTTAGGGCAGTGAAGAAAATGCTGCTAATAAAATAATGAGGTATTGTAAATCAGTATAATCAAAACCGAATATTTGCAGAACGCCGTAAGAAATTAGCAGATTTGGGTTTGAATTATAATATCAAAAAATTTAAGTGGCATTGACAAATATCACATTTCAGACTAATTTTCAACCTGAAAAAGAGAGAAATATTCATTTCAACCTTGAACAAATAAAGGGAGCTTTAGATTGAAAAGATTAATTCTGGTTAGCTCAATTACACTGCTGTTTTCTTTCGCCCCGGCGGAAGAAATCCGGATTGCCTGTATTGGTAACAGTATCACTGCCTACAAAGGAACACTCGCAAATTTGGATTTAAATTCTTATCCGGTGCAACTCCGTATCCTCATGGGCGAAGAATACAACATCCAAAATTACGGGGTTTCGGGGCGAACATTATTAAAGAAAGGTGATTATCCAATCTGGAACGAGTCGGCGTTTACCGCTGCGCTGGAATTTCAGCCCAACATAGCCACGATTATGTTAGGTACCAATGACTCAAAACCTTATAACTGGATCTATCAAGCTGAGTTCATCTCGGATTATTATTCACTGATTGATACCCTCCGTTCACTATCATCCAATCCGGAAATTTACGTTTGTATTCCACCGCCAGCCTTTAGTTCGAATTTCGATATCAGCGATTCGGTTATCGCCAACGCTATAATCCCGATGCTGCAGCAAATTATTACCGAAAAAAATACTCACTCGATTGACTTCTATACCCCTTTTATCGGTAAAGGTGACCTTTTTTATGACGGCATTCACCCAACCTTGGATGGACTATGGGAAATGACGAAAATCTTTTATGCGGCCCTGAAAGGAGACGAGGCAATCGAAATTGCAGAAATTAAGGATATTAATCTGGCATTCAATAAAACTGTTCTACCAACTGATTCCTCGGCAATTAGTAATCTGGTAGATGGAGATATTATAACTTCCTGGGCGTGTAAATTCGGCAAACCGATTGTGGTTGATTTAGGAGCTATTGATTCCACCGATATGATTCAAATTATTTTTAATGACTCGGTTTATTATGGCTATCAAATCGAAACCAGTCTTGATAATACGAATTGGACCATTGTGGTTGATAAATCAGCTTCACCGGACTCTGCGATCATTGCCATTGAAAACATCGAACCAATTGCAACCCGATATGTCCGCTTTACCTTTTACAGCGGCGATCAAACCCTGGAATTTATTCATCCGACAGAATTGCGAATCCTTAAACCAGCCACTATTCACGCACCGGCGATTACTTATTTCCCGGTCAGGAGAACCGAGAAGGTGGCTTATTTCGATCTAATCATTGTTGCCAGTAGCAAAGGTGGTTATTTAAAATATCTTTTTGATTCTGTGGCTGATGGGCTCTTCAATGACGGGATGGGTTATCGTCTGCTGGATCAATTTATTACCCGTCAATCCGTCAGAGTTGAAAATGAAAGATATTATTACGCAAAATATTACTCCAACGGTTTTGAAATTGCCACCGACACTATCAGAATTGATTACCTCAGTGCCAACACCATTAAGATCAAAGATACCGGTCAATTAAATCGGTTTAAACTTGAGCAAAATTTCCCTAATCCATTCAATGCAACTACCACAATTCACTACTCGCTACCTCAGAGCAGTCAGGTAAAAATCGCTATCTATGATCTATTCGGTAAGAGAGTCAGGGAGTTATGTAACTCATATGAACCAGCTGGTTACAATGCGGTAACCTGGGATGGTACTGATGACTCCGGCAGACCGGTCGCCAGTAGCGTTTATTTTTATCTGCTTGATAGCCCTAAATTCCGGGCGGTGAAAAAAATGTTATTAATCAAATAGGGTTGATGGACCTAAGGAGATTAATAATGGATAAGTCGAGAACTGTCGTTCTATTAATTGCCTTTTTATTTGCTCTATTTCTCTCCTTTTGTGATAATAATTCCGGCCCAAAAAATGAGATCACTGAATTGATGATCATACCTGTTTGTGGCAAAGTTGGTGACAAAGTAAAACTATACCGAAATCCCCTTGAAGATTTTCAAAATTCCTATTCAATTCTATTTACCAATGCTAGCGACTGGACTTTTTCCGATAGTGTGTCGCCTGATACGATTTATGCCCACGTTCCCTTTACTGCTACCAGCGGTCCAATTACCGTATGGGGATTAACCGAAATGGTCGTTAAAAGTTTCTCTATTGATGATTATCCGACCAATGAAATTACTATCTGCTGGAGCGACTTAAACTATCAAATTACTAAAATGATGGCACAAACTGCCTGGACCACCGATAAAATCTGGACTGCTGAAAAATCTGCCGATACAATTAGTATGTATGGTTATCATTCCACTTGGGATTACAGCACCCTCCACATATTAAGGCTATTGGACAAAGGCAAAAATATACTCCCTGAACTTGTTTCCGCTGAAACCCTGATGCTCACGGATTATCAAGATACGATATTTTTCCCTATTAATATTGGCATGATTAAAATTCAGGATTGGGATACGGATAGGATTATCGGCGGTCGCGTACTGGCTGATCCATATACGTCTTATTTTAATGATTATATTTTTTGGTATGATTTTAGTGAAGCATCTAAATAAAATTATTACGAGCCTGACTCACAACACTTCGAATTCACCGCCTTCGCGCTTTAGCGGAAGCAGCAGATAATCCTCGTCGAATTCTTCTACATTACTCGAGATACTCTCGAGGAGACCATCAGGTATACCGTTTTGCGGAAATAAAAGATAGGGGATAATCCGATAATGACCGACGGGTAAACCAAGAGTTTCAAGATTGAGATCAAAGGTCCATTGTTGCGGCTCATTAACTATTAAAACATCACTCCAGAGAAAACTTTCCGGCCGATCGAGAAAAATCCTTAACTGGGAATCCCCAAGTGATTCAATGATTAGTCCCGTCCGGATAAAACCGGTCTGGGGATATTTCAATAATTCCCTAAGAGAATAAACCTTAATATTATAATCAATGGAGGTTAACGCAATGAAAACTTTAAGTACATTTGAATTTGTTAACGATTGATCGGCAAATATTACAACTGAAGCCATCTTTCGCAGGGTATGGGTAGCAGTGAGCTCGCCGACACTGTTAACTGCTGCCTGATCCTCCAACAGCCTTCCATTCGCAAAAATGATTGTGGTCGAGTCAATATAATAGTTCGCCACATAAAAATAGAGACTAACTTCACCATTAAAATTACTTCCTAATCCTCGGGCCTCCGGTGATGGTATTGATAGAGTAAATCTCCCCTGGGAATCGGTAAACGTACTAAGGTTGAATCCCTCCAGCCAGACGTAGATATTATCGGGATTAGACTCATCGTCAAGCAATATTTGTCCGCTAATTTGCTCCGATTTGACCTGGTCTTCTTTAAAAAGAGGATTTGAAGTACATGAAAAGATCAATACATAGATTACCAGCAGCGCAATTAGCTTAACGACCTTTAAATCCGACAACTTCATCATCCTAAAATAAGATTAAAACTGCAACCCAAAAGATACGTAAAAACGCCGATCACGGATCGCGATTCCGTCAAGCACCTCAGATTTATTGAGAACATTTCGTCCACTGGCAGACAAGTAGCAGCCCAGTTTCCATAAGTTAAAAGATTTTTTAAGATGTAAATCAAAATTGTGATATTCCGATAAAACAATTTCCTGCAGCTGCATCTGATTATCCGCCGTCAAACGATTAATAATCAAGCCGCTTCGTTCAGATTCCCGATAACCAATCAGATCAAGCTGCCAGTTTTTTATCGCGAACGACAGGCAAGCCGTCAATTTAGTATCCGGTTTAAAAGGAAAAGCGGCTTTATCCGGGATAAGATATTTAACGTACGAAAAATTAGCATTAATAATCCGTCGCCAGTTCAAACCGAAATAGCTTTCCAGTCCAAGCAGCTGCGCATCATTATAATTGTCGAACACGGTTAGGGGTGTCCCACCGAACTGGATCATCCTGAATTTATTTTCATAAGCGCTGCGAAAAATAACCAGCGACGCCTCGGTCTGAACAGCAGTAGTAGTCGAGCTATTTTGATTGCCAAAAACCGTTATTCCCAATTCCTGATTTGTCTTATACTCCGTCAACAGTTCATTACCAGGACTGGAATTCAGGGGGTAAAGCATCGCCGTCAATTGTTGATAAAGAGTTGGAATCCTGAAATTGATGCCATAATTCAGGTGTGCCTTAAAGAGCAGCTCGGGCTTGCCCCAGACCAAAGAGCTGGAAAACATGTAAGCACTATTATTCCAGCTAATCCGGTTATTCTCATCGAGATAATCAATCTCCAGGGTGCCCGGAAAACGATCTTCTGTCTGTTCGAAAAAGAGACTGAATTGAATGTTATCAACATAAAGACTACCAGAATTTTTATCATCCAGATAACTAACCGCAACTGTATAATTATTACATGCTCTGCGAAACTGATAAGTCTCTTCGTTTGGCAAAATCCGGAGGTTGTTGGAACCACCTTTAAAATCCAGCCGGGAATTCTCATTATTAAAAGCGGCAAAGAGCCGAATCAGATCAATATCAAGCGCATATTCGCAACTTAGTTGATAGGTCTCATCGTTAATGTCATTAGCGGATGAACTGGCGTTGACTTGGTAAGTGTAAACCTCGCTCAGATTCTGGTTGGAGGCATTCAGCCAAAGTTTCCCGTAAGCCTTAAAGTCACCAAGATATTTCATATTATAAATCCGATGGGATTTGGTTAGCTCTTCAGAATCCCGGACATTGGTGTAATCTCTTTCGGATTCTGAAAAATAAGAGCGTATTGTATGGCTGGCTTGGTTGCCTTGATCTTGCCCAAATGTGTATGCTAGATTAAGCAATTTGTGAGTCGTCTCATGGTTTACACTGGAATTAACTGACGAACCGGCTGCGTAACGCTGCTCCATCGCTGCCTCTTTCCAGCTGCCATAGAGATTTAACCCTTGAATATCCTTGAACAGATTCAAGCCCCAATCACCGGAATTATAAGTACCGAATCGTTGATCGAATTTCAATAAATAATCCTGTTTCAATTTAGGAATAAAGTTAATTGTGGCAGCAGAACCTTGAGCCCCAGCGGTGGCGAGGTTACCGCCTTTGACAATATCAATCTGCTCCAGACTGGCAGGATCAATCAGGGCAATGTCAAAAATATTATCAAAATTATTGTTCAGACGTACTCCGTCGTAGAGAATTAAGACCTCGTCTTCGTTAGCACCCCGAATTGAAACCGTCTTGGCGCCCTTACCAGTCTCCTTAATAACCGTACTTTGATCCGCCATCAGGATATCGGCGACATCGAGATAACCCTTCGAGTCGAATACATCCGAACTAATCACCGAGATACTATTGGTAAGTTGCTGAGGATATTGATAAGTCCGATACCCGGTCTGCACCTCGACCTCTTGTAATGGAATACTTCGTTTTTGCAGTGCTATGATCCGATTAGTTGCAAAATAATTAAGCGGAATAATCCTTTCCAAATAGGCAATGTGGCTCAAAATGAGTTTGGCATCGGGAGGCAGATTAGAGAGATTTAGTTTAAACCTGCCATTCTGATCGCTGCTGGTACCGATTCCGGTATCTTTGACAAAAATATTGACATTCGTAATTGCCTGCTGACTGCTCGAATCAACAACCGTCCCCTCAACCACTATCTCACTTGCCAGCAAGGGAATAGTGATCAGGATCGAGAAAATGAAAGACATGATCTTCAAAATTGTTTTCAATTTGATTACTCAGGCGATGCTAAGCAATTTTCTCTTGCAATACCTTGATGATTTGATCCTTGGCAATCCGAATCTGGGCAAGGCTATCCCGATCGCGCAGGGTTACAGTACCATCTTGCAGAGTTTGTGAGTCAACCGTGATTCCAAAGGGAGTCCCGGCTTCATCCTGGCGCCGATACCGTCGTCCGATCGAACCACCCTGGTCGTAAAAGGCTGCCATATAGCGCTTGAGATCGTGAAAAATTGCCGTGGCGATTTGCGGCATGCCATCCCGATTAACCAGCGGCAGAACGGCGACTTTTATCGGCGCTAATTGGGGGACCAACCGTAATACTACCCGATCGTGTTCGGCATCTTCCCAATAGGCATCGGCTAAAACCGTCAGGATCGTTCGATCCACACCCGCTGAACTCTCCACTACCGCCGGTACGATATGACTATTGGTCTCGGTTTCGAAATAGGTCATCTTCTTGCCGCTAACCTGATTGTGCTGATCGAGATCAAAGGTCTGGCGATCGGCGACTCCTTCCAGCTCCGACCAGCCAAACGGAAATTTATACTCGATATCCGTGCAGGCTTTAGCATAATGCGCCAGCTCCTCCGGCGCATGCGGTCGTCGCCGCAGGTTCTCAGCCCGAATACCTAATTTCAGATACCAGTTGAAGCGCTCATTAACCCAGTATTCATACCACTTCTGACTCTCTTCTGATTTCACAAAATATTCCAGCTCCATTTGCTCGAATTCACGCGAGCGGAAGATAAAATTTCCGGTGGTGATTTCATTGCGAAAAGCTTTGCCGATTTGACCAATCCCAAAAGGTAACTTCATTCGAGCGGTGTTGATGACATTATCAAAATTAACAAAAATCCCTTGCGCGGTTTCCGGACGTAAGTAGACCTCGCTGGCGGAATCTTCCGAAGGACCAAAGTGAGTCTTGAACATCAAATTAAACTGGCGCGCTTCAGATAAATTACTACTGCCGCATTCCGGACAGAGGAGTTTCTCCAGCTCTACCGTCTTCTGACCGCCGCAGTGAGGACAATTACTACCCTTGTAAGGCTCCACATCGGCGGCAGACATATCATCGCTAAAATATTTTCGAAAATCCTGTGCCGTGCTGATTATGCCATTATCAATCTGAAAATTATAGTCACACTGCCGACACTTAAAATAAAATACTCCTTTATCCGCCCGGAAACGAGCTTGACAATTGCGGCAGTCAATCAGCGGATCGTGGAAATTGGCAACATGACCGGAAGCCTCCCAAACCTTCGGGTGCATCAAAATAGCGGCATCCATGCCAACTACATCTTCGCGGCTAACGACCAGATCCTGCCACCAGCGGTTTTTGACATTGCGCTTTAATTCGACACCTAACGGACCATAATCCCAGGTGCTCGCAAGACCGCCATAGATTTCACTGGATTGAAAAATAAATCCGCGCCGCTTGCAAAGCGAAGTGAGTTTCTCCATCGGCTCATTTTTAACCTGCTTTCCCATCGTTCCCTCAAAAAAATATCAGACTTAAGTTAATCCTGTTCGCCATATTCCGTTTTACAGCTCGGGCAAATAATTATTGCCCCCTTGCGGCGATCGTTTTTACGTTCTAATAAAGGATAGCCACAATTCGCGCAATTTTGGGCTAAGGGCTCATTCCAGGTGGCAAACTTGCAATCAGGATAATGACTACATCCGTAAAAAACCTTACCCTTACGAGTTCTCCTGGCAACAATTTCACCCGGACAGTCCGGCTCAGGACAGTGAATATTCAGCGTGAATGGTTCAGTAGTCTTACATTTGGGATAAGCCGAACAAGCCCAAAACTTGCCAAACTTACCCTCTTTGACCAACATTGGATTGCCACATTTTGGACAGTTTTTACTAACGTTAGAATCCGGCTGACGAGGACTATCCAGCGGACGGGTATTGCGGCACTTCGGAAAAGCTGAACAAGCCAGGAATTTGCCCCTTTTACTCCATTTGATCAGCATTGGCGCCCCGCACAAATCGCAGATTTCGTCCGTCTTTTGTTGCAATGTTTCTTTAATCCGTTTACTCTGATAGTTAAAATCGTCGAGTGATTTTTTAAAGGGTTTATAAAATTCTCTGATCACATCTAACCAGGGCTTCTTATTGGATTCGATGTCGTCCAGCTGCTCTTCCATGTCGGCAGTAAATTTCACGTTGAATATATTGGGCATCCCGTGGATTAACAATTTATTGACGGTTCTGCCCAATTCAGTCGGCATCAGGCTGCCCTTTATCCGTTCGACATAATTCCGATCAAGAATTGTCGTTACAATCGTGGCATAAGTGCTCGGGCGTCCGATTCCCAAACTATCCAGCTCTTTAATCAAGGTACCCTCATTAAAGCGGGTCGGTGGTTCAGTGAATTTTTGCAGAGGGCGAATTTCCTGGAGATTTAACTCTTCGCCTTTTAATAGACCCTCAGGAATTTTACGTTCAGCCTCGGATTTAGGCTCCTCTCGCCAGGCTCGCAGATAACCATCGAACAACAGCTCGTTACCGACAGCCCGAAACAGGTAGCTTGCCGCTTGCACATCAACCGTGGTCTGCCGATACCGGGCTGCCATCATCTGACAGGCAACAAACCGATTCCAGATCATCTGATACAACTTTTTCTGGTCGGGTGTCAGGTTACCGCTAATTTTAGCAGGGTCTAAATCAAACCGGGTGGGGCGAATGCCTTCATGGGCATCCTGAACATTCTTCTTTTTAGGCTTGAAGTAACGTGCATGTTCGGGTAAATACTCAGTGCCATACTGTTTTTCAATAAATCCGCGCACAGCGTGGGTCGCTTCATTGGCAATGCGCACCGAATCCGTGCGCATATAGGTAATCAGTCCAATCCGGTCACCGGCAATATCAACACCTTCATACAATTGCTGGGCAATTTTCATTGTCTTAGCCGGGGGAAATTTGAAGCGCCGGGTAGCTTCCTGCTGTAAGGTACTGGTTGTAAAGGGCGGTTGCGGTAATTTTGAGACATTTTTGATTTTAACCGAATCTACGATATAATTAACCTTTTGCAGGATTTCCAGATGCTTACCGACCGACTTTTCATCGGGTATATCGGGTTCTTTACCGTCAATCGCAACACACCGTGCGGTAAAATATTCCTGGCGCGGGGTTTCCAAATCCACTTCAATTTCCCAGTACTCCCGGGGTACAAAGTTTTCAATTTTTTCTTCCCGCTCACAGATGATCCGCAATGCAACCGATTGAACTCGACCGGCACTTAAACCACTATACAATGTCTTCCACAAAAAGGGACTTACCTGATAACCCACCAGGCGGTCCATAATCCGCCGAGCCTGCTGAGCATTGACCAAACTGTGATCAATTTTGCGCGGATGACGAATCCCATCTTGAATTCCGCTATAAGTGATTTCATTAAATAAAACCCGTAAAATTTTATCATCCGGAACACCCAGTACATTGGCAATATGCCAGGCAATCGCTTCCCCTTCGCGATCCGGATCAGGTGCCAGATAGACTTGCGCAATTTCCTGCGCGGCGGTTTTTAATTGCTGAATGATTCTAGTCTTGCCCTTGATCGTCACATACCGTGGTTTAAAATCATGATAGATGTCAATCCCCAATTCCTTTTCCGGTAAATCCTTGATATGACCTACCGATGCCAGAACGGCGAATTCCTTACCCAGATACTTCTTGATCGTTCTGGCTTTTGAAGGGGATTCAACAATCAGTAAATTTTTACTCATAATCGCTTCCTTACGGCGGGGTGAATTTACAAAGGTTATCCAGAAATCCAATGAATTTTGAACATCGTACTAAAATTGTGAAATAATTCCAATCCATTCAGTTGCGTCATGCTCTACAACCTGACTGTGCTGAGTGAAACCTTCAGAAGGTGAGGTAAATAGTTACAACTTTAATTACAATTTCTCAAACCAACTTTCTGAAAGTTGAACAAACACCCAAATCCCCCATTCTGCGGGCGTATTTCAGCCATCAGAGGGATTAATCTCGAAGTCATGTCTTTGTGATTGGTTGTTTTTTTACATTTCCTATATCCCCTTTCAGGAATAGTCATCATTCTTCTGACAATGTTGATACCGATCCGCCGACATTTTTAATGA
>CAZAKO010000042.1:0-15794 GCA_964485745.1 uncultured bacterium
GGCGATTGTTCGAAAAGGGCGCGAAATTTAGATTCGCTTTCTTTCAGCTCCGCTTCGATTTTTTTCTGTTCTTCGATTACTGAGGTCAAATCTTCCAACAGATTAAGTGCGGCATTGCGACTATTTAATAGCTCCCGTTGGATGTGGATGCGATCGCTAATATCGATCAGGATGCCCCAACAACCACTGATTTCATGGGTGGTTTCATCGCGAATCAGCACGGCTCGGTCACTAACCCATTTTTCCTGCCCCTGAGGCGTTTGGAGATGTAAGTCAGCCTGATAGTATTGAATCTTACCCTCTTTGAGGAGACTGATAACACCAGATAAGTCCGGAGCATTTTTCGGGTAGATAAAGCGGATCTTGCTGATCATTGATTGCATTTTAGCATAGGTCATTTGATTGTGGTGAATGCCTAACATGTCTTTGGATTTGGATCCGAAGTAATCGTATTGCATTGTATTAAAATTCAGGAAATAGGGAATTCCAAACATATTCACGAGGTTCTGCTGATCCAAAAGATGAGTTTTCTCAACTTCTCGGGTGGTACTTTCTTGGTCGGTAAAATCCTCGATCGAGGCAATTATTGCCTGAAAGTTGTTATTCTGATCAAAAAGGGGCAGAGCGGTAATTGACAGATGAATTTTTTTACCACGGGACCAGCTGCCAATGCAGCGTATCTTGGTCAGTGATCCTTTAGTTCGATTAACAATAGATCGCAGGAGTTGCTGGGTGGTAATTGGGACTTCTGGTGAATCCGCAAATGACCAGGCTAGTTTTGAGGCTGATTTACGCCCGCCTTTTTTCCTGGCTGAACCCAGAATCTGCTCGGCGTAATAATTGGTATAGAACAGTTGACCGGCTGGATTAATGACCGCAATTCCGTGGGAAGCAGTCTCTCCAATACCGTTGAGAATTTGGGCTGAAGATAGGCTATTAATTAAGTTCGGCTGCAATTTGGGCATGCAGTTACCTCCGCGATTTGGAAGTTGATTCAAGCTACCTTGTCAGGTGTTTTATATTTCTCAGGTAATCCTAATTGTTGCCGTAGGGCGTTGACCTCCGCTTTGAGTTCGATCATCCGATTTTCTCGTCCGACCATTGTGCGGTTAAAACGCTCTAATTCGACTATTTTTTGATGAAGCTGTTTTTCGGCTTGTTTGCGGTCGGTAATATCCCTGACGACGACTATAACTGAGGTTTTTCCGTGATACTGAAAACTGCTTGCGGCAACTTCGACATCCAATATGGTCCCATCCATTTTGATAAATTTCTCTTCGATAAGGGGAGCGACAGATTGCTCTTCGATCATCTTGGCAATCCGGCGTTTGACAATTTCATGGTAGTCGGGATGTACCCACTTGAGTGCCGGTTGCCCCAGATATTCGTCAGTGCGCTTTGCTCCGATTTGATCCACGGCCGCCTGGTTCATGAAAATGATTTTGCCATCCTGGTGAATGGCGATTGCATCGGGCGAGAGTTCAACCAGTAAACGGTAGCGCTCCTCGCTTTCCTGCAGCGCTTTTTCGGCGATTTTGCGTTCGGTAATATCGCGGCAGCTGTAGAGAATAGTTCCATCTCCAATTGCTACTCTTTTGACATTAACGAGGAGGATATGCGATTGACCATTCTTGTCCTGGATTGTGCATTCAATATTGCGAATTTCGCCTTTTGCTTTTAATTGATTTAATTCGAATAACGTGGTTCCTAACAATTTGGAAACATGACCCAGCTGCAATACTTCTTCACGGGAATAACCAAAAATACTTGAGTAATTGGTACAGAGTACAATAAACTGTCCATCGTCATCGGTGAGGAAAACGGCATCGGAAACGTTAGCAATCGTCATACGATGCAGGAATTCGCTGATCGTCAGGGCGCCGCGCGCATTTTTTTGCGCGGTAATATCCCGCGCCATGCCCCAAATACCGGTAATCAAACCATTCTGATCTTTAATTGGAAAAGCTGAAATCTCGACCGGGAAAATCGTGCCATCTTTACGAATGAATTCAGCTTCGAATATTCCCGTGTAATCCTGCTTTGAGAAGGTATTTTTAACGATATTATTGATATATTCATGCCATCTTGTGGGAATTATTTCGAGGCCAGGCTTTTGCTTCATTTCTGCGAGCGTATAGCCAAGCATATTCAGGAGCGCTTGATTACATTCACTAAACTTATGATTGTTATCAAGGGCAGCCCAGCCATCGCGCATTTTTTCAAACAATTCCCGCCATTTCTGTTCGCTCTGCTCCAAAGCCAGCTGCTGCGCTTTGCGCTCGGTAATGTCTCTGAGAATCATCTGAACGGCGGGTTTGCCATCATATAGCAGCCGGCTGGCATAAACTTCGCCGGGGAAAGAACTATCATCCTGTCGCAAAAATACAGCTTCGACCGGAAAGTGTACTTTATTATGGTTCATTAGTTGTTCAGTCCGTTGGTGGAAATTTTGAAGGTAGTCAGGACGGATGATTGCACTGATTTTTCGACCAACTAAATCAGACACTTTTCCGAAACCGAACATCTTTACCGCTGCATTATTAACAAAGTTGATGATGTCGTCCGCATAAATGAGAATGGCATCGCCGGCACTCTCGACAATCCGCTTGTACTTTTGTTCACTCTCCTGAAGCGCGATCTCGGTCAGTTTTTGCGCTGTAATATCGGTAGCGAAAATTTGAAAGGCTGGCTTACCTTTCCAGTTAATCAGCACGGCATTGGCTAAAATCCATTTGATTTTACCGGCTTTATTAATTATCCTGATCGGAAGGGGGGTCGGACGCTCTTCTTTGCGCTGTAATTTTTGCAGATTTTCCTTGACTAAGTCTAAATCTGCGGGATGAATGAATTTGGCCCAGAGGGCTTTTCTCAATGTGCTGGCAGAGTAACCCAAGAGTTCGACAGTTTTGGAATTAAAGAGGACCAGCTTGAGATTCTGTATAACCACAATAGCTTCATTAGCACTGTCAAAGATTAGCCGATATTGGTCTGGTTGGTCAAAAGGGGGTGAGAGTTTCATCAAAGGTTCCTTGTTTTAATTTTTAGGGTTGATCTCATTCCTGAATTTTGATCTTTATTGCAGATAATTTTGCAGTTGCTCTTTAGTTTCCCGATAGCCGATGTCAATTGCCTCCTTGCCGCGCCAGAACTCCCAGATTTTAAGCTTAGATAGGTTCAAATTTACGACCAGGTCGGGCTTGACCAGCTGAATCTCCTTATTGGATAGTTCGGAGATTAGGATCAACAGGGAGTGATAGGTGATATAGGTTAGCGGCGGAAAGTTGCGCAAGTGTTTACGAATGCCCGTCTGAATGACTTGGGTGATCCGTTCGAAAAAGGAATCGGCTTCCTTCTCTTCGACGGGCTTGTTAAGGTTGATCGGGGCAAAGAAGCCCTCGAACTGCAGCTGCGGTGTTTTCAGGACATTGACGCCAATCAGCGTGTCGTGCGGATATTCTTTGAGGACGCGCAACGGCAGGTTGTCCCGCAGTCCGCCATCCACGAGTAAAGTGCCGTTGGCTTCAACCGGGGTAAAGATCCCCGGAACGGCAATACTGGCCCGAACTGCATCCACTAAGCGACCGCGATTGAGATATAAAATATTGCCGTTCTGGAAGTCAACGGCAACGGCGATGAAGGGTATTTCCAAGTCCTCGATCAGGGTATCTTGGCCGAAAATCTCCTCCAAAAAGGTGATAAAGTTTTTTAGGTCCAGCAAGCCACCCGTAGTAATAGTTGGTGAAAGCAGATGAACGGTTCTTTTTTTATCAATCGCCAGCACTATTTTTTCCATTTCTGACACAGGTATTTGCAGAGCAGCCATCGCCCCGATGATTGAACCAGCACTCGTACCGGCGATCACCGCCGGTTTAAGATTGAATTCGCCGAATGCTTTCAAAGCCCCGATATGGGCGATTCCCAGAGCCCCGCCGCCGCTCAGGGCTAATGCGACTTTTCCCAATCCTTTTACCATATTGTTGCCCGTAGTTGCTGAAATATTAATCCTGCGAAAAAGAGCTATAAAATCTAATTTCGAAATGTAATTTATGGCGCCGTGAATTTAAACATTTTCCATAATATAAGAAATCAATCTAACGGCTTGCTGATTATCACGCTCCTCCTGAGTTTGAGAATTTCACTCCAAGCCCAATGGAGCCATGTCTGGAATGTAGCCGATCGTGATTTGGGAGTCTCACTAACTCTGGATCCTTATCACAGCTATAGCAATGTGTTTTTTCAATTTGATAAGAACCAAGAGGTTTATATCTGGCAGGCGAATGAATTAAAATTGTACGGGAATATTTTGCGAAAATCCTGGATTCCATCTCATGGTTTAGCAGAATTTACCTTTTATCCGACAACCGCGACTTCAGCCTGGATCGAAAGCAATTATAAAAAATTATTTGACAGATTCACGGTTTATCGCGATTTCAATTTGATTGAGAGTACCAGTGGTGGCTATCAGGAACCCTGGTCGGGCAGCTTGTTTTTTGGGCAGTTAGCCGCTTTTTTAACCCTGAATGATGAGGAGGAGTTAGTGGTCGCGGCGTCCGGTGCCGGTGGTTTGGTATTGACCGGCGGACTGTATCAAATATTTGATAACTGTCTGGTGCGATCGAACTGGTATCGGGTGGAATGGAAGCTCAAAGGAGAGGGCAGAGAAGCTAATTTTTTCTATGATTGGGATCTGAAAGTGGGCTTTCGTAACTATGGACTATCGGCCGTCAGCAATACGGTAATGCTGGCGATAAACCGCTGTTGGATGAACAGACAACATTGCAGTTGGCAGTTAGGGCAAAACAGTACGACTGAGTTTGAAATTCAGGTACCAGCCGCACTTTCTGCCAGGGGAGTATCGCGCCTGAAGCTGATTTATGGCAAGGCAGTTCCCTTCCGGCGGTGGCTGATCGGTTTGAAATTGGGGATTACTTATGATTATCGGCGTGCCTATGACTCGCTTTCCAAATCGTTCAGCTCCAACCAAATCGAAAGTTGGGGATTCATCCTGCAACCCTTTGGGATGTGGTGATCTTTGATGAGTTTCAGCTAAAATTATGGATGTGGTCTAATTTCTGCCTTAACTGATTAACCTCCGATTAGCCGTATTTCGTAGTGTGGTAGATTTTTCTTATTGGAATTGAAGGGCATAATTCTTAGAATTAATTTGATGTTATCCCAAGTGCAAAGACCGCCGAAAGTGCCGATAGTATTAATGACCTACACACTGACCACCTATGCCTTACAGTATTCTTTTACGGGGATTATGGTGCTGCTTGGGATTGCCATCAGTTATTTGCATTGGAAGTGGCTGATTCGGGAAGGGCACCGCTTTTGGGCTTGGGGTATTTTCCTGCTGTTGGGCAAACGAGTCCATATTATCGGCAAGGAGAATTATGATCCGGCAAAGCGTTATATTCTGGTAGCTAATCATACCAGTATTTATGATATACCGGCGGTTATGATTGTGATAGCTCACTTGTCCTGGATTGGTCGGGAGTATTTGGTCCGCATTTGGGGTTTTGGGCGCCTATTGAGGATGAACAACTATATTCCCATCGAACCCAGCCAGCCCGATAAATCCCGGCTGGCGATTCAGCAAGCCATCGAGAAAGCCCGGAAAAGCATCACGATTGGCATATTTCCCGAGGGAACCCGGACGCTGACTGGTCAGATGGGCAAGTTCAAAAAGGGATTTGTGCATATTCTGCGGGCAAGCAACTTAAATATTCTGCCGATCACTTTGAATGGTTTTTTTGCGCTGAAACCGAAAAACCGGTTTGTGATTGATCCACGGAACAGATTAGAGATTGTTATTCAACCAGCCCTCCAATCTGAAAATCTGATCCCGCTGACCGATGAAGAAATCATTAATCAAGTCAGGCAAACTGTATTGCAGCCATATTGTTATCGTTAATTATTATTTTGCTAACGCCTTACCGTTGACTTTATAATGCTTTTTGAGTAATATTTTTCGGTATGAGAACAAAAGGGATAAATTGAAATTTATTGAAACACTAAAATTTATTTACAGTCAGACTATTTTCAGGGTTTTTCTGGCGCTGATACTGTTAGCGCTTTGTTCCGGCGTCCTGGTTTTGTACTTCGAGGGTTTGGCAAATCCGGATGAGTACCGTAACCTTTGGGATTCGGTCTGGTGGGCGCTGGTAACGGCTTTTACCGTAGGTTATGGCGATATTCGTCCGATCACCGTGGGCGGTCGGATTATTGGAATTGTAGTAATGATTTCGGGAGTAGCTTTAGTATCATTAATTACCGCTACGATTTCATCCATTTTTGTAGCGCGAAGAATCAGGGAGGATCAGGGTTTGGAATCAATTGATTATGAAGAGCATATCATCATTTGCGGTTGGAATGGGCGGGCTGAAGCCATCATCGAGACCTTTTTTACCTTAGCCAAGGGTAAGGTTCCGAAAATAATTCTGGTGAACGAGCTGTCTGAGGAGGGGATTAACAGTGTTCTGGATCGTTTCCGCAAATACAAGGTCAAATTCATCCGCGGCGATTATACCCGCAATGCCCCGCTTGAGCGGGCTAATATCAAGCTGGCGCAGTCAATCATCCTGCTGCCCAATTTGTATCAGTATGAGCCATTGGTGGCTGATGAAAAAACGTTATTAGCGACACTGAATATCAAGTCCTCTTTTCCGAAGAAAAAGGTAATCGCCTTTATTATGAATCCCGAAAACGAGGTGCATATCAAAAGGGCTAAAGCCGATGATGTGATTGTCAGTGACCAATTCATGGATTATTTTGTAGCCAGCGATGTACTCGAGCCGGGACTATTGAATGTAGTCTCAAATCTGCTGAGTTCGAAAAGTGACCACCGGCTTACTACGGCGCCGATCCCTGCGCGGTTCAAAGGAAAACAATTTGCCGAATTAATGGAATTTTTCAAGAGTCAGCATAATCTGCTCGTCTTAGGACTATTGTTGGAAGTGGAGTCGATTGGGGTTTCCGATTTCCTCTCATCTGATACCAGTCATCTGGATGCATTTATTGAACGCAAATTGAAAGAGGCTGGGAAAACCCTGGGTGAAGAAAACAAAGTGATCGTCAATTTAAATCCAGCTAAGGATTATATCATTCAAGAAAACGAAAAAGCCATTGTGTTGAAATAATGAAGAAGAATCAAAATTTTACGTTCAATCCCAATATATTAAAAGAGTACGAGATTTTTACCGGTTTGACGGAAGAGCAGATTAATCAGTTTTACCAGGTCATCAAGGCCATCCATTTCAATCAGGGTGATACGATTATCCAGGAAGGCGACAAAGGGAATTCGATTCTATTATTATTAGATGGCAAAGTTGAAATTTCTCAGGCATTGACCCTGAGAACCAGCAGTGCCCAGTCGGATACCCGGGAAAAAAGTCTGATTAAGCTTACCGGTGAACATCACCCGTTTTTCGGGGAGATGAGCCTGTTTAGTGACGATGATCTCCGGACCGCCACGGTCAAAGCCAGTTCAGCCTGCGAGATTGCCCGGATTGATAAGAAGGACTTTTTCAGGATCTGTGCCAATCATCCAGAAATCGGTTCTCATGTAATGCACAATATTGCCCGGGTTCTCAGTCGGCGTCTCAAGCAGGCTAATCAGAATATTTTGAAATTGACGACCGCCTTCAGTTTAATTATCGAAAGTTAATGAGGTAAAATTTGGCTGTTCAGTTAGCCAAGGTCTATGACCCACGCCAGGTGGAATCGCGCTGGTATGATTACTGGTTAGCAAAGAATTATTTCCATGCCAGTAATCAGAGCTCCAAAAAATCATTTGTGATTGTCATTCCACCCCCTAATGTGACTGGAATCTTGACCATGGGTCATGTGCTGAATAATACGATTCAGGACATTCTGATCCGGCATGCCCGGATGAATGGTTATGAAACCCTCTGGCTGCCCGGCACCGATCATGCCGGGATTGCAACCCAGAATGTGGTTGAGAAGAATCTGCAGTCGGAAGGTAAAAGTCGGTCTGATTTTAGTCGTGAAGATTTTTTAAAAATTGTCTGGGATTGGGCAAATAAGCATAAATCCATTATCCTGACGCAGTTGCGCAAGATTGGCTGCTCCTGCGACTGGGAACGGGAGCGCTTCACCCTTGATGAAGGCTTATCGAATGCCGTGCGCTATGTATTTGTGCATTTGTATCGCAAGGGGCTAATCTACCGCGGTCGCCGGATTATCAACTGGTGTCCCGCTTCGCAGACGGCTCTGTCGGATGAGGAGGTTATTCATAAGGAAACCAAGGGGCATCTGTGGTATTTCAGGTACCCTCTGCAGGATGGCACCGGACATCTGACGGTGGCGACGACGCGCCCGGAGACGATGTTGGGCGACACCGCGGTTGCCGTCAATCCTAACGATCAGCGCTATCATCAATTCATTGGTCGGAATCTCGTTTTACCCATTATGAATCGGATTATTCCGGTTATAGCGGATGAATTTGTGGATCAGGAATTTGGCACCGGTGCGGTCAAGGTGACTCCGGCTCACGATCCCAACGATTTTGAGATCGGGCTGCGGCATAATTTAGATCAGGTCAATGTCATGAATACCGATGGGACAATGAATGTAACGGCTGGTCTGCTGGTTGCGGGCAAAGACCGGTTTGAGGCGCGCCGGATTGTGGTGGAAGAGATGGAACGGTTAGGGCTGGTCGAGAAAATTGAGAGCTACACCCATAACGTTGGCTTCAGTCAGCGGGCGGGGGTAATGATCGAGCCCTATCTTTCCGAACAATGGTTTGTCAAAATGAAGCCGCTGGCAGAACCGGCAATTCGGGTCGTGAATGAAGGCCAAATCCGGTTCCATCCGGCACGCTGGGTGAAGACTTATCAGCACTGGATGAGCAATGTCAGGGATTGGTGCATTTCCCGGCAGCTCTGGTGGGGCCACCGGATTCCGGTTTTTTATTGCGATGGTTGTGGTTGGCAGGCGGCGCGTATGGATGATCCCACAGTCTGTCCCGCATGCGGACATGCCTTGCGGCAGGATCCGGATGTTTTGGATACCTGGTTTAGCTCCTGGTTATGGCCCTTTTCGACTCTGGACTGGCCACAGCAATCGGCTGATTTGCAAGCTTTTTTCCCGACGGATACCCTGGTTACGGCGCCGGATATCATCTTTTTTTGGGTGGCACGGATGATTATGGCAAGCTTAGAATTTATGGGTCAGATTCCTTTCAAAGACGTTTACTTCACCGGCATTATCCGGGATATCAAAGGCCGTAAAATGAGTAAGTCGCTGGGGAATTCACCCAATCCGTTAGAACTGGTGGAGAAGTACGGTGCCGATGCCCTGCGCTTTGGAGTGATGCTGATTGCACCACAGGGTCAGGATATTCTGTTTTCCGAAGAACGGCTCGAGGTTGGTCGCAACTTTATGAATAAAGTCTGGAACGCCGCCCGGTTTATCCTGATGAATATTGATAATGACCGGATTATGGAAGGTACTTTTACCCCAACCAATTATTCACTGACACTCGCTGATCGGTGGATTCTGATTCGCCTGCAAAAGACCGTCGAAAAAATTGATCGGAATCTGCGCCGCTACCGTTTTGACGAAGTGGCGCGGATTAGCTACGATTTCGTCTGGAGTGATTACTGTGACTGGTACTTAGAGCTGATAAAAGACCATTTATATAAAAAATCTGTTGCCGAAAAAGAGACTGCCTTAGCAGTTGCCATTTTTGTCTTAAAGAATATTCTGAAAATCCTGCATCCTTATGCGCCGTTTATTACCGAGGAAATTTATCAGCACCTGAAATCGGCTTCTGAGCCGGATATTATTCTAGCTGCCTGGCCAACAATTAAGTTCAAGTTTGGCGAAAAAGACATCGAATCTAAATTTCAGATTATTCAGGAGGTAATCACCAGTCTGCGGACGGCGCGCAGCGAAATGAATATTTCTCCTTCAATTCAGTTGGAACTGATTGTACGTGGCAGTCAAGACCAATTGCCCATGCAACTTATTCAAAATGTTACCCTGGTTGAGTATGTCAGGAAGCTAGCTAAAGTTAATAATATCCGGATTGCCCGGCAGGGCGAGAATCCCCATCCGGCGGCGACGGTGATTGTGCATGGTACCGAATTTTTTATTCCGCTGGCAGGATTAATTGACGTGGAAGCCGAGAAACAGCGCCTAACCAAGGAAATCAATCGCCTCCAGTCACTATTAAAAACAATCTCAGCTAAGCTGCTGAATCAGGATTTTCTGGCCAAGGCTCCCAAAGAGGTAGTGAGCCATGAAAAAATGAAGGAGCGCTTCAACCGGGAACAGCTCAAAAAGCTGGAAGTAAACCTCAAATCATTAGAATAAAATTCAAGGAAGAGAGAATTTATGCGAAAAGGATTTAAAATTATCGCCCTGTTGATAGTTGTCATCTTCGGCCAAATTTTACTCGCCGATAATGATATTAAAAATACTCAGGTGACAATCTATAATGACAATCAGGGCTTGGTTTATCAAATACGGGAAGTGAGCTTCGAAAAGGGCATGAATCTAATCCGGATCGAGGGCGTCTCCGCCAATGTGCGTACCGCCACGGTTAAGATTCGATTTCCGAAAATCAGGGGAAAAGTCAATGTTCAGGAGCAGAATTTTCTCTATGACCTGGTAAATACCGAAAAACTGTTCCAGAAATATATTGGCGAGAATGTTACTTTTCGATTGACTAACAAGGAGGCAATTTCCGGGAAGTTGCTGAATGCCGACCGGAACACCATAATTGTCCAGCTGCCTGAAGGTAATGTGCGGATTGCCCGAACGGAAGGTATTGCCGATTACGATTTCCCGGCTCTGCCGCAGGGATTGATCGTCAAACCTACCCTGGAATGGAAAATCAACTCGGATTACAAAGGTAAAACCGACGCCGAGCTCAGCTATCTGACTACCGGTATGTTCTGGAATGCCGAATATATTCTGGTGCTCGATCAGGATAAGCAGCCAGAGCAGCCGGAGGATTTCACTTTATCCTCCTGGATTTCGTTGAACAACAATTCCGGGGCAACTTATGAAAATGCCAAATTAAAATTAATTGCCGGTGAAATTCACAAGATTGCGGATGATAAATTACTCGGTGCTAAGGCTAAGCGCGGTGAAACGTTATCGGTATTTGCCGAGCAAGCGGTTGAGAGCCGCGAGATTGCCGATTATTACCTTTACGAATTGTCGCAACCGGTAACCCTGCGCGATCAGGAGCAGAAGCAGGTCAGCCTGTTTGAGGAAATTCAGGCTAAAGGGCGTAAGGTTTATTTGTTTGACAATTACGACCTGAATGAGCGGGAAGACCCACTGAGTGTTGCCTTTCGGTTTGAAAACACCACCGAGAACAACATGGGTATGGCTTTACCCAAGGGGGTCGTGCGGATGTTCAAACGGGACACCGACGGCACGATGCAATTCATTGGTGAAGATCGGATTGAGCATACCAGCCGCAAGGATACCTTGCGCTTGACGATCGGTAAGGCATTCGATGTGCGCGGCAAGCGGACGATCGTCGCCCGGGAAATGCCAACCAAGCGTTCGGAAATGATCACGGTGGAAATCCAGCTCACCAACCGCAAGAATGTGTCGGTAAATGTCGAAGTGATTGATCATCTTTATGGCTACTGGGAGATAAAAAAAGCCAGTCATACCTATACTCAGAAAAGCAGCCGAATGATCGTTTTCCCGGTGAAAGTGAATGCCGATACCAGCGCGACAATTAGTTACACTTTTCAACGCAAGTTATAGTCGGGTCTTTTGAATCAGGCACGCTCTGCTAAAACCTTCCAGATTGACGGCAATACAGCTGTTACCTATGTCAAGGGGATTGGCCCCAAACGGAGCACTGCACTTGAGAGTGTTGGAATAAAGACCTTTCGCGATTTAATTTATCATTTTCCGCGGCGTTATTTAGATCGGAGTACGATTACCCCGATCATTAAGATAAGGCTGGGAATGGATGTTACCGTTGTCGGTAAGATTCTATCTTTGGCGAATATTCGCGCTCACCGGCGCCCCTACCTGCAGGTTCTGATTGGCGATGATAGCGGGCAGCTGCGCTGTGTCTGGTTTAATGGTGCTACTTATCTGCAGAAAATCTTTCATCCCGGTGATCTGGTGGCGTTAAGCGGGAAGGTTGAATATTACCGCGGACTGCAGCTGGTTCATCCCGATTATGATATTCTCGAAAGCGAAGAATATTCGACCTTGCATACTGCCCGGATTATTCCACTCTATCCCTCGACGGCTGAATTGAAAAAGGTTGGCTTGGACAGCCGGGGCTTCCGACGGCAGTTTCATAAAATCTTTGAGCAGCTCGATTTTCAGGTAACTGAAATTCTGCCCGGCTCCCTCCGGGAAATGTTGCAATTAATGGATATTACCGAAGCCTTGCAGCAAATTCATTTTCCGGCAAATCAGCAACTCCTGGAAGGTGCTCGCCGCCGATTTAAATTCGAAGAGCTTTTCTACCTGCAGCTATTGTTGGCAGTCAAGCGTTTGGGAATTAAATCGGTGCAAAAAGGGTTTCAGTATCCCGGTGCCGGCGAACACTTAAAGCAAATTTATCAGAAATTGCCCTTTGAGTTGACCGCAGCCCAGAAGCGGGTTATCCACGAAATTTGGGATGATATGAAATCCAGTGAGATGATGAACCGGCTGCTGCAGGGGGATGTTGGTTCGGGGAAAACAGTGGTCGCATTACTGTGCGCCAGTATTGCCATTGCCAACGGTTTCCAGGTGGCGGTGATGGCCCCGACGGAAATTTTGGCTGAGCAGCATTACCGGAATCTGATTAAGTTGGGTCAACCAGCGGGGATCAAAGTGCGTCTGCTAATCGGCGGTCAGCCGAAAAGAGAAAGGACCGCAATCCTGGAGGAAATCCGTCAGGGGACGGCGGAACTGATTGTGGGAACCCACGCCTTGATCCAGGAGGAAGTCGAATTTCGGAACTTAGTCTTGGTGATTATTGACGAGCAGCATCGCTTTGGCGTAGTCCAGCGCAGTCAACTGATTGCCAAAGGTTTGAATCCCGACGTCCTGGTGATGACGGCAACCCCGATCCCGCGGACTCTGAGTATGACTCTCTACGGCGATATGGATGTTTCGGTGCTGGATGAATTGCCCGCCCGCAAGGGTAAAACGGTTACCCGAATTGTGAATGTAGACCAGCTTGACCGAGTCTATGAATTTATCCGTAAAAAAGTCCAAGCCGGGGATCAGGTATATGTTGTCTACCCACTAATCGAAGAGTCGGCTAAGATGGATTTACAGGCAGCCATTCAGGGTTATGAGCAGCTCCGGCGCCGGGTCTTTCCCGATTTGCGCCTGGCTTTACTCCACGGCGGAATGAAGACACCGGAAAGAGAAGAGGTAATGCAAGCTTTCACTAATGGTGCAATTAATATCCTGGTAAGTACAACGGTAATTGAAGTTGGCGTGGATAATCCGAATGTAACGGTCATGGTTATCGAAAATGCCGAGCGGTTTGGCTTGACGCAAATTCATCAGCTAAGGGGACGCATCGGGCGGGGTACTAAAAATGGGATTTGTATCATGGTGGAACGCAAACGGAGTGAAGCCTCGCACCAGCGGTTACAGATTATTAACAAGACGACCGATGGTTTTGAAATATCGGAGCAAGACCTTATATTACGCGGACCCGGAGAGTTCTACGGGACTCGCCAACATGGATTTCTGAAGATGAAAATTGCTGATATCGTGGAGGATCGGGAACTGGTGCAATCAGCCCGTCAAGAAGCATTTAAATTATTAAAAAGTGATCCTCATTTGCATCGTCCGGAACACCGGTTGGTGCGTGAGCATTTAATCAGCAATTATTCCGAATATTTAAATTTTATCAATGTTTTATAAGAGACGTTATGAGTGATGCAAAGCCTGATCTGCAACAGGTCCTTTTTATAGGATTAATTCAGTCCTTTGTGACCAGTGCCTATATTCAACTGGGTAAGCAAAAAAATCCACTTACCGATAAAGTTGAAGTCAATCTGCAAGAAGCCCAATTTACGATTGATATGTTAGAGATGATCGAGGCGAAGACCAAGGGTAATTTAACCGCCGATGAGCAGCGGCTTTTAACTAATGCGATCACCGAATTAAAGATGAATTTCGTTGATAATAAATTGAAACAGGGTGCAACTCCGCCGCCACCGGATCAACCCAAACCTGAAGAGAAAAACTGATTACTGAAAAGGATATCAATGGAGATTTTAAAGAATAACCGCGAAAAGATTGTCCTGGCGATTTTATGTTTTGGGCTCAGTTGGATTGTGTATATGGACACCATTGCTCCAACCGTGTCTTTTTGGGATTGTGGTGAATTTATTGCCACTGCCTATACGCTGGGAGTACCGCATCCACCAGGCAGTCCGCTGTATTTATTGATTGGTCGAGTCTTTTCGATGTTGCCCATCGGTAAAGATATCGCCTATCGGGTAAATCTGATGTCGCCGCTGGCAAGTGCCTTTGCGGTAATGTTTTTGTTTTTAATTATTATCAAATTGTTGAAAAGCTGGGGGAAGCCGGCCCAACCACTCCAGAAACTTGCGGTTTACGGCGGCGCTTTTATTGGTGCGATGACCTTTGCCTTTACCGATAGTCACTGGTTTAATGCCGTCGAGGCGGAGGTCTATGCATATTCCACTTTTCTAACGGCGATTGTGGTCTGGTTAATTTTGGTTTGGGAGGACAGGGCTGATCAGCCGGGGCATGAGCGCTACCTGCTGATTATCGCTTACATTGTCGGTTTGGCGATCGGGATTCACCTGCTCAATTTGCTCGCAATCTTCTTCATTGCGCTGATCATTTACTTCAGACGAACCAAGACGATCCAGGTTGGCTGGTTGGTGGCGGATGTCATTATTGGGGTGATCGCCGTGTCATTGTTATTCGTTTTTTGGCGGGCAGTTTTCAGTAAATCTTTTACCGCGCAGGCGGTCTTTACCTTAGCCTCTTTTGCGGGAATCTATCTGTATTTGTATCGCAAGGGACAAAATCAGCGGTTGAAAGATCACAGCCGGAACGTGACGATGGCATTTGCCGCTTCAGCGGTATTTTTAGTAATTAATGGCGGGGTGATTAGAGGGCTGCCAACCATTGCTAATAAATTCGGAGTTTACGCCATTGGTGTTGTCATTCTGCTGATTTTTGCCATTACAGTTTGGGCAATCAGGCGTAAAAGTCAGGTTGTTTCGATCGCCCTCATGGCTTTGATCCTGATTATCGTGGGCTATTCCTCTTATGCTACGATCTTTATTCGCAGTGCCCAGGATCCCAGCATTGACGAGAATGATCCGGAAACCACCCATCAAGCCGTTGCCTATTTGGAGCGGGAGCAATATGGTCGCCGGTCATTTACCGATATTTTTGATCGCCGGGTCTGGAAACCGGAAGCCGATTATCGCTGGAAAAATAAGAGTGTCTGGAGTTATTTCTGGAATTACCAAATCAAAGAGATGTACATCCGCTACTTCAATTGGCAATTTATTGGTCGTCAGGATGTCAGGGTAGATCCGTTCCAGTTTTTATTGCCATTCCCCTTTCTGGTGGGTTTGTATGGTTTATTGGTTCACTTTAATAAGGATAAGCACAAAGCTCTCTCAATTCTGGCGCTGTTTCTTTTTACTGGTTTGATGATTGTCCTGTATTTGAATCAGGATGATCCGCAGCCGCGCGAGCGGGACTATTCCTATGTTGGTTCCTTTTTTGCCTTTGCGGTCTGGATTGGCATCGGGGCAACGGCGCTGATTAGTCATTTGATTGAACTGAAG
>CAZAKO010000043.1:0-15673 GCA_964485745.1 uncultured bacterium
GGGACCCATGCGATAGGATCCAAAAGTGGCATTGGCAGCCATACCAACAACATAGAGACCGGGAAAGACTTCTCTGGTATTAGCCATGGTATCCTTCTCAGCTGCTTCAGCCCAGAGTGACATCTCCCCGACAATCTTTCCAGTTTCGGTAAAGAGTTTGACCTGATTCTTTCTCTCAAGAATCTTCACAACTTCGGTGGCATGTCCGGTCGCATCAACCACTATTTTTGCCTCGATTGTCAGCGGATCCACATGCAGGTTCGCCATTTCGACCGCGGTCCAGTTGATAACCAATCCACAAACGCGGTTTTCCCGCAGAATCACATCTTCAGCACTGACCAGATTGAAGATCGTGACTCCCGCCTTAACACTTGCGGAACACAGGGTTGAGACGGCTTCAATCGAATCAGTGGTGTAGTAACCCTCTGTGAAGAGTCTATTTCGAATTCCAAACTCATCGAGGATTCTCTTGCCTTCCACCTGAATGACAATTTCATTAAACATCATCCCGCCACCCCACATCCCGCCGCCAATCGAGAGTTTCCGCTCGAAAAGGGCGACCTTAAATCCATTTTTTGCGAGTGTGTGCGAACAGACCAATCCTGAAGGTCCCGCACCAACAACCGCTACATCCACGGAAAGGTTATCTTTTAATTTCTGGGTGTAACGGTCAATAATTGCCTGGGTAATAATCTTTTCATCAAGTGGCATATTTCCTCCATCTAATTTTAATAAAAACAAAAGCCGTAAAACTAATGGAGTTAATTACGGCTTGATTATTATCTCTACATCCCTTCGCTGGCATTATCCAGATCAGGTTCAAAGGGTAAACTCTCAGCCGTCTCTTCCCGCTTGCACGGGAGACAGCACCCCTGGATTGTCACTTGTTAAAAATCAACATAATTTAATGATTTACGAAGCTGGATGCAAATCCCAAACCTTTGCGGGAATGCCTGGGAGTCGAACCCAGCTCCCGTCTGTTGACGGGACAGCGATTTTGAAGACCGTGGTACCCACCGGGGATACATTCATTCCCATTAATCCTTTTTAACGATAATGTAATTAACTTTGTGTAAGGCTTTCAGGTGTTCTCCAATTTCTTTCGCCTCATCCTGGGTAGGATAATTTCCAACTTTTACTGAAAATAACTCCCGGTCAGATACTTTTATTTTTTCAATGTAGGAATCGTAACCAACAGATTGAAGCCGATTTTTGAGCACCAACGCATTTTGCGGATTGGCAAACGCACCGACCTGGAGGGCAAATAATCCACGCGGTGATGCTTTAGGTGAGGAAACTGCTGGCGGAGAAGTCTTCTCTGAACGGGGTGATCGGGCAGCAGCTTCATCTTCGGTAACCAGACTCGGAGCAACTTGATAGTTGGCAAACTGCAGATTCATCTGGGGATAGCGTTTGAGATAATACTCATAATAATAGTCCACCGAGTCTTTTTTATTCGTGATATTAAAACTACACAGCAGCATTAAGACACATTGAGCAATATTATCACTATTCGGATATTTTTGAATCAATTGCTTCGAATAGTTAATCGTTTTACTGTAAAGTCCTTTGGAATACAAATATTCGATAATTTTGGTCAGTGCATCATCGGCATAATCACTATTGGGATATTGACTAAGGATATCTTTATAAATCAGGAGTGCCTTATCGGCATCCTGTTCAACAAGTGCCGCCAGATACTGGACGCCGGGATTGTTCGGATATTTCTGCGTCAGCTGCGGTATTACCGCCCGAACCGGGTCCAACTCATCACACTCGATATAATTAAAGTAAACTGTCAAATCCTGCCCATTTAAAGGAAGCAATCCGATCAGGATAACAATTATCAAAAAAAATATTTTCATGATTGAATCATAAAAGAATCAGCCGTACCGCAAACCGGACAAATCCATAAAATCTCATTTGCCGTATGACCGCAGTGAGTGCAAGTAACTTGCTCAACGACATCAAATTTATAGAGAATATCATTCAAGATATCGCTAATCTCCCGTTCCCGTTTAAGCGCCACCATTATTTTACAATAAGCAATTTTCGCAATAGTCGAGTTAGGATTGGCATCCATAAGTTCTTCAACCAGTTCCTCGGCTTTATCCATATCACCTTTACGCTCGTAAAAATTAGCTAACGCCGTTATGGTCCGCACATCACCTGGTTTATGCTTAAGAATACTCAGATAAAAATCTTCGATTTTATTAAAATTGCCTAAGTTGAATAATATTTTCTGCAACGGATTGAAAACCATCCAGGCTTTATCCGGAGCTACCTCAGAAAATTGCACCCACCAATCTACTGCCTCGGCTTCACGATGATTTTTCACATAGGACTCGGCATAATAGTAATAAGGTGCTTCGCAGGTGGGATCAATCTTAATCGCTTTGCGGAAAATCAATCGCGCATCATGATAATCGCCACTTTCAAATAAATCCAGTCCCTCCTGTACCTTATAAATTGCCACCAGCCGCTTATTTGTTTCCCGCCGCTGATGGAGCAACTTTTCGAGATATTCAGTCGCTTTCGCCCATTTCTTTAAATCCCGGTAGAGCAGCCAGGTTTTCTCCAAAGCCCAGAGATTCTTTTTATCAATATCTAAAATATTCAGAGCTACCGAAAGAGCAATTCCCTTCTCGTTCATTTGAATATAATCTTCGACGAGATTACACATCACATCCAATCTTTGAGTCTTACTAATATCCTGGCGATACAACAAATTCTGATGGATTTTTGCTGCGGCTTTCAATTTACCGGTCTCCCGCTGTAAATTGCCTAATTTGATATATGCATCAACATGACTCGTATCCTTATCAATGATTGCCCGCAGCTCTTTAACTGCTTGTTCATATTCCTTCCGAAGCATATGATTCAGAGCCTGCGCATACAGTAATAAAGATTTTGGATCAATGGGTATTTTTCTGCGACTAATGAGCAGGATAATCACCATAATTGCCAAGGTTAATAAAATAATCAATAAGATAAATTCGTTCGCAGTCATAAAATCCACCTTTGATTGTATGTGATTACTTATTCAGTCTCAGACATTTCTTCTAAATCCCGATTACGCAGCAAATCTAACTCTTTTTTTAACTTTTTGTATTCATTGTTTAAAATCCGTAATCGGTTTTTATGTTCCAGAACCTGAATGCCGGCTATCAAATAGCCTAATAAAAATCCCACCACGATTGTAATTATTAGAATAATGATCATCTCGGTCGATACCGAATATGCATCGCTAAAAAATTTCAAAGTGATCTTTTGCCCGACATTTTGAACGACAAATACCAACAGCAAAAGTACCAAAAGAATCATGATCAGTAATTTTAAATATTTCATATACTCCTCTCCTATTACGAATTCATTATGCCAAATAAGCTGACGCCGGCTGCGTCAATTATGTCAACCTTGACAAAATCTCCGATTTGCGCGCTTCCGGCTTTAATTACTACTTGCTTATTCGAGTCGGTTCGACCGATCACCTCTTGTTTATTCTTTTTACTCAAGCCATCAATCAATACTAATTGTCGGCTGCCGATTAAGGCTTGATTACGGATTAAGGTGTGCTCCTTTTGTTTCATAATAACCTGGTTTAATCGCTCCGCTTTCTCCTCGTTGGTGACATCATCTATCATTTTGGCTGCCAGCGTACCGGGTCGCACGGAATACTTGAACATAAAAGCGTTATCAAATATGACTTGGTCCATAATATAAAGAGTTTGATTTAAATCTCCATCTGTTTCACCGGGAAATCCTACAATAATATCCGTAGAAATAGCACAATCGGGCAAATATTTTCTGATTTTTTGGACTAAATCGAGATATTGCTCCGGAGTGTAGCCCCGATTCATCCGCTGCAAAACCGCAGCTGACCCGGCTTGCAGTGGCAAATGAATATGGTGACAGATGTTTTCAGATTCACTCATTACTTGGAGCATCCGATCATCAACATCTGCCGGATGGGGAGATGTAAATCGGATGCGTTTTACGCCTTTGACACCAGCTACTGCTGTTAACAGTTCCGGAAAGCGAAATTCATGATATTGGTAGGAATTGACATTTTGACCCAGCAGAGTAATTTCTTGAAATCCGTTCGATACCGCCTGTCGAATCTCATTAATAATACTATCAACCGGGCGACTTCTCTCTCTCCCACGAACAAACGGTACAATACAAAAAGAACAAAATTTATTACAGCCACGCATGATCGAGACCCAGGCATTAACCCGAGTTTGCCGAAACGGCAACAAATCTTGATAGGTCTCCTCCTTTGAAAGGTGCGTATCTATCAAAGGTAATGTCTTATTTGCCACGATTTCGGGCAATCGGCGATAGGTGTCAGGTCCCAGAACCAGGTCAATAAACTGTTTTTCCTTGATTAGTTTACCTCTATCCCGTTGCGCTACGCAACCGATCAATCCTAAAATCAGCTCCGGATTTTGCTCTTTATAATATTTGAATTGCGCGAGGCGGGCTAAAGCTCGCTGTTCAGCACCCTGGCGGACGCTACAAGTATTGACTAAAATAATGTCCGCTTCAGCCGGACTATCAGTTGACCGATAATTCTGCCGCTTTAAAAGTCCAGCAACTAATTCAGAATCAGCGACATTCATCTGGCAACCGTAAGTTTCGATATAATATTTTTTGATACCCATTACTGCCGAAAATTACACAAATTCAGCTAAAATCTAAAGCTGATTCAAAAGGGATTAGGATGTAATTTGGTTAATCTATCGAATATAACCGGTAAAGTAATAATCCAGCGGATTTTTATTAATGCCAAATTGGCGAACTTCATAATGGAGATGAGAACCCTTGGCTCGACCCGTGGCACCGACCTCGGCAACCTTTTGACCACGCTTGACCACATCACCAGGTTTGACAATTATTTTTGATAAATGGGCGTAATAAGTTGTATAACCATAGCCGTGATCAATAATGACTATTTTCCCGTAAGTACCACTCATATTTGAGCTGCGGATAACCCCATCAGCAGTAGCATAAACAGGCGTTCCAATCGGGGCTGAAATATCAATGCCATAATGGAATTGACGCAAACCCGAAAAGGGATCCCGGCGATATCCATAACCATCGGAGATATAACCGGTATTTACGGGACGAATTGAAGGGGTGGATTTGATTTCCGGAGAACGATGGCGCATTGCATCGTAAATCTCTTCGTAGCTGATTCGTTCCAATTTGATTTCCCGGGTTAACTGATCTAAATCGGCAGTCAACTCCGTCATTTTAATATCTTTGTCGGGTAGCAGTTGATCTAATTCATCACTTTCAAAAGTGGATTTTCCTCCAATACCCAACTTGCGAATATCGCGATCTATAATCGGGAAATCGGCATAAGTTCGCAGTGCTTGATCCTTCTCAACGAGTACCTTGATTTCTGATTCCATCTGATTAATTCGGTTTTTCAGATCATAAATAGTCCCGATCAATTTACTGTTATTTCTTTTCAATCGTGTGATTTTTGTCTGATAAATCATTTCCGAAAAGAAATTGATACTCAAGATAATGGCAACACAAAGAATAACGACAAATAAGAGCAGAAATCCGACCAATTGCCGATAAGTAAAACTTAAGGACTTATGCGATTTCCTTAAGTTCCAAACCAGAAAAACTTTGGATTTTTTAATCATCCTTTAGCAATAACGGTTTACTTTAATACCCCTTGATTCTCATCTGGAGGTCATTTTAAACAATTAAAAATTTATTGTCAATGCTTTTTTTTAGCCTAAAAATACTCTTAACAGCAGCGATCGGGAAGCATGTTTTAATTTACGTAAAGCCTTTTCCTTAATTTGTCTGACCCTCTCCCGCGTCAGATTCAGCAGGTTACCAATTTCTTCGAGATTCATTGGCAATTCCCGATCAATCCCAAAATATAAGCGGATCACGGTTGCCTCTCTCTCCTCTAAACTATTGAGAATCTGTTTAATTTCCTGATGAAAGGATTCCTGTGTTAATACCTTTCCCGGATCATTGTCCTCCGGTCCGGACAGAATATCCTGCAGGGTGCTATTTTCACTCCCGCCCACCGGTAAGTTGATGCTCATCGTTCCTTCTTTAAGCTGCCTGATCATCTCCAAATCAATATTTTCTCTAACCAAAATCTCTTCAATTTCAGCAGCTGTTGGTTCACGTTCATATTCCTGTTCAAATTCGGAAGTGATTTTGGTTATTTTGTTCAAATTACCAACGACATTCAGCGGTAATCGGACCAATCTTGAATATTCTGAAATCGCCTGCAAGATAGTTTGTCGAATCCACCAGACCGCATAGGATATAAATTTAAAACCACGAGTTGCATCAAACCGCTGAGCCGCCTTGATTAGCCCGATATTGCCCTCATTAATGAGATCCTCTAATGACAGACCAAGATTCTGATACTTCTTCGCAACTGAAACCACAAACCGTAAATTGGCTCTGAGCAATTTATCCAGCGCCTGAGAATCTCCCTGCCTGACTTTTGTGGCTAGTTCGATCTCCTCATCGGGAGTCAGCGGCTGTTCACAACTGATTTCTTCGAAATATTTACGTAGAATGTAATTATTGGAATAAGGAGGGTTTTTGGCTGAACCACTCTTGTCCATCAGATTAAGTTTTTAAGAAGGGTTGTTATTCCGTCTCTTCTTTGTTGTCTGACGGTTTTTGTCTCTTCGCAGCACTCTCTTCCTGAATCTGCTTATACTGGACTTCCTTTTCTCTCATCCTCTTTTCGAGATTTCTAATCGCGGTAACGCATGCCTTGACTTTTTCATCTTTCTCAAAGTCTTTGGTCTTTTTATCCTGAACCATTTGATAGACGGTACCGCCCAACTCGCTAAATTGTTTCTCGATATCTCTTTTAATCTGAAAGATATCCAGCTTGACCTTGCCTAATTTTGTAACTTCCTCAGCTTTGTCGGCTGCCTCTCGAGTTAATTCACCAGCTTTATCGGCAGCTTTGGTTACAAACTCACCCAGACTCTTTTTTATATCACCCCATAAATTTGCCATTTTATCCTCCTGATTTTGTTACAATATATCTCTAACGACCATCAGAATCAAGAAATTATCGGAAATACCAATAACTTTTTAAAAGAAAAGTGGGCTGCTCCGTCATGCAGCAGCCCATTTTCATTCAGATCATCTGATTAATACATCTCGCCGCCCGGAGGCATTGGAGGAGTCGCGGGCTTCGGTTCAGGAATTTCAGCTATAGTTGCTTCAGTGGTTAACAGCAGACCAGCAATACCGGCTGCATTTTCCAAGGCAATCCGGACGACTTTCGTCGGATCAATAATCCCAGCTTGATAAAGATTGACATACTCTTCCTTATAGGCATCAAAACCAAAATCATCTTTACCGTCTTTAACTTTCTGAACTACGATCGAAGGTTCATAACCAGAATTCTTAACAATCTGGCGGATCGGCTCTTCAATCGCTTTCTTGATGATATTGATTCCGACATTTTGATCACCAGTTGAGGATAGTTTTTCAATCTTCTTCAAGACTCTAATTAGTGCAACACCACCACCGGGAACAATACCCTCTTCAACAGCTGCCCGTGTCGCATGCAGAGCATCCTCGACGCGCGCCTTTTTCTCTTTCATTTCGACTTCGGTCGCGGCACCAACCTCGATGACAGCTACACCACCCGACAATTTAGCCAGACGCTCCTGCAGTTTTTCCTTATCGTAATCGGAAGTTGTTGTCTCAACCTGGGCTTTGATCTGCTTAATCCGCCCTTTAATATCTTCCGCTTTTCCACTACCTTCAACAATCGTCGTATTGTCTTTATCAATCGTAATTCGTTTGGCTTTTCCTAAGTAATTCAGTGTGGCATTTTCCAGTTTGTAGCCCTGTTCCTCGGAAACGACAATTCCGCCAGTCAGGACTGAAATATCTTCAAGCATTGCTTTGCGACGATCGCCAAACCCCGGGGCTTTGACTGCGGCTACCCGGAGAGTTCCTCTTAATTTATTCACGATCAGGGTTGCTAAGGCTTCGCCTTCGATATCTTCTGCAATTATCAGGAGTGGACGACTTACTTGAGATATCTTTTCAAGAATCGGCAGCAAGTCTTTCATTCCGCTGATTTTCTTATCATGGATCAGGATGTAAGGGTCTTCAAGAACCACTTCCATCGCTTCGGCGTTCGTGACAAAATAAGGAGATATATACCCCCGATCAAATTGCATCCCTTCGACGACCTTTAAGTTGGTTTCGGCAGTCTTGGCCTCTTCAACCGTGATTACGCCATCTTTGCCAACTTTTTCCATCGCATCGGAAATCAGCTGCCCAATAAAAGTATCATTATTAGCCGAGATGGAGCCTACTTGAGCGATTTTTTCTTTACTCCCGGTAACCTCTTTGCTAATCTCTCTTAGACCTTTGACAACTTCAGCAGCCGCTAAATCAATTCCTCTTTTAAGATCCATTGGATCAGCACCAGCGGTAACATTTTTCATTCCTTCCGAGATAATTGCCTGCGCCAGAACGGTTGCCGTAGTCGTACCATCGCCGGCGATATCCGAGGTCTTGGAAGCCACCTCTTTGACCATTTGCGCGCCGATGTTTTCCAGCTTATCTTCTAATTCAATCTCTTTCGCAACTGTCACACCGTCTTTCGTAATTGTCGGAGAACCAAATTTTTTCTCAATGACGACATTTCTACCCTTGGGTCCCAAAGTTACCTTTACCGCGTTAGCTAATTTATCAACACCTTCCCTCAGGGCTGTTCTTGCTTTCAGATCATATTCAATTTGCTTTGCCATTATTGACTCCTTTCTTCACCTAGCTGATAATTGCCAGGATATCACTTTCTCTCATAATGAGATGTTCAACGCCATCTATGACAATCTCGGTTCCCGAGTATTTACCATAGAGTACCTTATTCCCAACTTTTACTTCCATAGCTACCTTGGTACCATTTTCACTGATTTTTCCCGGACCTACGGCAACCACAGTGCCTTCCTGAGGTTTTTCCTTCGCAGTGTCTGGAAGAATAATCCCACCGGCAGTGCGTTCTTCTGCTTCTGATGGTTTAATAACCACTCGATCTGCTAAGGGTTTAATTTTCATATCTGTTTCTCCTTTCATTTTTTTTAGCACTCTAAAATTATGTCTGCTAATATTACAACTTTTTTACGCTCTATGTCAACCACTTTTCCTTACTAAAATCTATATTTTGATTCGCTGCAAATACCCAAAACTGTAAAAAACAGCCCTATTGTGACAAAGGATGTGCCAAAATTTTAAAAAGTCATTTCGTCAGAATTTAAAGCTGTCTGATGGTGATTTCTGACATTTGTACAGTCTGATAAATGGGCTTTACCCTTTTGTCCAATTAGGAATCAGCGGCATTTATTTTTGGAAAAAAATCTAAAAAAAGGCGGATCAGGTTAGGTCTATTTTTTAAGTAGCGGATCTCCGCATCGAGAGAATCGTAATATCATCAGATTGTTCCATTCCAGTCGAAAAATCACTAACATCCTGAAAAACTTGCTGAACAATCGCCTTAATGGATTGCGAATTTTGTCCGGTCAGCAGCTGCTCTAAGCGTTGGTTGGTATACATTACCCCGCCAGCATTAAAAGCCTCAGTTACCCCATCGGTATACAGGAAAATCCCATCGCCGGGCTGCAGCTCGATTCGATCAACTACATAGGACATTTCCTCCATCACACCCAGGGCAATTCCACCTGCCATTTCAAGGGGTTGGACCTTCCCATTGGCTTTCATAATATAAGGTGGATTATGACCGCCATTGGAGTATTCCAGTTCACCGGTCGTAGTATTAAAAATGCCATAGAAAATCGTCACGAACATTGCGGCGGTGCTTTCCAGACAGAGTAGGTTGTTAACATAAGCCAAACACTCACTTGGTAGCAGACCTTTCATCGCCGTGGCTTTCAGCAGGGTACGACTGACTGCCATAAATATCGCCGCTGGAATCCCTTTACCGGAAACATCACCGATCACGAGTCCCAGGCGCTCTTTATCAATTAAGAAAAAGTCATAGAAATCGCCGCCGACTTCCTTGGCGGGAGTCATGCCGGCATAAATATCAAATTCGTTCCGCTCGGGAAAAGGCGGAAAAACTTTTGGGAGAATGGATTGTTGGATATTGCGCGCAACTACTAAATCTTGCTGAATTGCAATTAATTGATCATGTTCCTGCTGCGCCTGCCGTAAAATCTCAAGTTCATGGATTGTCTTTTTAATGGTCGTTTCCAGATCGTTAAAATCAACCGGCTTGGTCACAAAATCGAATGCCCCCCGATTCATTGCCGTGCGAATATTATCCATGTCACCGTAAGCCGAGACAATCACAGTCTTCAATGCCGGATTTTTCAATTCATTCAGCTTCGCCAGCAGAGTTAAGCCATCCATTTCGGGCATATTAATGTCACTGAGAATGATATTAATATCAGGATGCTCCAATAAACGAGATAGTGCCTCCAACCCATTAGCAGCAAAAATAAAATCCCATTGCCCGTCGCGGATTTGTCTGCGGAAGCGCTGACGGATGAGCGATTCGAGATCCGGCTCGTCGTCAACGACCATTATTTTCTCAATCATTGGTGCTCCCTATTTTTTGATAATTTAAAATTGCGGCTTTTAACTCCTCGAAATTAATCGGTTTGGTTAAGTAGCGATCGGCGCCGTATTGAAGCGCCTTTTTATATTTTTCCTCATCGTCATAAGCCGTAACCATAAAAACTGTCAGATGTGCATATTGCTCTTTTAAAATTCGCAACAGTTCCAGTCCGTTCATGCCGGGCATATTAATATCAGATAGAATCAGGACGATATCGGTTGCTTTTGCCGAATTCAGGTATTCCAGGGCATTTTCGGCTGAAAAGCAAAAATGACATTCGATTTGACCATTGTGGATTTCCCGGCGGAAACGTTGCTTGAACAAGGGCTCGATGTCCGTTTCGTCATCCACAACCATTATTTTCATCATAAAATACCTCGGCTATGCAAGATTTTTTGGAATTGTAATCCAAAATTCGGCATACTCGCCAACCTCAGAAGTGACTTTCAGTTCGCCTTTATGTTCCTGGACAACGATGTCATAACTCATTGACAATCCCAGACCGGTTCCCTTGCCGGTGGGTTTGGTTGTAAAAAAAGGATTAAAAATTTTATCAATAATATCCTGTGGAATTCCCTTGCCATTATCATGGATAACTACCGCAACTTTGTCTCCGAGATTTTTGGTACTGATCGTCACAACCGGAGCATACTTATCCCCGCGCTCCTTCTTCTTTTCATGTACCGAATAGCAGGCATTGTTGATGATGTTCAGAAAAACGCGGCTGAGATTCTGCGGTACGACATTGATTGGTTCCAGGGTCGGGTCGTAATTGGTCTCGAGTTTCACATTGAAAGTCGAATCCTGCGCCCGGAAACCATGATAGGCAAGATTCAGGTATTCCTGGACAGTATTATTAATATCAGTTTTTTGCATTTCACCGGGTTTGCCGCGTGAGTGCAGCAGCATCCCTTTGACAATACTGTCGGCACGTTTGCCATGTTCATTGATTTTGCGGACATTGTGTTCTAAGTCAGTTAAAACTTCGTGAAAATAATCCATGGCTTTCGGATCGAATTTATCCTGGAAGTGATCGATTTCTTCGGTCAGTTCCTTGGTCAGATCAATTGAAAGCTCTGAGAAATTATTGACAAAATTGAGGGGATTCTTGATCTCATGGGCAATACCAGCGGTGAGCTGACCGAGGGAAGCCATCTTTTCCGATTGGACTAATTGGGCCTGGGCCTCTTTCAGCTCCTTATTAGCGCGGTTAATTGCTTCATAGGCAAACGCATTGTCCAGGGCAATTGAAGTGTAAGTAGCAAGGTTTTGCAGAATGTCATAGTGATACTGGGTATAAGCGTCTTTCTTGTAACTTTGCACCGAGATTACTCCAATCAGCCGCTGCTCGACAATCAACGGCAGATAGATTAGTGATGAGATTGTTTCGCCGGTGGTAACACGAGCCTCAAAAGCCACATACTTCGATGACTCATTTTCAACATCATTCATAAAAATCGGCTGGCGATGCTCGGCACACCAGACACCGAGTTTGTTTTTATCACTCATGGATTGGATATAAAGCGGCAGGCGTTCGCCTTTGCGAATCGCCAGACGGCATTCCAACTGTTGTCCCTTTTCGTTGTAGATCATAATCAGAAAAGTGGTCGCATCCAGCAGGGCATTGACATTCTCATAAACGGTGTTAAAAATCAACTCCAGATTAAGCGTAGAGGTAATTTTCTGACCGATGTCGCTCAGAATCTTGACGTTTTGGAAGGAAGCATCCAGTTCCTTATTCTTCGCGCTCAACTCATGCGTACGCTGTTCAACTTTTTCCTCGAGAGTCCGGCTGTAATCCTCTAAGGTTTCGTTGGCGTCTTTGAGTTTATTGATCGTATCGCGCAGGGCGGCTTGCATCGCAATGAAGGACTGATTGAGTCGGCCAATCTCATCCCGGCTTTCGATTTTTGGTAATTCAACATCAAAATTACCGGCTGCCAGCTCTTTTGATGCGCCGTCCAACCGGTGTAACGGTTTAGTAATTGAATTGGAAATTGTTGCAATGATAAATCCGATAAAAATCAAACCGCCCAAACCAAGCAGCAGCATTACCATCGTTAAATGGCTTACATCGCTGAGTAATTCATCTAGCGGGTAGACGATCCCAACCGACCAGCCATTCATAGAAATCGGGGCATAGGAAATCCAGCTGGACTTCCCGCCTTTCAGACTCTTATAATCCGGTTTTTCAAAGCCGGTTTTACCCTGGATCTGTGCCCGACCAATCTCGCGCAGTGATGGGTAACCGCGCTCTTCGGCAATACTAAAAATGGTTTCATTCATGATGATATCTGAAATCGGATGAGTAATAAATTGCCCGGTCGTGGTGATCGTATAGCCGTAACCCGTCTCAAAAACCTTGATCGAATTGACGATTTGTTGTAACCAACTCAGTGAGACGTCGGCGGTAATAATGCCAATGAATTGCCGTTTGCCTTTAATCATTTTGTAAATCGGCACCGAGAAAGTTGACATGATGATATTGCCGCCGCCTTCATCATAATACGGTTCACTCCAGTGGGGTTTTCCAAGTTCTTTCGGGATAAAATACCAGTCATAAGTAAAATAGTTATAATCACCACCCAACCAGTTAAATTTGACCTCATCTCCCGACTTATAGTAATATGGCGCAAAAAAGCGTTGATCTTTGACAAAAGCATATGGTTCAAAGGCAATTGCCATCCCGTAGATTTCCGGATTGTTTTTAACCAACACGTGCAGGACACTCATTAATCGCTCGGGCGTATATTGATCATGCTCGACTAAAAGAGCCACGGCGCGGGGCAATTTTTCGACTGAAGCCAGAATCACCTCAACCCGATTGACAATACTCTGATTCAGATTATAAGCACTCTCTTCGATATTTTTCATGAGCATCTTTTTCGAGTATTGGTAATTGAAAATAAAAATTATAGCTAATACAATAGCAATACTGGAAAATATAAAAAGGATCAGTTTAAAGGTTAATCCAAGATGACGATTGTTTTGCTGCATAGCCATTACTCCTACTTTGTACCCTTTTGATCGTTTTGACGATTCCGGTTACCACAAAATTGATCAAAATCAGGAGTAGCTTTGATCGAACCGTTTTCCTGCAATTTCTCACTCACGAAAAGATAATCTGTTTCATTCAGCGGGAGAAAAGCAGCCGAGATTCCCTGTGGAAAAATCAAATCTTTCATCCGATTTAGCATCCAGCGCTGGTGTGCCCGACCAGCTGCTAATTTGGCGGCTTTCATGTAGCGTAAGACAATCTCAAGGGCTTCATCCGGATGCGCGAAAGCCCCAATCCAACCTTCATAAGAAGCCTGAACAAATTCAGCGCATAATTGGGGATCTTGAGCATAAGTCCGCTCCAAACAATATAATCCTTCTTCAGGAAAGTTCAGATTATAATCGAAGAAGAAAAAGGTGCTCAGCTCGTCCGGATTGAGTCCTGAATTTAGGATTGTGTGGTATTCGTTGTACCACATTGCCGAAGTCACATCAATGGCATCCGACAAAAACAGATTGATCGAACCACCCTGTGGAATGATCCGCAATTTCAAGTTATATTTTTCGAAAAACGCCAGCGGCTGAATCTCGAAATCGCCGCCCCAGATGCCAACTTTTTTACCATTCATATCCTCTGGCTTTTCAATGCCACTGGATTTTTTAGCTACCAACATCAAGGCGGAACGATTAATAACCTGCGCTAAATGCACTACCGGAACACCTTTAGCCCGCAGCTGGATTGCATTGGTCAGCCAGAGTGAGGCAAAATCGGCTTTACCCTGCTCAACTAATTCGGAAGCCGGATTATACGGTCCCCCGGTCAGAATTATCAAATCAATCCCATGGGCGCGGTAAATTCCTTTTTCATAGGCGTAATAATAACCGGCGAACTGCGCCTGAGGCGACCAGTGCGGAATGAAAGTCGCTTGCTTCAGATTGTTCTGCGCGGTTAGGGATATAAAGCTTAGCAAAATTATTGAAATTAATTTCTGCCCGAATTTATTCAGCATAACTCAACTCAGGTTTGGTTGTTAATGAGAATTCCACTTTGATGATTATGGTAAGTAAATAGGAATCTTATAAATATCACGGGATCAAATATACTAACCTGACATTATTTAAAAAATGGAAAAGATGCTATGTCGTGTCTTAAAATGGTTGACAGATTAATCGGCAGCATAGACCCTCTCCTCCAACGGAGTTCCTCTTGAAATAGGGTATGAATTTAGGTTATATCCAATACATAAACCTGCCCGGGAAGATCAATCTTTATATGCTTTATCGGATTTGGATAATAGCGAAACGAATGACGCGAATCGGTCGTTCGCATAAAGCGCTTGCGGCTTTCGATTAACATCCGGTGCAAATGCAGAATTTCAAACAAACGACCTCTGCCAATATGTATGCCCGTCTCGCTTAATAAATAATGCAACTTCCGAACACCAATCCGTGGTTGCTGACATCGAATTTGACGAACCATACCAAGAACGGACAACTCTTCGAAGAGACAAATTCTTTTAATCTTCAATAAGGATTGTATTTTCAGTTTCTAAAATTTCGTATATTTCTTAAGATTATGCATTACAAACAGATTGAAAATAGACTCAGTCCTGATGTACACTTAGGAGAGAAAAATGGAAAAGCCCTGTCTAAATGATAAAAATGAATATCCCAGCGATGAAGTTTTGAGTCACTATCTCGGAGAAGTGAAAAATACATGGGATTCATTTGTGAATTTCATAAATGTTAGTTATCCGAATTTTTCCGGCGAATGGCGCTATTATAATGATGGAAAGAATTGGCTTTACAAGCTAACCAAAAAGAAAAAAACTATCTGTTGGATTTCCATTTACCATGAGAAGTTTAAAACTACTTTTTACTTCCCTGACAAAGCAGAAGATTTAATAACAAAGAGTGAGCTTGGGAAAGAATATATTGATCAATTTATTAATGGTAAAAGATATGGAAAAATAAGAGGAATAACTGTTGAAATAAAAAAACAACCAGATTTGAATTCAACAAAAATACTTATCGAAATAAAGGAACAGTTCAAATAGAATTATTTAAATA
>CAZAKO010000044.1:0-4267 GCA_964485745.1 uncultured bacterium
TGAGACGATTGATCGGTACGATGCTCAATGCCTGCTGTAATCTTTTTGAGCCATAGGTGACACTTCCGGTGAAAGAGATATGCAGTCCAAATTCTAACATCTCTTTGGCAAAATATTCATCACTGGAATAACAGTGTAAGACTCCCTGATAATAGCCGTGCTCGATTAAAATAGATTTAATATCACTATCAGCGCGGCGATTGTGCAGAATTATCGGGAGTTTGACCTTTTTGGCAATCTCGATTTGTGCGTGCAGAAATCGCTGCTGTTCTGCGGGATCGGTCGTCTGCCTGTAATAATCCAGACCGATTTCGCCGATGGCTTTCACTTTCGGATATTTGGTTAACTCGATCAGCTGCTTTTGCCATCCTTTCGGGCAGTGATTAATCTCAGTCGGATGAATACCTACAGCCGCAAAAACTGCCGGAAATTCAGTGGCAATTTCAATTGCAGTTCGTGAAGATTGTAAATCCGTTCCGATCGTTATAATTTGTTCGACGCCGGCAGCTTTAGCCCGTTCGATTACCTCAGAACGGCTATTGTATAACGGAGGGCAATCTAAATGGCAGTGGGTGTCAATAAACATTCAATTTAAAATTAAGAAATATCTGCACCTGGCTCGAATTCATCCATTACGGTGAGCAGGGTTAATTTTTGATCTTTAATTGCCGCCAATAGCATGCCGTTGCTTTGAACTCCACGAATGGTTGCCGGTTGTAAATTCTTGACCACGACGATAGTTTTCCCGACAATTCGATCGGGAGTGTAATACTCGGCAATACCGGCTACGATCTGGCGCTGCTCGGTACCAAGATCAATTTGTAATTTCAACAATTTGGATGTTCCCGGAACCGCTTCGGCAGTCAGAACCTTGGCGGTCGTCAATTTTACTTTGGAAAAATCTTCAATCGTAATCATATCTTGCATTTTATCCTCGTTGGCAATTGTGGTTTTTTCTGATTCATTTATAAGTGATTCCGGTTTTTCACTTTGAATGCGGGGGAAGAGAATCGGCAATGGTTTGAGTAACACTCCACTTTGCAGTTTTCCCCAGGTTAGTTTTTGCGCAGGGGCAGAGAGGGCTTTGAGCAATTCGGCAATTTTCCCCGGCATGATCGGTTCCAGTAATTTGGCGGCAATTCTCAATCCTTCGGCTGCGGTGTAAAGCACGGTTCCACCATTGGTTTTATCAGTTTTGACCAGTTTCCAGGGAGCCTTTAGCTCCAAGAAGCGGTTGAGTGACCTGACAAAAGTGATGACGGTTTCGATGGCTTCATTCAGCCGCAATTCATTAATTAATTGATGCACTTCGGTTGAAAGTTGAGTGGCATTGTGGCGGATTTCCAGCTCCGCTGTTCCGGGATTAATTTCTGGCGGAATACAATTATCGAAATTTTTTCTGATCAGAGTAGTAATGCGGTTGACGAGATTGCCAAAATCGTTGGCTAAGTCGGAATTATAGCGTCGGATGAACATCTCTTCACTGAAATTGGCATCCTGCCCGAGAACCATGTCGCGGATTAGAAAATAGCGTACCGGATCAACTCCGTATTTATCCAACAGATCGAGGGGTTTGACAATATTTTGCAGCGATTTGGACATCTTGGTCTCGTCCACCATCCACCAGCCGTGGGCGAATATAGTTTGCGGTAACGGGATACCCGCCGCTTTCAGGATTGTCGGCCAATAAACGCAGTGAGTGGTGACAATATCCTTGCCAATTAAGTGATAATTTGCCGGCCACCATTTTTTAAATCTTTGAAGGTCGTTTGGATAGCCGATGGCGGTTACATAATTCAACAGGGCATCGAACCAAACATAGGTTACATAATCGCTATCGAAGGGCAACTCGATTCCCCAGCTGAGGCGGGCTTTAGGGCGCGAGATGCACAGATCTTCTAACTGGTTTTTCAAAAAGCCTAAAACTTCGTTTTTACGACTTTCGGGCTGGATAAACTTGGGATTTACCTTAATGTAATCAATCAACCACTGCTGGTACTTACTCATTTTGAAGAAATAGTTTTTCTCCTTAATGAATTCTGGTGGTTTCAGGTGCTGTGGGCATTTTCCGGCAACCAATTCTTTGGGTGTATAAAAGCGCTCACAGCCGACACAGTAATAACCGCCGTATTCATGTTCGTAGATTTCACCTTTATCCCAAAGTTCCTGCAGGACATGCTGGACACTCTGCTCGTGGAATGCAGCCGTCGTCCGGATGAAAAAATCGTTGGTAATTTCCAATTTTTCCCAGGCGTGCTGGAAATGGATTACCATCCGATCGCAGTGTTCTTGGGGAGTAATTCCAGTCGCGGCAGCGGCTTGCTGAACCTTTTGACCATGCTCGTCAACCCCGGTCAGAAAAAAAACCGCAGCGCCCTGAGAACGATGGAAGCGGGCTAATACATCAGCCAGGATCGTCGTGTAGGCATGTCCGATATGTGGTTTATCATTAACATAATAAATTGGGGTGGTGATATAGAAAGTCTGCTTGGGATCGTTCATTAAATATTTGTCGGAATAGTTTATCTAAATAATGACTTTGTAATGACCATCGAAGGCCGTTAAAGGGAATTCTTCAAACTCATCATTCTCAAATTTCAGAGTAACGGTCTTTTGATAAATATCTATTTTTTCGATGCTGCCGGTTTTGTCGCCAAATACCACCTTGCTGCCATAAGGTGGATAATTTTTAAGAAATTCTTCATAAAGAGGATGTTCGAAGCGGAAGCAGCATTTTAATTTTCCACAGACACCGGAAATCTTGGTGGGATTCATGGGCAGATTCTGTTCTTTGACTAATTGGGTATTGACTGGATCAAAATCGTCTATAAATTGATAACAGCAAACCGGTTTTCCACACGCTCCGATGCTGCCCAACCGGCGGGTCTCTTCGCGGGTACTGATCTGCCGCATTTCAATTCGCGTTTTGAATTCTGCCGCTAAGATTTTGACTAATTCCCGGAAATCTATTCGATCGTCGGCAGTGAAAAAGAAGATAACCTTTTTCCGGTCAAGCCGATATTCGACGTCAATCAATTTCATGGGCAAGTTTAAGTTCTTAATCTGCAGCTCGCAGAACTGAAATGCGTCTTGTTGGCGAATGCGATTATCGCGATCTCGTAAAATGTCCTCGGGAGTTGCTTTACGAATGATAACTGCTTTTTCCTGGTCTTCGGGCGCAGCTGCCTTATCAGTCGGATAGGGAAGCGTAACGCCAATATCTTCGCCTTTTTCGACATCTATGATTACCTGTTCATTTGATTGAACCGGAAAATCCATACTATTGCGAAATATTTCCCGGCGCTGTCCCTGGAATTTGATTTTGACTAATTTATTGTGAATTATTTCATCCATAACAATTATTATCCGGCATTGATTGCTTGGTTTAAGTTGAAGAATAGATTTAATAAAGCGAGTTTAATATAGACATTGCGGCTTATGAAATCAATACAATTCTCGACGGAGGAGGCGGCTAAATAAGCGTCAAAATTGGGAAATGCGGTGGTGAATTTACAGATCTCTGGCGTGAATTCTTTGAGGATTAATTCCGATTCATTTAGTTGTTCTCTTTGGATTAGTGCGTCTCTAAACCAAAAACACAACGAGAGAATAATCTGCTGAACCTGAGATTGATCTTCCTGATATAAAGCCGCCAGGTCTTCGACATAATGGTAGAGCTTTTCGATATTTAGAGTTGCAAGGGAGCGGAGTAAATCCAGGATTTTTTCTTTGAGAGGGGTGAAGTCGGTTTCTGCCAGTCGTAGGGCTGAATTAATCTCGCCGCCGGATAACCGTATAATCAAGTCAATCTGTTGCTCCGGGATATTGCGGGATAGTAAATACTGTTTGAGGACTGAAGACGCCAGTGCAGGGAAATAAATTGGCTGACATCGGGAGATAATCGTCGGCAATAATATGTTTGAATTGGAGGTAGTCAGGATGAAAGTGGATTTTTCCGGTGGCTCCTCAAGGATTTTGAGGAAGGCATTAGCGGCAGGCTCGGTCATCAGGTGAGCATCAAAAATAACGATGACTTTCCATCCCGGTTCCGCCGCTTTAAGATAGGTTTTTTGTTTGACCACTCGAATAAAATTAATGGGAATATGTTTGGCATTCGGGATATTGATCTTTTCATAAGGATTCTGGGCTTTAACCCGGATAATCTCCTGGATTTCGGTCATTTCTGCCTGACTAAAACCTTTAAAAGGATCAGCCTCGGCCGACGAATCCTTTCGAATGGGAATCGGGAAAACCAATTCCAAATTAG
>CAZAKO010000044.1:4367-15654 GCA_964485745.1 uncultured bacterium
GCCTCGGCCGACGAATCCTTTCGAATGGGAATCGGGAAAACCAATTCCAAATTAGCATGCTCTAACAGACGAATTTTATGGCAGGAATTACAAATACCGCAGGGAAGATTACCGCTGCCTTGACAATTGAGCATGGCAGCGAATTCTAAGGCAAAGCCCTCGTTGCCGCTGCCTTCCGGACCATAGAAAAGGTAGGCATTCCCGACCCGTTGATTGTGGATGATGTTTTGCAGCAGCTCCAGGTTTTTTTGCTGGTTCAAAAGCGGAAACAGGGTCATGATCGTTTAGTCAGCCACTCTTCGGGGTTTAATTTTGTGCGGTTGCTCCAGATTTCGAAATGGAGCAAGGCGCCACTCAGCGAGCCGGAATCTCCAACCTCGGCAATCACCGTTTTTTTTGTTACATACTCTTTTTCATAGACATTTACGTTTTCAACGTGCGAATAGACCGTGTAAAATCCGGAGCCGTGGTCAATAATTATCGTATTTCCAAAACCGCGAATATAGGTTATGGTAGTAACTACACCGTCGAGTACCGAGCGCACTGGGGTTCCCTTTCTGACTTCAATGTCAATTCCAGAGTTTTCGGTCAGGGTATTAAGCGTTGGATGTTTATGTAAGCCGAATTTCCCGACGACCTGACCGTAGACCGGCCATTCCAGTCTGCCTTGACTATCCAGAAAAGGATTTTTCTCGCGAATGCCTGCCAGTTGGCGTTGACGCTCGAGTTCCTGTCGGCGAGTTTCCCGTTCTTTTTCCAAATTAGCAATTAAATCCGAAAGTTGTTTAGCGGCTTTTTCTTTTTCTCTGATTTGCGCAATCAGGTTGTTTTTATCTTTTTTTGCCAGATTTAATTGTGAATCTCTTTGACGCTTTTGAACTGCCAAGTTCTGCTGATATCTCTTTTTCTCGGCAATAATTTGATTCTGGTCGGCAAGCTCTTCGGTCAGCTGATTTTTTTTATTGTTTATCGAGACAATGTTGAAATGAATGTGATCGGCAGTTTTTTTGTCAATATCGGAAAGTATGCGCAAATATTTATAACGGTAAAAAGCCTGATTAATTGATTGGGAAGTTAGAATTAATTCCCAATCGCTATACTTACCTTGTTTATACAGATAGACCAGACGTTTGGCAAAATCGGATTTTAATTTATCCAAATTCTGGGAGAGTCTACCAATGGCTTGTTTAGTTTGTTCAATCTGATAGGTTTTCAATTGCTGTTCACGATTAAGCTGTTGTACCAACTTTGCCGTTAGGCTCATCTCTTTTTCAGTTTGCTCTAATTGAGAAAGGAGTGACTTTTCTCGGGATTGGACTTGCATTAAGTCAGATTTATGGGCTTTAATTTCATCGCGAATTTTTTGAAGTTCTTCTGATTTGTAATCAATTTTTTTATCAAGGTCTTCCTGTGACCGGAGACTGATAGTCATCATCAAGCAGATTAACAATCGGGGGAAATAGTACTGAAAGTGGCTCAATTTCATTTCACCCTTCAAAATAATCAAAGCGCGGTGCAAATTCAAGTTTATAAATATATAGAAAATGAATTTTATTCATTTCCAGAAAGAAAAAAGTATATTAATTTATCAGTGAGAAAAATTAAAAATGGTGAGAGAAAATTATGAGTAATCCAATCTGGGAAGTGATTGAAATCAGGAAGGGAAAAGATCGGGATGATATTTTTAAGGTTATGAAGAATGTCCCAATCTTTTCTGAGCTTAATGAAAAGGAGATGGAAGAGCTGGAGAAAATCATTCATCGGCGGGGTTATAAAAAGGGCGAACCGATTTTCAGGATGGGTGATCCCGGTTTAGGAATGTACATCATTATTAAGGGTTCAGTCAATATTGCCGAAGAAAAAGTTGATGGAGAAATGACGACTATCGCTGTATTGGAGAAGGGTGCCTTTTTTGGAGATTTAGCGCTGTTAGATGAGGCTCCTCGTTCGGCTTCGGCAATTGCCAATGAAGATTCTGATATCTTAGGCTTTTTTCGGCCGGATTTGCTGGATTTTTTATATCGTAAACCGAAAATGGGAATCAAAATTCTGTTCGGATTGGCGCGCACGATTGGTGAGCGTTTGAGACGCACAAATCTCCAATTATCTGAGCTGCAAGAGAAATAAGGATTTCTATATATGGATAATTACTCATATCAACTCTACTCTCATATTTTGCGTTTATTCTGGCGTATATTTTTAATCATTCTTGGAATAGTAGCCATAATTATAGTTTTTCCCTTCGTGCGAAGTGTGATTATCATGTTTGTAATTTCCATTCTGCTGACGGTGTTATTAACTCCAATCGTAGATTTTATGGAAAGTCGGGGAATAAATCGGGGATTGGCAATCTTGATCACGATGTTAATAATTATTGGGGCGATTGTGTTCCTATTTAGTTTGGTAATTCCTGCAATTATCCAGGCGGCCGAGTCGTTAAGTTCGAAGCTACAATCGGATTTTATCCACGATCTGACGAAAAAAGCTGAGGTCTTTTTTGCGGCTAAATTCAATAATCCTACTTTAGCCCGCAACGTTATTACAAAAATCAATGAAATCGGAACAAATTTGCTCAAAAATATGACGAATTTTTTTAAGAGTGTTGGATCATTTCTGGCATCGATTGCCATCATACCTTTCGTGACCTTCTTTTTAGTTAAGGACATTCGTCGTTTTAAAAGAGCAATCGTCGCAAAAATTCCGAATAAATATTTTGAATTATCATTGAACATTTTCCAAAAAGTAGGTAACCAGGTTAGTAAGTATATCCAGGGACAGGCAATCGATGCTTTGATTGTGGGGATCCTCTCAGTCGTCGGTCTTTTTATCATCAATTTGGTATTTCATAATCCGATACCTTATTTTGTTTTTATTGGGATGTTAGCCGGAATTGCTAATTTAATACCCTATCTCGGTCCGATTGTCGGAGCAGTACCTGCTATATTTATAGTGATCCTCAGCAATCCGCCAAATATTGGATTAATTCTGATTTGGATTATTATCACATTTGTCCTGGTGCAGGCAATAGATAATTCGTTGGTATCACCAATGGTCGTCTCCAAAAGTGTCAATATGCATCCGCTAACTGTTGTCATTGTAGTGATCATTGGGGGTAATATCGCGGGTGCGGTTGGGATGCTTTTCGCGGTTCCGGTTACCGGTATTATCAAAGTAATGATTACTGAGATAACCTGGGGACTAAAGAATTATAAATTAAAATAATTGAGCTCGTTTGCCGGTACTACAAATATCCAATAAGTAAGTATTATACAGAGGAAATAAGCGATATTTTGTATATGGTTACAGGCACGAAGGTAGTCAGGATTTTGCGTTGAATACCAGACGAAATTTAATTGATCATATTATCGTCATCGTCTTATTTTTAAGCATTCTATCCTTGTTTCTTGAGTATGGAATTCCCCAGACAAAGATCATCAGTCTAGTCGTTGGGGTGCTTGACTATTTTATTATTATCCTTTTTGTTACGGAAACCATAATCCGGATCATCCGTGTCGAGAAGAAACTTTTATACATCAAAAATACCCTTTTTGACCACCTTTTACTTTTGGTGATTTTGGTTTTATTCATCTATACTCGCTATCATCGCTATATTTCTGGTGGCGCCGATATTCATCGCCTATCTACCAATATAATTTTAATCCGGAATATTTTTTCAGTGCTGAAAATTCTCGGTCGCATGAAGCGCTTAAATGCCTATATCAAATCTGTTTCCCGCCACCCAGCCCAGACTATCGCAATTAGTTTTATTATCATTATTTTAATCGGAACGATTTTTCTGATGCTCTCAATTTCCACAGCTGATAAATCGCATTTAGGATTCATCAATGCCCTCTTTACGGCAACCTCGGCTGTCTGTGTAACTGGTTTAATTGTCGTGGACACGGCAACGAAGTTTTCACTTTTTGGCAAGATTATTATCATGATCCTGATTCAGATTGGAGGATTAGGGATTATGATTTTATCTTATTTTGGTGCCTTTGTCATCGGGAGAAGAATTTCACTCGAAGATAAAATTGCACTTTCTTTTTTACTCAATGAGCAAGATATCCAGAAAATTTCATCTACGATAACCAAGATTATTCTGTTCACTTTTGGGATCGAATTGGTGGGCGCGATGATCCTTTTTGGAGATTTCAATGATCTCTTTGGTGATAATTATACGGCTGCCTTTTTTTCGATATTTCATGCTATTTCGGCTTTCTGTAATGCGGGTTTTGCTTTGTTTACCGATAATTTGGTGTATTTTAAATCCAACATTTCACTGAATTTTGTAATTACTGGTCTGATAATTCTCGGCGGAATTAGTTTTTCGGTTATTTTTAACCTGATTGAAAATTTTAAGACAAATTTAGAAACCAATATCTTTAGTCGCCGAATCCGTAAGTCGAAATTAACCCTTAACACCAAGGTAGTGGTGATTGCACTTAGCATTTTAATTATCACCGGCATGCTACTGATTTACGGGATTGAACATCGGCATAACCTGATTCAGTATGATTTAAAAACCCAGTATCTTGCGGCTTTCTTTCAATCGGTGACACTCCGAACAGCCGGTTTCAATACGGTTGACATAGCAAAATTTCGTTTACCGACATTATTGATTATGATTCTATTTATGTTTATCGGCGGTGCCTCAGGTTCGACCGCCGGTGGAGTTAAAGTCAACACCGTATCGGTTATTTTTGCCTATCTGAGGTCAACCCTTAAAAACCGCAAAGAAACGACACTGATGAATAACTTCTTGTCGAAAAGTTTGATTAATAAGGCATTTCTGATTATTATCCTTGCCCTGGGAGCAATCTTTTGCGGTACACTCGTTCTGGGCCTAATCGAACCTTATCCGTTTGAGAAGATTCTATTTGAAGTAGTCTCGGCTTTTGGGACAGTGGGATTGTCTACAGGTATTACGGGCAATCTCTCAAATATCAGTAAATTCACGATTATTATTTTAATGTTTATTGGTCGAATTGGACCTATGACACTGGTAATTGCGCTTTCACAAAGGCGGGATATTATTCGGATTAAATATCCCGAGGGAGACATTTTAATTGGTTAAAAAAGGGGAACAATAGATGGCTAAGGAAAAAATATTTGGAGTATTCGGGTTGGGAACTTTTGGTCTTGAAGTATGCCAGGTCGTTTCTGAAAAAGGCGGTAAAGTGATCGCCGTAGATAATCAGCCTGAATTGATCGAGAAGGTCAAAAATATGGTAACCCAGGCAATTTTAATTGACAGCACTGACGAGCAATCGCTTAAAAATGCGCCCATCGAAGATATTGATGTGGCGGTCGTGGGGATCGGGGAGAACATCGAAGCCAGCATCTTGACTACCGCAGTATTGAAAAATTTGGGCGTCCCGTATATCATTGCTCGGGCAGTTTCCGATATTCATGCCCAGGTACTGAAGCAGGTTGGTGCAACTGAAGTAATTAATATTGAAATCGAAGAAGGTAAACGAATTGCCAGTAAGCTGGTATCACCTGATATCATTGACAAGATTTATATTGGTCAAAATCAGATTTTGGCTGAGGTAGTTTGCTCAAAAAGCTTTGTCGGAAAAAGTATTCTCGAACTCGATCTGCGCAAGAAAACTAATGTCAATATTATTTCGGTCAAACATATCAATACGAAAATTGACGAAATGGGCAATCCGATTATTGAGGAATTGGTCGAATTTCCAACTCCTGCGACGAGAATGAAAAAAGATGATATTCTGGTTGTTGTGGGGCGGGAAAAAGACATTGAAAAATTAAGGGAATTATAATGTATTTAATCTCAAAATTGCGGATTTGTTGCATTTATCTATTGATCCTGATTGTATTTATTGGGTATGCAATATATTCTTATTTTGCCCTGAATAATATTAGTTCCGAGGAGATTTCGAGTTTTCGATTCTTCGCCGAAAATTTTGTTTACTTTACCCTGATTCTGATTGTTATCATGACCTTCGTTTTCCTTAACACGATTTTTAAAAGTCGCAATATTTATCGGGAGCTGGATAAAGCCATTGAACTCTCGCGCCAGGGGAAATATTTTAGTGGCAAGCAGCTGCAAAAGCTGGGATTACTGGGTGAAAAAATTAGCGAAATCAATGCACAACTTAATTCATTAAACGAAATGAAATCGCTGAAAATCAGCAGCTTGTCTAATGCAATTAATCTTTTACTCGAAAAATCAAAACTAAACATTATGCTCCTCGATGCGCAAGGGCAAATTAGCAAAGTGAGCGATCAGCTATTAGCAGAATTGCAGATTGAGGATAAGGATATTATTGGACAGTATGCCGAGAATATTCTGGAGAACCTCAGCTACAGCAATGCAATTAACGAATTAAAAAAGTCAAAATTTATCGCTTTAAAGAGTCCCTTGACTTTAGACGTTATGGATCAACCAGCTGATGTTAATGTAGTTATCTTTCCAATAGTAAATTACCACAACGATATTTCCGGTTGTATCTGCGTTTTTGAATCAGTTGAAGATTTTGAAAAAATGGTTGGTAAAAAAGCGAAGGTCATCGAAAGCATCAAATCCGAGCAGGAAAAAGAAACAAAAGAGAGCCATGAATTGCCTTTATTGAAGCGCTTAACCGATTTATTTCGTGAGAAAATGGAAGAGCGGTGAAACTCTATCGAGAACCTTCTCCGGGATTAAGAACTACGATCTCGAAATTGTAAATGGCATTATTTTAAATTCTAGTTAATGAACTTCGAAATGAAATGACTGTGGATTCACTAGTTTTTGGTAATCTGCAAATTTCAGCGTGATTATGTCAATATGATTACAGGCATTGAAGGCGATTTCCTCGTTTTTCAATAAATCTGCGGCGATATAGGTATCGATCCCGTACAGATTGCCGAAAGGTGGCATCCCACCAGTCTCACAATCGGGGAATTGCTTACGAAATTCGGCTTCGGTGGCTAATTCCACTTTTGGGATTTTTAACTGTTTCGCAAATTGATCGAAATTGATTCTTTCATTTGCCGGTAGCACTGCTAATGCTAATTTCCCTTCGATTTTAACGACAATGGTTTTAACGAAATAATTACCGGATATATGTGCACTGGCGGCAACGCGCTGAGCCGTATAAGCTTTTGGATGGGCAGTAATCTGATAGGGCACCTTATTTTCTTCAAGGTAAGTTAAAAGACGTTTTTTCTCGGGCATATTCACCTCCTATTATTTTTTCTTGTTTAAATGTAGGCAATCATTAAAAAAAACGCAAGCCGGTGAAGGGTAACTCCAAACCGAGATTATCTCTTTTATTCCTCACCCATTCAATTTAAATTAATCCAAGAACAAGTTGAAAATAGAAAGGAGATTTTGATATGCCAATTGTCACTTACCAGAAATATGTCAAGATGCTCGAAAAGGCTCAGCGGGAACACTATGCCTATCCGGCAATAAATGTTACGGCTACCGACACGATGAATGCCGCAATTGAGGGCTTTGTGAAAGCAAATAGCGATGGAATTATCCAGGTTTCAACTGGCGGCGGTGAGCATGCCAGTGGTAATTTGAAAGATGCCGTTTTAGGTGCAATTTGCTTAGCTGAACATGCCCATCGAATTGTTGCGAGATATGATGTCAATATTGCCCTCCATACCGACCACTGTCAGACAGACAAGATTGACTCATTTTTGAAACCTTTGATAGCCGAGACGGCCCGGCGACGCCAGGCGGGATTACCTAATTTGTTTAACAGTCATATGTACGACGGCAGTGCGGTGCCATTGAAAGAAAATATGAAACAGGCTGTGGAGTTATTAAAACTCTGCGCCGAAAACGAAATTATTCTGGAAGTCGAAGCTGGTGTTGTCGGTGGTGAAGAAGATGGAGTAAAAGCAGAAGGAACTGGTAAGGAGAAATTGTATACCACTCCTGACGACATGATTGCGGTGCACGAGGCTTTATATCAGGTTAAAGGTGCCAAATTTATGTTTGCCGCGACCTTTGGCAATGTCCATGGTGTCTATAAGCCGGGTAATGTTGTTTTGAAACCAATTATTTTAAAAGAAGGTCAGGATGGCGTCGTGGCCAAGCATGGTGAAAAAGCCAGATTCTTCCTGGTATTTCACGGCGGCTCGGGTTCCAGTATCGCGGAAATCCATGAAACTCTCGAATATGGTGTGGTCAAAATGAATATTGATACCGATACGCAGTACGCCTTTACTCGTCCAGTGGTGAATCATATGTTTTTAAACTATGATAAAGTCTTGAAAGTCGAGGGCGAAGTTGGCGTAAAGAAGCTCTACGATCCGCGTGCCTGGTTGAAACAGGCTCGCGCCGGTATGGCTGATCGGGTAGTCCAAGCCTGTAATGATCTCAAATCTGCCGGCAAAAGCATGGGCAGATAAAGTTACTTACCGATAATTAATATAAGTCTTACTAAAAGGAAATTCCGGGCAAAACCGGAATTTCTTTTTTTACCTGGAAAAAAAATGAGGTCTTCCAACGATCATTTCAAATAGCATTTTCTTCAACATAACCGATTTCTCACCCCGGCAGCTGCCGGGGATTCGAGATGACGGATAAGGTTTGAATTTTTCGCCAGCAAGTCATTTCGATCCCGCTTTAGCGGGAGAGAAATCGCTATAGGTATTAGTATCTGCTAAGAATTGAACCAATTCACTCGCATTATGTGCGGCATCTATTGCAGTAATAAAGTAATTCTGAGAATTATCGTTAGGTTTTATCATTGTCTGAAAATGGGTAGATTTTCCCGGTAATATTGAAAGAATGAATGCGGCATTGCTGATATCAATATTATTTTCTACAGACGTGTAAATCACATAGTTGCGGATGAAATTACCTTTCTCAGGTAATTTTAACTGTTTCCAGTTGAATACAAAGTTAAGGCTATCGTTGGTAACAACGCAGGAATCCGGCGCAGGTGGCAGATTTTTGTATTTCCAGGGTATAGCTGGTGGAATAGCTGCTAATTGAAATTTTTCTGATTTTAATCTATTTAATTGAGTACTGTCAAAGGAGCTGGCGGCGAAGAACGCCATCCCATTCAGCCCGGCGGAGCGAGCATCATCAATTTCTTTGAGTACGTCCTCGAAGGATAGCAGGTAAGCGCCTATTCCGGTGACAATTGGTTGTTGAATATTGGGTATATTTTTCCATGATTCGATTATTTTCCGAAAACCGTCATTTTCACGTGAACGATAATTTAGGGGAACGATAAGATCAATTTTACCAATTGCTGCCCAGCGCGCTGCATCTTGGTAAACAGCCTTGTAGCCCGACCAGCTGGATTGATTATAGTTACCAATGACAGCCGCCGATACTTTGATCCATGGTTTGATGCTGGTGATTGCATTATATGCCTTGGCGACAAAAGCGGTAAGCTGCTCACGCTGCCAATTTTCCCAGTCTAACTTAAGCGGGTTGGTTTTAGATGAGAGAAATCGAGTAACGCTGACCTTATCATGGGAATAACCCTTTTTCGCTGATCCCTCAGGATAGCGGATATAATCAAAATGAATTCCATCAACTTCGTATTTTGAGGTAATTTCCATCAGCACATTTATTATATGACGCTGTACTTCCGGATTGCCAGGAGAGAAAAAAGTATAACTCTCAGACTTAGACATGGGTTTTCCAAGGCTGTCACAAACTATCCATTCAGGATGAGCCAGCAGAGGGTGAATCGGGGTGCTAAGCGCCGGTTCTGTTTTGCCCCGCCAGGCAGGAAATACGTTGATCCAGGCATGTAGTTCTAATCCCAGCTCGTGGGCGGTGTGGATGGCGAATTGAAGCGGATCCCATCCTGGATCCTGCCCCAGAAATCCGGTCAGCAGTTGACTCCAGGGCTCATAGCTTGACGGGTAGAAGGCATCGGCATTGCCCCTGACCTGAAAAAATACGGTATTTAGATTTGCCTCTTTGAACCATAGGAAAGTCCTTTTAATGTAATTCTGGATTTCTTCTTTGTCAGTGCTATTCAGGTTTTGGGTATAATCGAAGCGGCTCATCCAGATTCCCCGAAATTCTCGCGCTGGATAGAAAGGTTTCGCAACGGGGGAAATTTCGGATGGTCGCTGTAGCAGCGCAATAAATAGCAATACAAAAATCAGGATTACGACAGCAGAAATTAGTAAATAGAGTAATTCACGATCGGAAGATTTCATCAAAATTCCTTAATCTTAAGTTTTTTGGATTGTCAAAGGTGACATGATCTGGGTAATGGATGTTATACAACAAAAATTTAACACAGGACTAATTTAGCAATTTGAGGTTATTGTTCTACATAGAATTCAATGTGTGATTTAAAAAGCAACTCAGGTGGTAACTTCCAAAATCAATCCTTAATCTTTCAATGCAGTTTAATCAATTTCTTCTGGTATATTCCAAAAAATCTGTTTACTTAAAGCCGTTTAGTCGGAAAATTGACAACTTAGATTTGTTTAAAACGATCAAAGGAGGAGTTTTTATCTGATGCAAGGAATTAGTCAATTGGAAAATATCAAGAGTATCTCGCTATGGCAGAAACTGTTGCTAATTTTCTGGGAACCCAAAGCGACCTTTCAATCTTTAAAAGGGCATTCGCATTGATTGGATATCGTTATTCCCCTGATTTTAATTCTATCTATGACTATCGCAGCTACTCATCTTGTCAGTCCGATTTCGACTCAAGATGTTCAATCCATGATTAATAAGAGTGAAAGATTAGGCGATGAGCAAAAAGCCCTGGCACTGGAAAGATTTGAAAGGCAACAGGCTTCGGTTATGAAATATGTCGGCGGTATAGTCACTATCTTAATGAAGATTGTGGTTGTTGCTGGGATTTTAATTGCTGTTAATAACTTTGTTTTTGCGGGTGAAATTCGGTTTATCCAGTCGGTGGCAGCTGTTGCTTATGTCAATTTGATTGATCTGATTGCCTGGGCGGTGCGACTGCCGCTGATTTTTGCCCAGGAAACCATTCGCATCTACACCGGTCCGGCACTTTTTGTTGCCGAAACCAAGAGCTACTGGTTCAACTTTTTGGTGGGATTGGACATTTTTGCATTCTGGAAGGTAGTGCTGCTGGCAATTGGGGTAGGTGTTTTTACCGGGAAAAGTAACAAGACGGTGTTCATCATTTGGATGAGTCTCTGGCTAATTTTTGTGGCGGTGATGGCGGCATTGTCCGGTTTAACAAGAATATGAGGTCATGATGAAGAATTGTATGCGTCTCCTGATATGTTTTATGCTTTTGACAATTAATGCTTTTATGCAGGAAAAGCCCCTATCATTGCAGGAGTGCATCCAGGTGGCTCT
>CAZAKO010000045.1:0-10128 GCA_964485745.1 uncultured bacterium
AATTATCCCAACCCGTTTAATGCTATGACTACGATTAATTATTCATTGGCGAGTGAAAATTTGGTTGAGCTCAAAATTTTCGATGTTAATGGGCGGGAGCTGCAAACCCTGATTAATCAAAAGTTACCGGCAGGAAATTATGTGCTTGAGTTTGATGCGGCTCAACTGAATTCCGGCATCTATTTTTATCAAATTAAAGCCGGCAATTTCAGCCAATCGCGTAAAATGATTCTGTTGAAATAATTTAAAATGTTGGAAGAGATAATTTCTAAACGACAAATAAAACCAATAAAGGGGAAGGAGAAACCATGTTCCAAATTAGCGAAAAATATTGGTATTTACCTCTCTGGCTGATGCTGCTTGGCGTGGTGGCATTCGGTCAGGTCGCTCAGAGCCCCCAGACTTTTTGTAATCCACTGAATCTGAATTACATGTTTTTTGACGATGCCCCGGATGGCCGGGAAGCGGCTGATCCGGTGATTGTTTTATTCAAGGATGATTATTATCTGTTTGCTTCGCATTCCGGGGGTTATTGGACTTCGCCTGATCTTCGAAATTGGGAATTTATCATACCGACCGGATTAAATATTGCAAACTATGCTCCTGCCGTCGTGGTGATGAGAGATTCTCTTTTCTTTATCACTTCAGAAGGCGTCCAACAAGTTTACAAGACAGGCGATCCAAAGTCGGGCAAATGGATCAGCAAACCGATAGCTAAGGGCTATCAAGATCCAGCGCTCTTTCTCGACGATGACGGACGGTTATATATGTATCATGGCCTCTCGCAGGAAAATCCGATTATTTACGGAGTGGAGCTCGATCCGAACACATTTCGGGAAATCGGTAGTCAAGTCGTCTTGTTTGCCGGTGCGGGTCTATACGCAACACATGGTTGGGAAAGACGCGGAAATGGCGTCGTCTTCGAGTCGGATATGCGTCCCTGGATCGAAGGCTCCTGGATGAACAAAAAGAATGGCAAATACTACTTGAAATACTCTGCTCCAGGCACAGAATGGAAAACGTACTCAGACGGCGTCTACGTCGCCGACTCTCCCCTGGGACCGTTTCAATATGCGCCCTATAGTCCGGTTGATTTCAAGCCGACCGGCTTCGTCTCGGGCGGCGGGCACGGCGCCACCTTCAAGGATAAGGACGGCAACTACTGGCATGTCGGTACGCTGACTGTTTCGGTCAAGCACATATTCGAGCGCCGTCTGGCCCTCTACCCCGTCGGCTTTGACGCGGACGGTCAGATTCACACCAACACGGCTTTCGGCGACTATCCGCAATATTATCCGGGCGTGAAGGCCAATCCGGTAGATGAGAATTTTGCCGGGATGCTGCTGCTGTCTCATAAAAAATTCGTCCAGGCCTCATCCTCATTAGCGGGCTATGGCGTTGAAAAAGCGGTAGACGAAGATATCCGGACGTATTGGTCCGCCCTCACCGCCGATGCCAATGAATGGCTGATGATAGACTTGGGCAAAGAATGCACCGTGGAAGCGATCCAGGTCAATTTTGCGGAGCATAAAACCGATCCCAGCATCGTGCGCGGCAGGAACAATGTTCTTTACCATCAATACATCCTCGAAAAATCATTGGATGGAATAAACTGGGATGTGCTTGTGGATAAGAGCCAGAATCTGCAGGATTTGCCCCACGATTACATTGAACTGGCCCAGGCCTCCCAGGCCCGCTACATCAAACTGACCAACGTTGCTCTTGCTCCGGGCATGGGATTGTTTGCGATTCAAGATCTGAGAGTTTTTGGAAATTCAGAGCAGGCGGTTTTTACACCGGCGACGAATGTCACTGTGGAACGCGATGCGGCTGACGGCCGCGATGCGGTCATTCGCTGGACACCAGTTGCCAATGCCGATGGGTATATCGTAAGGTATGGCATTGCTCCCACAAAACTGTACAATAACTATATAGTTTATGATGTTGACAGCGTATTCATTCGCAGCTTAAACCACGGTGTTGATTATTATTTTAGTGTTGAGGCATTCGACAGCGGTACTGAATATTATCGTCCGGTCGGTGAAATCCACTCGTCCCAATCGGGGAACTGGAATGATGTCAATAGCTGGGCGCGCTATGACGGTACGACATGGGTTCATCCGGCGCCAAATGTTCCGGTACTATCAGATGGAGCAATTACAATTTTAGATGGGCATACGATCACCGTCACTGCAGCTGATTCGGCTGATCAACTGACCGTCGCAGCTGGCGGTAATCTGGTAATTAATAAAGGAGTTACCCTGCATATTAAAAATGGTGTTGGGACGGATCTGGTAGTTGAGGGAAATGTCAAAAATCACGGCACAATTACCAGTGAGGAGGGTGCCACCCTGTCTTTTGTGGGTTCCGGAATTTATGCCCACGAACAAGATGGCGGTACGATCCCAACGGCAATCTGGAGAGATAGTTCATTTTGTGTCATAGATAGTGTCAAAACTGTCGCGCCAGTTAACGCTAATCAGAATTTTTTTAATATCCGTTGGAATTGCCCGGATCAGACTGACAATCTGAACCTGAGGTGGAATGATGTCACCATCGGCGGTAATCTTATTATCGAGAATACTGGTTCCGGCAGATGGCAGCTGTGTGCACCCCTGGCTGGCGAATCGGCAACGGTCAATATTAAAGGCAATATCATTCAGTCCGGTGGGCAGTTCTCCAGTAACGGTACAGGTAATGCCGGCACAACGATTATTATTAACCAGCTTGGCGATATCAAAGTCACCGGCGGTAATTTTTCGGTTAGTCGCGGCTCGCAGGGCGGGACCGGGACAACTGCCTGGAACATCGAAGGTAGTGTCTCCTTAGCAAATGCCACCACCCAGAACTCAAATCCCACTGGTGCAAAATTTGTCTTTACCGGAAATGGTAACGTTCAGACTTTGGCTTTTTCGAGCGTGACTTTCGGGAGCGGCGGTTTTCCGGTCGAAGTGGACGACGGTGCGATCTTGGATCTGGGATTAAATGTCCTGGAAGGTGCCGGTGGATTTAATTTAAAGGCGGGTGCAACCATGCAAACCGCCCATGTGAGCGGGATTGACGGCTCAATCGCCTGTACCGGAACAAAGACATACAGCAAAGCCGCGAGTTACGGTTTTAACGGTACTGCGGCTCAGGTGACCGGCAATTCGATGCCGGATACCGTCAATGGTTTGATCATTGCCAACAAGGCTGGTGTAACCCTTTCGAACTCAGTGGTGGTGAATGGTACCCTGGAATTGAGCGATGGAGCCTTAGCTCTTGGTGGCAAGGCTCTGAAATATGGATCGGCAGGCTCGCTTAAATATTCGAGTTCGGACGCTCAAACAACCAGCGATGCAGAATTCCCGGCAGTTAGTGGTCCAGGTAATCTTTTTGTGGTAAATAAGAAGGGCGTTACGCTTCATGCTTCACGCACGATTGCGGGAGTCTTAGACCTTGCCGGTAAATTGAAATTGGGGACAAATAGCCTGACTGCCAGGTCGGCAATCAATAACTCCAACACAACCTTTGTGGTAACGAGCGATGGCGGGACCTTGAAATTAAATATTGTAGGTTCTGCCCAAACCTTTTTCCCCGTTGGGGCAAGCTTTTATTCTCCAGTTTGGATTACAAACTCCGGCAGTGACGATATCCTTGGAGTCTGTGCTACCGTTGATGAAAAAGACGCCCCGGGTGGTGGCCGGGTAAAAGTCAAATGGGAGATTAGCGAAGAGACCGAGGGTGGCGGTAACTATACCATCCAATTCGGTTGGATGACCTCATCAGAGACCTCAAATTTCAGGTCGGATCGGATGGGATGTGCTCAAATTTTTAACTTGCAGGACACCACCGAAGCCGGTTCGGGAGATTATGCCTACCAGTTTGAAGGGGTACCTTACAGCGTTTCAAGAGGAGGTATCACCAGGCTTGGTCCTTTTGCGGTAGGTAAGTTCATCTATGTTAGTGGAATAACCGAGCAAAGCAGCAATCTTCCAACCGCTTTTAATCTATGTCAGAATTATCCCAATCCTTTCAATCCCGTGACGGCGATTGATTTTTCATTGCCCGTAGAAAGTTATGTGCAGCTAAAAGTATATGACCTTACAGGTCGAGAGGTCAAATCGCTGGTTGAGCGGCAGATGCCGGCCGGCAGGTATACGACTCAGTTTGATGCCCGGGAACTGAGTTCGGGAATTTACTTCTATCGGATCACGGCTGGAGATTTCACCAAATCGTACAAGATGATTTTGCTAAAGTAGAGGAATGTCCAAATTCGTTCCGTTTTTTTGCACAAATAGTCATTTTGATTAGGTGAGGAATAGGTAAGACAAAAAGTTATTAGGGGGATAACATGACCGACCAGCAGTGGGAAATCCTAAAAAAAGTAATTGCAGGGGAAATTATTAAGCCGTTCCCCGTTGGATTTATTATTGATAGTCCCTGGCTGCCGAATTGGTATGGCTGCAATATTCTCGATTATTTTTCGAACGATGAGGTGTGGCTAAAGGCTAATTTCAAGGCGCTTCGGGATTTCCCGCAGGTCATGTTTTTACCCGGTTTCTGGTCGGAATTCGGGATGTGCACCGAACCCTCGGCTTTTGGTGTCCGCTGCACCTTTCCGATTAACGAATTTCCGCATGCTCACCCGCTAATCAAATCCACGGCTGAGATTGATTCTCTCCCCCAACCAAATCCGCAAACTGATGGCTTCTTACCTTTTGTTTTGAATCGGCTGAAGCTGGCTCAGCCGCAAATTGAAGCCGCCGGTCATAAAATCCGCTTTGCGGTTGCCCGCGGACCCCTGAATATTGCCAGCTATCTGATGGGTACTACCGAATTTCTGACGGCTTTAATGATCGAGCCGGAAAAGGTTGAGCTGCTACTAATTAAAATTACGGCCTATTTGAAAGATTGGCTGCGTCTGCAGCGGGATACTTTTTCCACTATTGATGGCATTTTTCTGCTGGATGATATTATCGGCTTTATTGGCGAGCCGGAATTTTGCCGTTTCGCCTTACCTTACTTTAAGGAATTATTTGATGCTGATGTAGCGGTGAAATTTTTACACAATGATGCGGCGTGCAAAATTTCCGCACCATTTTTACCGGAAATTGGTGTCAATTTGTTTAATATGGGTTTTGATATATCCTTAAATGAATTGAAGCAACTGACTAGAAACCGGGTTACCTTATTGGGCAATATTCCGCCACGTGACGTTCTGGCGGCGGGGACCCCCAATGATGTAGTTCGGGCTACTACCGATTTATTAGACTCGCTTGAGGACCAATCCCGGATCATTATCTCTTGCGGCGGGGGCATGCCACCCAATGTAAAGTCTGAGAATATCACGGCTTTTATCCAGACTGTAATGAACTATCAAAGTGGCTAAATAGTAATTCACCTGCGGCACCGGGTGGGTTTTTAGTACTTCACGTTTTGCCGTAGCCGTAGTTTTTGAGGTACCGTGAGGGTTAAATTTTGGCTCTTGACCAAGATTGCTATAGTAAATATGGGCACTTATTCCGCCATCGAATCTTTTATTGACCTTGAATAATAAAATGATAAATTTGAAATAGGATAATCCTGCAAGCAAGCTAGTTTGAATTGCGTAAATCTTATCCAGAAATTGCATGACGCTATTGAGTTTTTTGATTTTACGGAAAAACAGCAAGTGCCAGAGGCTGGGAGTGAAAAATAAGGAGAAATCTTTATGAAATCTAAAGGCATGATAAACGTCAACCTGTTCTTGATTGCCTTGATCGGGATCAATTTCAGGTGTGAGTATGATGGTCCAACCGCCATGTACAACCGCAAACGTGCGGTTACCACTCCCCCGGTAATCAGTGGCTTGGAACCCGGTTCGGTTGCGCCTGCTGGATATAATTATCTCAAGATTCAAGGTGAAAATTTTAATCCTTCACCTGAAAATAATTTTGTCTATTTCAATACTGTTCCGGTGGAAGTAGTTAATAGTACAACAATGGCTATCACTATCCGCCGACCTAATCAAACTGGAGATTCTCTGACTGTAAGGGTAGCCACTCTGGAGGCAATCGAGGTTGGTGAGTTTGGGCCTTATAAAGTCGAACCGGTTTATGCTGCCTATGGACAATTGGCAGAATCTGACGAGATTAGTTCGGTAGCCGTTGATGCCGGTGAAAATGTGTATTTTACCCAAACACCCAGGGATGTATTTAAAATTCAACCAGATGGAACTACAGCTCTCCTGGGTACCTCAAAGCGGACGGTTGTGGATTCCAGAGTCGGTCCGGGTGGAAAGTTGTATATGTTGATGGATTATAAAAAAATATACGCACTGAACCTGGCAACTGGTGAGGAGACCGAATGGGTGGATGTCGGTGAGGCTGTGTCTTATGGCGATTTTGATGAGTATGGTAATTTTTATGCCGGTGGTGAAGAAACTGATTTAATAATTATTAAGCCCGATACTACTTTTGGTAAACTCGGAGTATACGCAGCGGATACAATCTCCTGCGTTCGGATTTACAATCAATATGTCTATCTTCTGGTAAAACCCGGGACGCCGGATGAGAGTAATCCTGCCGTTGCAATCTGGCGGCACAAAATTCAGAATACCAACGGTAGTCTGAGCACCCGGGAGCTGGTTCTGGACTTGTCAGAATTGGATCTTGAGGCTGGCACACAGATCTATGATTTTACTTTTTCGGAGGATGGGGTGATGTTTGTTGGGACAGCTAATACTTCGCCGCTTCTAACCTTCGATCGTGCAACTGAAGAGCAGGATATCTTTTACAAAGGAATCTTACCTTCGCCGATCAATGATTTGGTGTGGGGTAATGGTAATTACCTATACATAGTCCAGGGTGGCGATAGTTGGAGTATAGTCCGAATTGATATTGGCAGACAGGGAGCACCTTATTATGGTAGGAATTTATGAGATAATTAACTGCCCCGGAATTAGCTCAGGGATTAATCGAGCGGAGGAGATTAGATGGGCAATAAGCATATTGATGGGGGAGAAAAATATATGCGACAATTAATAAAGAATCTGACCATAATTTTTATGGTTATCTTTGTGACGGCGACAGTCTGGTCGGGTACGACCGGTAAAATTGCCGGGATTGTGACGGATAATAAGACCGGTGTGCCACTGCCCGGAGCTAATGTGATCATTGTTGGTACGAATATTGGTGCGGCAACCGATAATGGTGGACAGTTTACGATCCTGCAGGTGCCGCCGGGAACTTATGATGTCGAGGTTTCGGTAATTGGTTATTCACGGATTATCAAAACCGGGGTGGAGGTAATTATCGATCAGACCGCCCGAGTGGATTTTGCGCTCGATATTCAGGTTATCGAAGGCGAAGTTGTGAGCGTTGTCGCCGAACGCAGGGTAATCAAGCCCGATGTGGCAACCAGTGTGGTAGCAATTACTGCGGAGGAGACTCAGGCATTGCCGGTATCGAATGTTAGTAATCTGGTTGGATTACAGGCGGGTATCCAGGGAGGTTTGGAAATTCGTGGCGGTGGCTCGGATGAAGCGCTGTTTTTAATGGATGGTGTCACCCTGCGTGATCCTCGCAATAATAAACCCATTTCCGGCATTGCTTTGAGTGCCATTCAAGAACTTTCGGTCGAACGAGGTGGTTTTAACGCCGAATATGGGCAGGTTCGTTCGGGAATTGTCAATGTGGTTACTCGCGAAGGCAGTAAAACTGATTATTACGGGAATTTAGAGCTGAAATATAGTCCCTATACCCCGAAACATTTTGGCATTTCACCCTTTGATCCGATGTCGGGATTTCTGCGACCATTTTACGATGATGCGGTTTGCTGGACCGGAACTGCGTACGGCGAACCATATACCGATGTCAATGGTAATGGACAGTGGGATAGCGGGGAAGATTTTACCGATTATAATGGTGATGGAGTGCGCAGCTACTGGGATAAATATAAGCAAAATCAATATCTGGATTTTGAGGGTTGGAATGCCGTCTCGCAGAAATTAATGACCGATGCTAACCCGACCAACGATCTCTCGCCGCTTGCCGCTCAACGGGTATTCATGTGGCAGACGCGTAAACAACCCGAGTATGATCCCGATTATGATGTTGATGCGGGATTTGGAGGACCTGTTCCGATAATCAGTGAAAAGTTTGGAAACCTGCGTTTCTTTACTACTTATCGGAGGCATCGCGAAATGCTCTTGGTACCCTTGACCCGCGATGATTATGTGGATTATGATTGGTCATTGAAAGTGTCTGCTGATCTTTCATCGAATATGAAGCTAATGATATCTGGTTTGGTAGGGAAGCAGTATACCATGCAGCAGAATTGGTCGTATTACTATCTGCGTTACCCCAATGAAATAGCTGGTCAAATGGGGGAAGACTTAGGGATTCTGTTTGGTACTGGGGAGTATAGCCTGGCTGACATCGGGCACAAGTCCCTGGCCGCCAAGTTAACCCATGCACTTAGTTCCAAAACCTATTACGAAATTTCTTATGAGCGTTTTAGCAGAGATTATTATACTCGTCCGCCCGATTTCCGAGATACCACCAAGTATGAAATTGTACCTGGTTATAAGGTTGACGAAGCCCCCTTTGGTTATGACTTCGAGTATAGGACCGGGATCTTTGGCAAGATGGTATTTGGTGGGTTTACCTGCAAACGCCGGGATAACACTCTGGCAACTGCTAATATTCTTAAAACGGATTTGGTCAGTCAGGTAAACTTCAATAATCTCGTCAAAGCGGGACTGGAGTTTATCTATAACGATATTGATTTCGATTACGGATTAATGCAAAACTATACCAATGAAAAGTGGGGAGACCACATCCAATTTAAAGCCAGACCGATTCGGAGTGCCCTGTATGTCCAGGACAAATTAGAGACCCGGGAACTGGTGGTAAATCTTGGCTTGCGCCTGGATTACAGTAATTCGAATACCGACTGGTGGGATGTTGACCCGTACGATGAAGATTTTTTTACCTCCAATTACAGTGAGGATCAAGCTTATCCGATGCAAAAGTCCAAACCGCAGTGGCAGTTTAGTCCCCGTTTGGGGATTGCCCATCCAATTACCGCAAACTCGAAGTTCTTTTTCAACTATGGTCATTTTAAGCAAATGCCTTCCTATGAAACCATGTTTCGGATTGGCCGAACAAGCGATCGTATTTTGAAAACCTATGGTGATCCGAATCTGATTTTAGCGAAGACGATTTCCTATGAATTAGGTTACGATCACTTACTTTTCAATAGTCTCTTATTTCAGATTGCGGCTTTCTATCATGATATTTTTGATCAGCAGAATAACACCCAGTATGTTTCGGTTGGGGGAATCTCCTATACCCGCTCTACCAGCAACAGTTATGAAGATATTCGTGGTCTGGAAATCTCATTGCGCAAGAGTAAGGGGCGCTGGTGGACTTTTTTCGGGAATTATACTTATCAGGTCTCGACTTTGGGGCATTTTGGGCGGGAAGAGATGTACCAGGATCCCTCGCGGCAAAAGGAATACGATGAAGCTACTATAAATCTGTATCAGGAACGGCCAATTCCCCGACCATATGCCCGGTTTAATCTGGCACTGCACATCCCTGAAGACTTTGGACCGGCACTGAAGGGCATCTATCCCCTGGGAGGATACAAGGCCAATCTACTGGTGGATTGGCGCTCCGGTGAATGGGTAACCTGGAATCCCAAACAGTATGCCGCAGTTGAATTTAATGTGCAAAGTACCGATAATTTCAACGCGGTCTTACGGTTGAGCAAGGTTTTTAATCTCCATAATCTAAGCGTCCTGGTTTATATGGATGTTGATAATCTGACAAATTATAAGCAGATGTCACGGGCGAATTTTGGTGGTAAGCCAAGTGACCGGGAATTCTATTATCAAAGTCTCCATTTACCGAAAAGTAGTGCTTATGATAATATCCCGGGTAATGACCGAGTCGGAGCCTACCGTAAAAAAGGGGTGGCTTTCCAGCCGATGGAATTGAGAGGCAGCTTAGACTCTCCAGGCGAACCCGGGGTAATCTATTATTATCAGGAAACCAAAGACTACTGGGAATATGTGGACAAGACCTGGCAACCGGTAGATAAACCCAGAATTGATCAAATTTTAAGGGACAAGGCATATATTGATATGCCGAATTTGGACTC